>DASUSR010000066.1:0-2128 GCA_036375015.1 Gemmatimonadales bacterium
TCGCGTGGCCGGGGTGCTCCAGATAGCGGATCCGTTCGGGCTCCTCGGCGGCGTGACGCCGCGCGGTCTCGCCGCTCCCGTCCCGCGAGCCGTCGTCCACCAGCAGCAGCTCCCAGTCGGTCCGGGTCTGCCCTCGCACGCTGCGGATGGCCTCGTCCAGGAACGGCTCCCCGTCCAGGAAGATGAGGACGACCGACACGCACGGGCCGGCGGTCATGGGGCACCTGCGAGGCGCGCGAGCCGCCGGCGAAGAAAGGCGAGCTCGTCCAGCAGGCGGTCGGCCACCGGGTGCCGGCAGCGCCAGAGCTCGCGCCGGAGCGCGGGCGCCAGCGCCGCCGCCGTAGCGGGGTCGTGCCGGACGTAGTCCCCGAGCCAGGCGAGATAGGCCCGGCGCCAGCTGCGGTTCTGCTCCCGCGCCGCCGTCATCGTGGTGGACCCCGGATGCTGCCGGTAGCGGGACCAGCATTCGTCCACCGGCAGGACCGAGGTGCTGGTGAACAGCTTCGCGTAGAGCGCCTGGTCGTCGTAGAGCCGGGGAAACCGCTCCTCGAAGCCCCCGACCCGCCGGAGGGCGTCGTGGCGCACCAGGATGCCGCAGGGGCAGGGCACCGTCGCCTTGCCCTGGATGCAGCGGTTGAGGAACTCCGGCGGAGTAATGAGCCGGCCGGGCGGGACCCGGAGGCCGGGAGTGTGGTCGCGCGGGGCCCCGGGATCACCTGACCAGCTGTGCCAGTACTGCGTGCGCGAGACCAGCACCCCGGCGGCGGGTTCGGCCCGGAGCCGGCGGACCTGCTCGGCCAGGTTCTCCGGCAGCCAGACGTCATCGGCATCCAGAAAGGCGATGAACTCCCCCCGGGCGCGGGCGAGACCCAGGTTGCGTGCGGCGCTCGCGCCGTGGCTCCGGCGGTCGGGCTGCTCCAGCAGCGTGATCCGTAGGTCCTGCCGGGCGTAGCGGCGCGCCACCTCGGCGCTCCCGTCGGAGGACCCGTCGTCCACCAGCCAGAGCTCCCACGAGGTGTGGGTCTGCGCCCGCACGCTGTCGATCGTCTCCGCGATGAAGGGAGCGGCGTGGAGGAATGGCGTGACGACCGAGACGAGCCCTGCGACCGTCTCGCTCACGCTTGTCCGTCGCTCTGGACGAAGCGAAACCGGCAGGGGACCAGCCCTCGCACTGTGCGGCCGAATCCGGGGCCGGAGGCGTTCACCACCTCGAGGGAGAAGCCCGACTCGACGTGGTCGATCGGCCGGCCGAACCCGCCGCCGATCCAGAGCCCGCAGGCGTACGTGCCCGGCGACAGGTGGAGCGCGTCGATCTGGAACCGCACGAGGTTGCGGCCCGGCCGCAGCCGAGCCGTCTGCCCGATGGCGAAGATGTCCGCGTTCACCAGGAGGGTGCCGCTCGGCGAGGAAAGATTGACCGCCATCGAGTCGATCGAGAGGCTGGTCTCCGCTTCGATCGCGAGCTCGAACTCCAGCGGGCCGCCGGGATAGGGATGCCCGGCGAACTCGGGACTGCCGCTGGTGTACCGGACCGCCGTGAACCTGGCCGTCCCGGTTCCGGCCCGGTGCAGGCCGGCCAGCTCGATCCAGTCCTCCGGCCCCCGCTCCCGCGTCGTGCCCGCCAGGTAGCGGGCGATGACCTGGGTGGTCTCCCCCAGCGCCTCGGCCCGGCCGTGCTGGAGCAGCAGGCAGCGGCCGCACAGGCGCCGGATCGCGTCCAGGCTGTGACTGACGAAGAGCACGGTGCGCCCGCCGTGCGCCACGTCCTCCATCCGGCCCAGGCACTTCCGCTGGAAGGCCGCGTCCCCCACCGCGAGCACCTCGTCCACTATCAGGATCTCCGGCTCGAGGTGGGCGGCGACCGCGAACGCCAGCCGCATGTACATCCCGCTGGAGAAATGCTTCACCGGCGTGTCGATGAAGCGCTCCACCTCGGCGAATTCCACGATGCGATCGAACTGGCGGGCGATCTCCGCCCGGCGCATACCGAGGATCGCGCCATTGAGATAGACGTTCTCGCGCCCGGTGAGCTCCGGGTGGAACCCGGTGCCGACCTCGAGCAGCGAGCCGATCCGGCCGTGCAGCACCGCACGGCCGGTGGTGGGCTCCGCGATCCGCGACAGGATCT
>DASUSR010000067.1:0-7398 GCA_036375015.1 Gemmatimonadales bacterium
GCCGGCTCGAGCCTGGGGTTCGCCTGGGGCTCGATGGTCGTTATCCGCCGGCTGATCACGCCCCGCCGCATCGAGCGGGGCGTGTCCTGGACGATCTTGCGAATGAGGTACGTCTCCGCGTCGATCCAGAGCGTGATGGCCCGCACGCCCGTCTCCCTGCCGCTCGGATAGCGCCACCGCTCGACGCCGATGATGCGGTAACACCGACGTCCGCCGAGGGTCTCGAAGCCGGCGGCTTCGGCGTCCTCGGTGGCATGCACCGGACTGGCCATCCCCGCCTTCGTGTACAGGAGGGAGGGCATGAGTACCGAGATACCCGCCGTGGCGATGTTGGCCCCCTTGAGGGCGTTCACCTGCTGCCCGCCAGCGGCGGGGTAGGTCTCGTGCTCCTGCGTCGCGCCACGCCATGTCTGCAGGTCGCCATTCTCCAGCCAGAGGACGAAGTGCTTGTTGAGCGGTACGCGATGACCGTTGCTATACGTGGACTCGGTCATCCGGGCATCGATCAGGAGCTGATGCGGCTTGCGGCTGAACCGGAGCCGGAAGGTGGAGTGGGTCGTGAAGCCGCTGGACTCGTCCGCCACCGTCCCGCTGTCGGCGTACGATGTGAGCGCCGCGTAGGCTGCCCGGCTCTTCGCGAGCACGTCCTCGGCGTTGAAAGCGCTACGACGCGCGGCGTTGCTGTCCGGCGCGGCCATCGCCGCGACGAGCGCGCCGGCAACGAGGGGCAGGGTACTGGTCAGCACGGGGTACCTCCTTGGGCCGAGTGCGGAGTCAGGGCCACCGCGGAGCTGCGCGCCGGCGGTCATCGGCGGACGAGCTCCACCCGGCGATTGCGGGCGCGTCCCTCCACCGTGTCGTTGCGATCCTGGGGGCGCGATTCACCGAGCCCGGCCGTGGTGAGCCGCGAGCCGACGATGCCGAACCGGGTGCCCAGGGCGGCCTTCACCGCGGCCGCGCGGCGGGAGGAGAGCTCCAGGTTGTAGCGGTCGCTGGCGACGGCGTCGGTGTGTCCCTCGATCGCCAGCGTCCAGTCCGGGTTGCGCCGCAGCACCTCGGCGATCTCGACCAGGGTGGGCTCGGACTCCTCACGGATCGCGTCGCTGTTGAAGTCGAAGTAGAGGTCGTAGACCACCGCCCGGCGCTGCTCGCGGAGCGCCTGCTCGAGCCGGGCGATGCGCTCCTCCGCCGTCGTGCGCGCGTTGCCGGCGCAGCGGTGGGAGATCTTCACCACCCGAAGGTGCCACGCCTCGGTCGGGACCTCGCCGCCGCTCGCGAACTGGTACTGGAGCGCCAGCGGGTTCTCCTCGTCGTCGAGGAACCAGAAGTCCACCTTCTCGCCGAGGTACGAGCCCCGGGCGTGGACCGCCGGAAGCGTGACCATGGCGTCATTGACCGTGAGGCGGAGCGGCTCCGTGGCCGTGCCTACGCGCCGGAGCTTCCAGGTTTCCTCGTAGTCGTAGAGGTTCGGTGCCTTCGAGCGGTCGGCGGGGTATCCGTGATTGCCTTCAGCGATGAGGCCCAGCTCGGCTGCACCGGTCCGCTTGAGCGAGCGGAGCACGGCGGTGGACACGCCGAGCGCGGTGCTGCCGGGAATGGTCTGCGAGCCCTTCGAGTGGAAGAAGTGGGCGTCCATCGTGGCCGTGCCAAGGTCCTGGCGCAGCACGACCCGGCGCATGTTCCAGTTGCGGAGCGAGCCGCGGTTGGTCGGCACTTGGGCGGAGTAGGCGATAGTGAAGCCACGGTCGCTCGCCTCGGTGATGGTCTTGATCGACTCGTAGTCGCCCTCCGGACGGCCGATCGCCGTGACGATCGTAAGGCCGGAGCAGAGGGGGACGGAGGCTGGCATCTCCTGGAGCACTTCCAGCGCTGCCAAGCCGAGCAGGAACGCGAGCATACGATGCTGACGAAGATCAGTGGACTGTTGCCAAGGGGAAGTCTCCTCCGTGCGGGCTCGGGGTAGCCGATCGCACCCCTGGGACTAACGCCCCGCCATAACGCCCACACCCTCACCCACCCTCATGCCGGGGCTCCTCTCGCCGGTACCAGCGTGCCCGCTCTTTCGGCCGGGTCCTGGCCGGGCACGGACGTGGAGGGCGCGTACCCTACTAACGCCCGGTACCCGACGTTCGTGCCTCATACTATGGGGTGATGAGGCAAGGGCACGGTGAGCGGGGCGTTACCGATACAGTGAGTCCCGACTGGGCTGGGAGCATCGACAGTGAGGAGCGCATGGGGGCCACCTGTGGGCACGCCCGGCTGGCCGCAAGCCGCGTTGCTGCCGTGCTAGGCCTCATGCTGACGGCCGCCTCAGGACGGCCGCTGGATTCTGGGGCGCGCGATGGGTGTGAATTCCGGGCCGGTCGAATTCACCGTCGTGAAGGGGAAAGAACAGATGACTCTGGTGCGGACCTTCACCAGAACGACACCCGGGTCCGAAGCGAGTGCGGAGTATCGGCTCAACGTGACGGCATGTAACCCGGCCTGCTGAGGGGCCCGGCGGGTCACGGCGAGGAGAATACCTGGTGCCCTTGTCTCGAGCGCAGCTACGCACTGCGGCCGTTGCCGCCCCGATTCTCTGTGCGCTGGCGGTTCTGTTCATGCGGGACCAGCGCCCGACCTCGGCAGCCCCCACGGCGCGACCGTCGACCACTGCAGACACCCAGCCGGCACCCCTGGGCGATCTCACCGATCTGCAGTCCGGCCTCCGCGCCATCGAGGACTACGGGCGCACCGCGCCCCGGGACGACTGGGATCCGGACTATGTCGTCTCGAGGCTCGGCAAAGATGCGGCCCGCATTGCGGAGTGGGTGCGCGACAGCACCCTGTGGATTCCCTACCGGGGAGTCCTGCGAGGAGCGGCCGGCGTCCTCATGGACCGGCGAGGCAACAGCCTGGATCGCGCGCTGCTCCTGGCCACCCTCCTGGAGCGGGCGGGTGGCTCCGTGCGTCTCGCGCAGACCCGAATGACGTACCGCGAGGCGGCGGACCTGCTTCCATACCTCGCCGCTCGCCACCCGAGACTCCCGGCGCCGAGCGTCACCGATCCGCGCCCTCAGGCGCTTGCGGCGCGCTACCCGAGCCTGGGTTCCCGCGAACACTCGCTCGCACGTGCGGCGGCCGAGCTGAGTGCTCGAGTCGAGAACCAGAGCACGCGGCTGCTCCGGGATCTCGGACCCCGCAACCCCGAAGCCGAGCGCGGGAGCAGGGTCGGCGAGGCGCTGGAGGCGCTGCGCGATCATTGGTGGGTGCAGCTTCTGGACGGCGACACCTGGCGCGATGTGGACGTCCAGGCGCGGCCCCCCGATGCCGCGGCGGTCGCGCGCCCGCCGGAGCAAACGCTGACGCTGGCTGATGTGCCGGGAACCGCGCCCTATCACGAGATCATCGTGCGCGTCATCGCCGAACGATGGGCCGGCCAGGGAGGGTCTGAGCGGACTGTGATGGAGCATCGACTCAGGCCGGCCGACCTGATCGGTACACCCATCGTCCTCCAGTTCTGGCCGACCGCATGGGTGGAGATGGGACGTCCGCCGGCGAGCGGCAACCCGCGGGCGCGGCTGCTGGAGACGAACGAATGGAGCGCCATGCTCCTGGTAGGCGGCGATGTCGTCGCGGGAGGCATACTGGACGCGAGCGGCGACGATCCCGATGTCGCTCCAGGCGGCGGGATGGCGGGTCTTGGTCAGGGGATCGCCTCCGCGCTTGGACAGGAATCCACCACGCCCTCCAGTGCGCTGAGCGCCGTCTGGCTTGAGTACGAGTTTCAGGTGCCCGGCGACTCGGCCCGGCGCACGCGGCGAGAGGTGTTCGACCTGGTGGGGCCGGCACGACGGGCCGGGCCGCTCCCGGCATTCCAGCCGAATGAGGCCGCTCGGCTCACCCGTGCGCTCGCGCTCACGATGCGGACCGAGTTGCTGCCGGTGCCCTGCCGCCCCAATCCGGCGTTCGTCAGCCATCTCCTGGCCCAGAGTATCCGCGGCACTCGCGAGATGCTTCGGAGCGGCGCGGAGCCGAATCGTGAAGCCGTCGTCCCCACGGTGAGCTCGCTCCACGCCCTGGCCGCGGCGCGTTTCCAGTGGGGTCGTCATGGCGAGGTGGTGCACATCGACCGGTCCGGGCTGCTCACCAATCACCTGTATCCTGCGGCGACCGAAGCCGGCCTCGCGGTCGTGGCGGCGACTGACATCGTGGCGAACGACGTCGGCGTCAGTCTGATGGTCCCTGATGCTGTCGCCGTCAGGGTAGCCCAGGGAGTCCTGGATACCAACGCCGAGGCGCTCCTGCTGCCCGGATCGGCAGGGCTCGGGAATGCAGGGGAGGCCATGGCCGTGCCGGCCGAGTGGGTCCGTATCCCTCCGGAAGGTCCCGCCGCAGTGGACCGGTTGGTGCTGCCGCCGGATGTACGGACGCGGATTGCCGACGAGGTGCGCTCGGGGTGGCTGGTGGTTGCGCCGGGCGCGCCGGTGCCGGCGGGAGGCGCGCCGTTCGCCGGCTGGTGGCGCATCGACCCGATCAGCGGGCATACCCTGGGGCTGGGAGCCAATGGATGGGGCCAGGCCGTCGAGCGCGGCGTACAGTACAGCCGAAGCCGAGTCGCCATGGCGATGCTCAAACAGGCGGGGAAGCGGTTCGCCGGGGTCTTCGCCACCACCTACGGCTGGTGCCTGCTTCAGCTCTCGGTGCAACGCGGTGAGGCAGCGGGTCTTTCGGGGATCAAGGCGGCTGCCGTCGCGAGCCCGAGCGAATGCACCGGCGACGCGGTGTTCCTGGGGGCCCTCGCGGCTTTTCCGCTCGTCGCGCTCACGGTCAACATGCGGTTCGGCGCGCCGCCATCGCCGGGCGGCATTCCCGCGCCCCCGGAGCCGGCGGTCGGCGCACCCGCCGCGCCGGCGGAAGGTGCACCACCGGCCCCGAAGAGCCCGCTTGCCACAAGCGGCTCACCGCCGGCGCCCCCCGAGCCAGCGCCGGGGCAATCCCCCTTGGCTACCAGCGGCGCCCCGCCCGAGCCGGCGCCAGGTCAATCGCCTTCGGGAACGAGTGGTAAGAACGCACCTTCCCCCGAGCCGGTGCCGCCCGAGCCGCCGCCGGCGCCCCGCGCCTTGCCGGAGATCGAGGGCGACTTCAAGGCAGCGCAAGGCGATCTGCAGGCCGCACAGGACCGATTCGCGCCCTTGCAGGACGCCTTTGAGGCCGAGCTGGCGAAGGCACAACAGGCCGGCCTCCCCGAACCCTCGCACAGCGATGCGTACACGGAGGCCCTGACCAACAAGATCGACCAGATGCACCGGCTCGACTTCCTCAGGGAGGAATACGTGCAAGCCGGTGGCAGGCTGGGTGCGGGCGGCGTGCCCGACGGTCCCATGCGCTGAGTTACCCCATCATTGCTTCGCGGCCACCGCGGCCGCCACCGTCTCCGCGGCTTGCTCGGCCAGGGGGGTGAGCAGATCCTCCCCGTTTGTTGACGCCTTCCGCTTGGCCGACTTGTCCACCAGCACCTTCCGGTCGGCCGACTCGAGTCGCCAGGTCAGCGACAGTTCGTCCTTGGCGTGTGTGGAATAGGCCAGGTCGGATGCTGCGGCGCCGGCGGCGCCTGCGGCGGCGTCCACGGCGACACGGCCCGCCCCGGTGCCCCCGACCTCACTTGCCGCTCGCCAGGCACCCTGCTGGACCGCTCCGCCGGCCACTCGGCCGAGGAGGCCGCCGCCCTGCTTGCGCTGCTGCTTGGCGACCGTGAACAGCACGTAGCGGCAACCGGCGTTGGCCGCCTCCTCACGGACCTGCGATTCGAGTCGGGCGGACAGTCCCGACACCCCGATCGACGGCCCGGTGAGGAAGCTGGTCAGCGTCTCACGGACGGCGTCGGCCACGCTCGAAGCGCTCCCGATCGAGGCTTCGACGCTGGTGGGGGCAAGACAGATCCGGGGGACGGCTGCCGGCTCCTGGGCTGCCATGGTCGCGGGAAAGACGACCGGGAAGAGAGCACGAAGGGTGCGGGATGTCATAGGTGGCTCGGCTGTATGAGGTTGGCAGGCGTCGGGTCGTCCCGGATCTTCCGCTTACACGGCGTTCGACCGAATCACCGGGACCGTGGGTGGTAGGGCCGTCCGTGAGCCCGGTGCCATCAGAGACGCCCGAGTTTTCCAGATCCTCCCTCAGACGGAATGGGTGCCCCGCTGGCACCCCTGGCTATTGAGGAATGGCCCAGGGGGCCGTACACTCCCTGAGCAGCCTGAGCCGCGTTGCCCCCTCACCCGTCAACTCACCTTCGGCATGACCGACGCTCCTCCGCCCCCGTCAGGCGCGGTCACCCAGTGGCTCCTCGCCTGGGGACGGAACGACAAGCAGGGGCTGGATCAGATGCTCCCCGTGGTCTACGAGGAGCTGCATCGGCTCGCCTCACACTACCTGAGCCGCGAAGCAACCGGGCACACGCTGCAGCCCACTGCCCTGGTGCACGAGGCGTACTTGCGTCTGGTGGACCAGCGCCGGGTAGATTGGCGGAACCGCGCCCAGTTTCTCGGTGTCGCCGCCAACATGATGCGGCGCATCCTGGTGAACCACGCGCGGGATCGGGTCGCGCGAAAGCGTGGCGGCGATCCGGAGCGGGTGTCCCTCAGCCTCGTCGAGTCACCCTCCGGCCGGCCGGACGTCGAGCTGATCGCCCTGGAGGACGCGCTCCAGCGGCTCGCGGCCCTGGATGAGCGCAAGAGTCGGGTGGTGGAGCTCAAGTTCTTCGGCGGCCTCACGATCGAGGAGATCGCCGAGGTGCTGCAGGTCTCCGGCGCCACGGTGGAGCGGGAATGGGCGTTCGCGCGCGCCTGGCTCTACGATGCGATTGAGGGCGGGGAGCCGGAGGCTCCCTCGTGAGCCGGCGGTGACGAGCGATCGCTTCCGTCGCTGCGAGGAGCTGTTCCACGCCGCCGTTGCGTTGCCCGAGCCGGACCGCGGGCTGTTTCTCGAGGGCGCCTGCGCAGGCGATACGGGCCTGCGCGCCGAGGTGGAGCGCCTGCTTGCCGCGCACGATCGCGCGGGGGGCTTCATCCAGATCCCGGCGGTCCAGCTTTCGGGGTTCGACCCGGGCGCGTCGATGGAGGGCCGCCGTATCGGGCCCTATCAGGTGGTTCGCGAGCTCGGTCGGGGCGGCATGGGAGCGGTCTACCTCGCGGAACGCGCCGACGGCGCGTTTACGCAGCGGGTCGCCATCAAGCTGATCAAGCGCGGGATGGACACCGACCACGTCCTCGCCCGGTTCCGCGCCGAGCGCCAGATCCTCGCCTCCCTTGACCACCCCAACATCGCCCGCCTGCTGGACGGCGGCAGCACCGATGACGGCCTCCCGTACATCGCGATGGAGTACATCGACGGGCAGCCCATCGACCTCTATGTGGATGCGCA
>DASUSR010000068.1:0-6736 GCA_036375015.1 Gemmatimonadales bacterium
CGAGGTGCTGGCCCGCGGCGGCGCGCCCGTCTGGCTCATCACCTCGAGCCATGGGATGCGCCTGCTGCGGGACGAGTGCGGCATCGACTCCCTCGACGCGCTCCGCGCCGCCACCGGCGGCGACTGGACCTCGGTGACGCCGTTCCCCGACGACGATCGCGGCGGATTACCCGCCTCCGGGTCCCGGCGCACCCGGGGGATGGTGATCTGCCCCTGCTCGATGGGCACCGTAGCCGCTATCGCGGGGGGGACCAGCCGCTCGCTGGTGGAGCGCGCGGCGGACGTCACGCTCAAGGAGCGCCGGCGCCTGATCCTGGTGCCTCGGGAGACGCCGCTCTCGCTGGTCCATCTCCGCAATCTCGTCGCCGTCACCGAAGCGGGCGCCGTGGTAATGCCGGCGGCGCCCGGCTTCTATCATCGCCCCGCCCGGGTGGCCGATCTGGTAGACTTCATCGTGCAACGGGTGCTCGATCAGCTCGAACTCGACATCGAGATCGCCCCCCGCTGGGCCGGCGACCAGCCCTAGGCCACCGGGCAACCCCATCCTCGCTCTGCAGGATCCGACGTGAACGTCTCCCGAGCCCGTCCAGCCCTGCTGCTTTCCGCTCTGCTCGCGACGGCATGCGGCGACGATTCCGATGGTCCCGCCGGCCCGGTAGACGAAGGGGAGACGCCGGTCGCCGGATGCGCGGCCGGTGAGCTGCCCGCCGGCGCGCTCTACCAGGTCTGCTTCCCGGGCGACTGGAACGGCGATCTCGTGGTCTACGCCCACGGTTACGTCCGCCCCGACCTTCCGCTCGCGCTGCCCGACGACGTCATCGGCGGCGTTCCCGTGGCGGCGGCGGTGAACGCGCTGGGCTACGCCTATGCCACGACCAGCTACCGGAGCAACGGCCTGGTGGCGGATCTGGCGGTGGAGGACCTGGTCGAGCTCGACGAGGCCGTCCGCGCCCGGTACCGGCCGGACCCCAGCCGCACCTTCATCGTGGGCATCTCGGAGGGCGGCCTGGTCGCGGCGCTCGCGCTGGAGCGCCGCCCGGAGCCCTACGCGGGCGCCATCGCCGCCTGCGGCCCCATCGGCGACTTCGGGATGCAGGTGGACTATCTCGCCGACTTCCGGGCGGTGTTCGACTACTTCTTCCCCGGCGTGCTGCCCGGGAACGCCGTCACCTCCCCGGCCGAGCTGCGGGAGAACTGGGAGAGCGTCCACGTCCCCGCCGTGCTGAGCGCGCTCGCCTCGGACCCCGTCGCGACCGCCGAGCTGCTGGCCGTGACCGGCGCCCCGGTGGACCTGCCCGATCCCGAGACGATCGGGGAGACGGTGATCGGCATCCTCTGGTACAACGTCTACGCCACCAACGACGCCCAGCTCCGACTGGGCGGCCAGCCCTACGACAACACCGCCCGATCCTATCACGGCTCCACGGACGACGCGGCGCTGAACGCGGGCATCGCGCGCTACACGGCCGACCCCGCCGCGCGCGCCGCACTCCAGCGATACGAGACCACCGGGCAGCTCACCCGGCGGATCGTGACCCTGCACACCTCCGGCGATCCGATCGTGCCCGTGGCCCACCAGGGGCTCTACGCGGCCAAGGTGTCCGCGGCGGGGGCGGACGCCCTGCTGGAACAGGAGACCTACGGCCGGTACGGGCACTGCGCCTTCCAGCAGGCCGAGCTGGTGTCCGCCTTCGCCGCGCTGACCGACGCCGCCACGCCCTGACCCGCATCGTGCGCCTCGGGATCATCGCCGACACGCACGGGCTGCTGCGCCCGGAGGTGTTCCAGGCCTTCGAGGGCGTGGAGCACATCCTCCACGCGGGCGATGTCGGCCCGCCGGACCTGCTGGAGGAGCTCGGCGCGATCGCGCCGGTCACCGCCGTCTACGGCAACACCGACGGGTTCGAGCTGCGTGACCGGCTGCCCCGAGTGGCGACCCTGGAGCTGGACGGCTTCACCATCGTCGTCACGCACGGCGACCAGTTCGGCTCTCCCACGCCGGACGGGCTGCACGAGGCCTACCCCGACGCGGAGATCATCGTCTTCGGGCACACCCACCGTCCGTTGCTGACTCTGGTGGACGAGGTGGTCACGGTGATGAATCCCGGCGGCGCGGGTCAGCGGCGCTTCAACCTGCCGCCTTCGGTCGGCATCATGGAGCTGGAGCCGGGGATCCCTCCGCGTGCCCGCCTGCTGCCCCTGCTCGACCTCGAGCCCGAGTGAGCCCGTTGGTGCTCGGCCTGCTGCTCTGGGGCGGGCCGGATCCCGACACGCTGCGGGTCCGGCTGGTGGACGGGCTGCCGCCCCCGGCGCGGGCGGCAGCCGCGCTGGGCCAGCCGATGCTTCGCATCGGCGCGGACCGGGGCGGGGTGTGGCTGGTGCGGGCGGGAGACACCGTCGCGCTCTACGCCGCGATCCGGGACGCCGAGCCGTCGCCGCACGACGAGCTCGTCGTGAGCCTGGACGTGTCGGGAGACGGCGGTCCCGCGCCCGGGCACGACGACTTCCAGTGGCGGCTCCGGCGGGTGCTCGACAGCAGCGTGGTGAACCGGGGCCGCGCGGGGCGCTGGACGCCGCCCCGCGACGATCCGGACTGGCGGCTCGGCGCGGAGCGCGAGGGCGGAGGCTGGTCGGTGGAGGCTGCCGAGACGGAGGAGGGGTGGTGCGTGGCGCTGCGGCTGGATCCGGCGTTCCTGGCCGGTGAGGAAGGCCGCCCGCCGGCGCTCGCGCTCAGGCTCTATGACGGGAAGCCGGGAGGCTGGCACGCCTGGCCGGCGGCGCGCAACGGGGCCCACCCGACCTCGGTCGAGCAGGTCCCGTCACTCTGGGCACCGGTGGAGTCTAGAGGCCCAGGCGCAGGCCCGCGCTGATCGCCCAGTTGTGAGTGGTGCGGGTATCCACGTCGATCAGCGTCAGCTCCTCCGCGTCGAACTTGCCGATGTAGTCCTTGGCCATGAGCTGCAGCCCGAGCCTGGGCGAGAGGTCCACGTCCACTCCGGCGCCTACGTTGTAGGCGAAACCGGTGGAGCGGGCGGTGGCGGGTCCGAGCTCGAACGACTGCCGCATGGCACCCGCGCCGGCCTGCACGAACGGGCTGAAGGGCAACCCTCCCGCCGGCGAAGCCGGCAGCCGCAGCCGCAGCCCCGCATCGTAGAGCAGCACCGAGCTGCCGGCGAGCTGCACGCCGCCCAGGATCGGGGCGCCCACCTCGAGACCCGGCCGCGAGTACGCCAGGTTGCCGATGAGCGCGACGGCGGGCGTCAGGCGGAGGCTCACTTCCCCGCCGTAGACCGGCGCGCCCGCGTGCCGGAGGGCGGCGCCGAACGGGCCGCTCACGATCGCGCCGGACTTGAGGTACCCGGCGTACGGGGTGATCTGGAGCTTCGAGACCGCGGCGGGCCCCTGCGCCTGGAGCGGTGCGGCGGCTAGGGTGACCAGGCTGGCTGCCCAGAAGAGTCGGTTGGACATCGGTCCTCCGGTGTGGTGAGATCCGCCGCGCGCAGATTCGCCCTCGCGCGGACCGGAGGAGGGTGGCAGGGTCGATGCCAGGGCCTGCACCGGGTCAGGTGCTTGTCTCTGAATCTCTTGGCATGCGGGTGCGGGAAGAGCGCCAGGAAAGCGTCCCCTGGCGGGGACAGTCGCGTGCCGGGCCGATCGATCATCCGGCCCACTCCGCGAGTGGTGTCGTGCGCCGCAGGGCTTCGGGGTGGGCTCGGAACCATGCCGTCAGCAGGAGGATCTCGTCGATGGCGTCGAGCGGGAGCGGTCCGGGGGGTGGGCGGTCCCGCGCGGCGGCCTCGGCCACCACGCCCCGGAACGCCTCGCGCTCGATGGGGGTGATGGGATAGGGAAAGGAGGCCCGCACCGCCCCCTGGAGGACCAGGTATACCCGGTCGTCCCCGTACTCCCCCGGATCACGATAGACGAAGGTGAGCAGGTCCACGGCGCTGCGCGCGCGGCTGGTGGCCGCCAGCAGCCATTCCAGCTGCTCGAACTTCTCCCGCCACCGTGCCGCCAGCTCGAACCGGGCGCTGTCCGCCGCCTCCTGCATCGCCACGATCACCCGGTCCAGGGGCTGGATGGTGCGGCCCTCGAGGAAAGCGACCGCGGTGTCTACCCGCCGACGGTACTCCCATTCGGTCACGAACCCGGCGCAGGGGCCGCTGCAGAAGCCGAACTGGTGGCGCATGCACCCGGCCTGTCCCGGTTCGTCGAACAGGTCGCGCTGGCCGGCGAATACCGTCGGCATGGTGGCGGCGCAGTCGCGCAGCCCGAGCAGGTCGTTCAAGGTGCGGACCGCCTCGAGCGTACGCCCGAGCGAGCGGAACGGTCCGTAGCAGCGCAGATCGTCCCTGGCGACCGCGCCCCCGGCGTAGACACGCGGCGCCGGGCCGGCCGACACCTTGATCAGCACCGAGCGCCGCGTCACGTTGCCGCGATAGTTGAAGTGGGGCCGATAGCGGCGGATCTGCCGCAGCTCTCCCAGGTACGCCGCGAACTCGCTGGGCACGTAGTCCCAGGTGATGTCGCTCGCGGCGTAGAGGATGCGCGCCGCCTTGTCCTCCGGATACTCCGCGCGGAAGTAGGAGAGCAGGCGGGTGCGCAGGCGCTTGGCCTTGCCCACGTAGAGCACCCGGCCGGTCGCGTCCACCATGCGGTAGACCGCCGGCCGATTCTCGGCCAGCGCCCGGACCCGGAGCCGGAGCTGGGCGAGATCGGTCGAGGGGATCGGCGCCACCCGCTGGGCCCGTCGGGTGCGGCTCACGATTGGCACCGGTGGCAGAAGACGGAGATCCGCGCGTCGATCGCGTGGGTGCCGGTGAGCCGGGTCCCGCATCGGCGGCACGGCTCGCCCTCCCGGCCGTACACCAGGAGCTCGAGCTGGAAGGTGCCGGGCTCGCCCTTCCCGGTGCGGTAGTCCCGCACGGTGGTCCCGTTCGACTCGATGGCCGCCGTCAGGATGCGGCGAATCTCCCCGTGGAGCCGGCGGTGATCGTCCGGCGTGAGCCGCACGGCGGCCTTCGACGGGTCGATCCCCGCGGCGAAGAGCGCTTCGTTGGCGTAGATGTTTCCGACGCCAGCCAGATGCCGCTGGTCCATGAGGACTTTCTTCACCGCCTTCCGCGAGCGCCCGAGCGAGGCGCCGAGCCGCTCGGGGGTGAAGCCGGGGTCGAGCGGCTCCGGTCCGATCGCCGCGTCGTAACGGGCCCACGCCCCGGGATCGAGCAGCAGCAGGGTGCCCAACCTCCGCACATCCCGATAGACCAGCTCGCCTCCGTCGTCCAGCTCGACCCGCAGCACGGCATAGCGTTGCTCATCGGCGGTGAGCGGCCGGTTGTGCACGACGAGGGAGCCGGTCATGCCCGGCTGCACGACGAGCCGGTACTCGCCGAGGTCGAGCACGGCGTGCTTGGCCCGACGGAGGACATCGCGCACGGTGCGGCCGGCGAGCCGGCGGACCAGCCGCCGACGGGTGACGCCCCGGAGGACGTCGTCATGGCTCAGGCGCGCCCGTTCCAAGCGGCGGCCGAGCAGGGCGGGGCGGATATCGCGGACGATGGTTTCGACTTCGGGAAGCTCGGGCATTGCACCCGAAAGCTAGGCGAGTGTGCCTGCGCGGAGGAGCCTCAGGCCGGCGAGAGGCTCGCGGGACCGGCGATCCGCGCGGCCTCGCGCCAGCCGATGTCCCGCCGGTACACCTTGCCCTCAAACCGGATCGCCTCCGCGGCCTCGCGGCTCCGGCGCCGTGCCTCCGCGAACGTGGGGGCGACAGCGGTCACGTTGAGCACCCGCCCCCCTGCGACCCGCAGCGTGCCGTCCTCGTCCCGCGAGGTGCCGGCGTGAAAGAGCAGGACGTCCTCGGGGAGGCGGTCCGGGATCTCGATGGCTGCCCCTTTCCGGACCGCGTCCGGATATCCCTCGGCGGCCAGCACGGTGGTGACCGAGGCCGCGGGCCGCAGGGTGAGCGGTGCCGGCGCCCCGCCGGCCGCCACCCTGCGGAGACACTCGGTGAGCCCGCCCGACACGAGCGGGAGCACCACCTGGGTCTCGGGGTCGCCGAGCCGGCAGTTGAACTCCACGACCCAGGGCGCGCCGGCGGCGTCGATCATGAGCCCGGCATACAGCACGCCGCGGTATGGCGTTTCCCGCCGGCGCATCTCGTTCAGGGTCGGGAGCAGCACCTCGCGCCGCACCCGGTCGAGCAGCGCGGGCGTCGCCACCGCCACCGGACTGTAGGCTCCCATCCCGCCCGTGTTCGGCCCCTGGTCCCCCTCCAGCAGCCGCTTGTGGTCCTGGGCCACGGGGAGCAGCTCCACCCGGCTCCCGTCGGTGAGGGCGAGGACCGAGATCTCCTCGCCCTCGAGGAAGGCCTCGATCACCACGGTGCTGCCCGCGTCTCCGAAGCTCCGCTCGCCGAGCATCCCCCGCACGGTGGCGGCGGCCTCGTCCCGGGTGGCGCACACGACCGCGCCCTTGCCGGCCGCGAGCCCCGACGCCTTCACCACCAGGGGCTCCGCATGGTCGCGCACGTACGCGAGCGCGGGGGCGAGCTGGTCGAAGGTGCGGCTCGACGCCGTGGGCACGCCGGCGGCCTGCATCACCTCCTTGGCGAACGCCTTCGAGGCCTCGAGCTGCGCCGCCGCGGCGCCGGGGCCAAAGACGGCGCGCCCTTCGGCCCGCAGCCGGTCTGCCAGGCCCCGGGCGAGCGGCACCTCGGGGCCGACCACCGTGAGGT
>DASUSR010000069.1:0-5685 GCA_036375015.1 Gemmatimonadales bacterium
GGAAGCGCAATCCCTCGGGGCGGAACCCCGCGAACTCCTTCCTGCCGCCGCCGGCCACCAGTGCCTCCTTGGCCCCACGGGTGAGTCGCTTGATCGCGTGCTCGCGGCTCAGCGCCGCGCCCTGCCCGGCCGCCCGCTCGAGATGCACCAGCCGTACCGGGCGGCGGGATCGGGTGTACGCGCCACCCCGGCCGGCATTGTGCGCCGCCTCCCGCCGCGCGGGGTCGGTGGTGACCCCGGTATAGAGTGTGCCGTCGCCGCAGCGGGCGACGTAGACGTGCCATTGCATGGATTGTAATGATACGTCCCTTCCTCTATTCTTCGACGACTTCCCCCACGCACATCCAGTCCGAGGCGCCATGCGTTCCGACGCCGCCGCCCCCGGAGCGCCAGAGCTCCGGCGGGGCGGAAAGAGCAAGCTGCCCGACCAGCGTACCCTGCTCACCTGGCTGTTCGCCGGGCGCCTGGTGCTCGCGGTGGGCATCCTGCTCGCGGCCGGCATGGTGTCGGCGGACCGGCCGTACACCTCGCGGCTGGTGAGCGTTGCGGTGGGGGTAGCGCTGGCCTTCACCGCATACGGCGGGTGGGGGCTCTTCGTGCGGCGGCGGCTGCCGGGCAACACGTTCCTTCTGGTCCAGGCTCTCGTGGACCTGGGGCTGGTGACCACGGTGGTCCACTTCGCCGGGGAGGCCCAGTCCGCGTTCCCGGCGCTGTACGTCCTCGTGGTGGCGGCCTATGCGCTGCTCATGCCTCCGGTCTGGGGAGCCCTCACCGCGGTCCTCGCCTCCGCGCTCTTCCTGGGGGATGCGCTCCTCGGCCGGGAGGAAGCGCTCGACTCGGCCTTCTGGGCGCAGATGGTGGTGTTCAACGTGGTCTTTGCCATCGTCGCGGTGCTGGGCCACCGGCTGCGCGAGGCGGGGATGGAGCAGGAGACGCTGGCCATCGAGCTGAAACGGGTGCGGCTGGAGGCGGATGACATCCTGCGGAACATCCGCTCCGGGGTGCTCACGGTGGACGGGTTCGGCCGCCTGGCCTTCATCAACCCCAACGGGCAGCGCCTGCTCGACCTCGACGGGGACGCCCTCATCGGCCTGCCGGTGCTCGATCAGCTCAAGACCCGGTCCACCGAGCTCTGGGCGGCGGTCGTGGCGGGAATCCGGAACGGCCGCCGGATCAGCCGCGGCGAGGGGACCGTGCTGCACCAGAGCGGGAGGATGTTCCCGATCGGTCTCAGCACCACCTGCTTTCGCCAGGAGCCGCAGGAGTCGCCCTCGGTCACCGCCATCTTCACCGACATCTCGGACCTGAAGGAGGTCCAGGAGCTGCAGGCGCGCGCCGAGCGACTGGAGTCGGTCGCGGCGCTCAGTGCCTCGCTGGCCCACGAGATCCGGAACCCGCTCGCCTCCATCCGCAGCTCGGTCGAGCAGCTCGCCCGGTCACGCCACGCGGACGACGATGAGCGCTTTCTCGCCGGCCTCATCGTGCGCGAGAGCGACCGGCTGAGCCGGCTGCTGAGCGAGTTCCTGGACTTCGCCCGGGTGCGGGCCACCCGGTTCATCCCGCTCGACCTGCATGCGCTGGTGACCGCGGTGGTGCGGCTGATCCAGGCCCACCCCGACTGCCGCGCCGACGCCGAGATCCTGGTGGAGGGCGAGCGCACCCTGGTGGAGGGCGACGAGGATCTGCTGCACCGGATCGTCGGCAACCTGGTGCTGAATGCGGTGCAGGCCGCGCGGGGCCCGGTGCAGGTGACCGTGGCCGTCGCGGCGGTGCAGAGCGGCGAGATCCCGCACGGGACCAACCTGGAGCACGCGGTCCGGCTGCAGGTGCGGGACACCGGGCCCGGGATCCCCGACGAGATCCGGGACCGGCTCTTCGATCCGTTCGTGTCCGGCCGCCCCGGCGGCAGCGGACTGGGCCTCGCCATCGTCCAGCGGGCGGTCGAAGCCCACCGGGGGCTGGTTCTGGTGGACTCCGCCCCCGGGGGCGGTACTACCTTCACTATCTTTCTACCCGCCAAAATGATGGCGGAGGACGCCGCATGAGCAACAAGCCCACGGTCCTGGTGGTCGACGACGAGTCGGGCATTCTCGATACCCTCCGGATCCTGCTGCGGAACGAGGGATTCGAGGTGACCACCGCGCAGGGAGGGAAGGCCGGGCTGGAGCAGATCCGCTCCGGCGCGCACGACATCATTCTCTCCGACGTGCGGATGCCCCAGGTCACCGGGCTCGATATCCTGAACGCCGCGCGGGAACAGGACCCGATGACCCCGGTGATCCTGATGACCGCCCAGGCCTCGCTCCAGAGCGCCATCAGCGCGGTCAACTCGGGGGCCTTCTACTACATACAGAAGCCGTTCTCCAACGACGAGCTGGTGGCCATCCTGCGCCGGGCCTGCGAGTTCCGCGCGGTCCGGGTGGAGAACAAGCAGCTCAAGCAGGAGATCCGCCGGCGGGACAAGGCGGCCGTCACCCGGCCGATCGGCAAGTCCAAGCGGTTCATGGAGCTGCTGAAGCTGGCCGAGCACGTGGCGCCGACCGAGTCCACCGTGCTGATCCAGGGCGAGAGCGGCACCGGCAAGGAGGTCGTGGCGCGGTACATCCACAACCTGTCGACCCGGGCGGACGGACCGTTCCTCTCGATCAACTGCGGCGCGCTGCCCGAGAACCTGTTGGAGAGCGAGCTCTTCGGGCACGTGAAGGGGTCGTTCACCGGCGCGGTGCGGGACAAGCAGGGGCTCTTCGCCGCCGCCCGGGGCGGCAGCTTCTTCCTGGACGAGGTCGGCGAGATGCCGCCGTCCCTCCAGGTGAAGCTCCTCCGGGTGCTGCAGGAGCGCGAGGCGATCCCGGTCGGCGCCACCGAGGCGATCCCGGTGGACGTGCGCATCATCGCCGCAACCAACCGGGACCTGGAGGAGGAGATCCGGCGCGGCAACTTCCGCTCCGATCTCTTCTACCGCCTCAACGTGATCGCGCTCAACCTGCCGCCCCTGCGCGAGCGGCGGGACGACCTGCTGCTCCTGATCGAGGCGTTCCTGCAGTCGCTGGCCCAGGAGCAGGGGATGGAGCCGAAAGCGCTCTCCTCGGAGGCGCTGGATGCGGTCATGGTCTACGAGTGGCCCGGCAACGTGCGCGAGCTGGAGAACGCCCTGGAGCACGCCGTGGTGCTGAGCCGGGGGAACATCATCGAGGCGAGCGCCCTGCCGGAGCGGATCACCAAGCGGCGCAAGGAGCCGCTGGTGGCCGAGCGGTCCTACCGGAACCCGACGCTCGAGGTCATCGAGCGGGCCTACATCATGTGGGTGCTGCAGGCCGAGGGCGGGAACAAGACCCGGGCCGCGGAGGTGCTGGGGATCGACCCCAGCACCCTGTACCGCAAGCTGAGCCGCTACGAGGAGCAGGTGGAGGTGAAGGCGTGACCGGCACGGGAGCGACTATCTCGCGGCGGGGCCCCCGGGTCGCCGCGGCGCTCGGTGCGGCGGCCTCGCTCGGTCTGGCGCTCTACACCAGCGCCGTCGAGTCCATGCCCGAGCTCCGGATCTACGATGGATACTGGATGATGCTGGGAGCGGCGATCGCCGTCGCGCTGGCAGGCCCGTTCCTGTGGCACATGCGGCGGGAATGGTCCCTCCCCCTGGTCGTGTTCGCAGCAGTGCTGGGGAGCTGGGCGCCTCTGGTCCTCATTGCTGTGCGGCGGCACATGAGCATCCTGGAGCGTCTCAAGGGCGCCCGCTACCTGATGGCAGCCGATGTGGTAGGAGCGGCGATCGCCGTCGGCGTTGCCTGTCTCTGGCTCGCGATCCGTAAGCCGGACGGACGCTAGCGCTCGCCGCATCCCGCAGGCATTCGTACCTCCACTCCGCATTTCGGTCCCTCCCGCTCGACCCGGCATCCATACGTTCCGCAACTAGCTAGCGCGCAATCGGCTGCGCGCGCTCCCCGCCACGGCGCGCCGCTCTTGCAAATTCCTGTTCCGGGTGCTCCGAGGCGCCTAGCGCAACCCCTGTTCGGGATCGTGCAAGGGATTCCACCACAACGGGTTCGCTGCGCAGGAGGGGGGGCGGCATAGGTGTTGCCCTACCCCAGGCCAGTCCGACCCGCTCCCGTTCGTCGGCTCGGCCACGTCGCCGCTCACTCACTCGGAGGAAGTATGAAGAATCGCAAGGGCTTTACCCTGATCGAGCTGTTGATCGTGGTCGTGATCATCGGCATCCTGGCGGCCATCGCCATTCCGAAGTTCGCCAACACGAAGGAGAAGGCGGTGGTGGCGTCCATGAAGTCCGACCTGCGCAACCTGGTCACCGCCCAGGAGGGCTTCTTCTCGGACAACCAGGACTACGCGGGTACCCACGGCACCCTGCAGGTCAACGGCACCGGTGGCGCCGGCACGGTGGCGTTCGGCCCGTCGACCAACAACGTGGTCGCCATCAACTACACCGACGCCGCCGGGTGGTCCGCGACGGTCACCAACATCGCCGTCACCAGCGCGTCGAACGACGTCTGCGGCATCTTCGTGGGCGACCCGGCCACCTACGCCGCGGGTGCCGGTCTGGCGGCCACCGACGTCGAGGGCGCGCCGAAGTGCTACTGATCTGAGGCTGTTCGCAGGATGCTTTGCCGGGGCGGCGGCCTAGTCCGCCGCCCCGCTTTCTTTGCCCGAGTGTGGAGCCTTTGACCCAGCACGACTGCCCGAGGAAACACAAATGCGCACGGGACATCGAGGCTTCACCTTGATCGAGCTGCTGATCGTAGTCGTGATCATCGGCATTCTGGCGGCGATCGCCATCCCGAAGTTCGCCAACACGAAGGAAAAGGCGGTGATGAGCGCCATGCGCTCCGATCTCCGCAACCTGGCGGGTACCCAGGAAGTGTACTGGACGAACAACAACGTGTACTACGGTGGTGTGGTACCGGACCCGGCGCTGAACTTCACCCCGTCGAATAACGTCACGATCACCATCGTGACGGCGACGGCGGCCGGCTGGTCCGCTCGAGCCACGTCACCGGTCGTAACGATGACTTGCGCGATCTTCTACGGTGTGGCACCGCCTATCCCACCAGCCACGGTGGACGCCGCGGTGGCCTGCAGCTGAGCTCTGGCATGGGCCGGCCTCGCCGCTCCCTGCGCACCGAGCTCCTGGTCAACCTGGGGTTCGTGACCTCGGCAGCGGTGATCCTGGTGGGTCTGAACACGGTGCTGCTGCTGGGTGGAGACCTGCGCGAGGCCTGGAGACCCCTGGTAGCGCTCTGGGCCGGCAGCACGATCGTCTTCCTGCTGTTCGGCGCCTACCTGGTGCACCGGCTGGTGGTCCACCCGCTCCGGCGGTTGACCGACGAGGCCGAGACCCTGGCGCGCGGCACGGTGCCCGACGAGCCGCCCGCCTACGAGACGCTGGAGCTGGAGGCGCTGGCCGAGCGCTATCGGGCCATGGCCGAGGAGTTGCTCGACGCGCAGAGCCATGCGGTGCGGGTCGAGAAGCTGGCCGGCATCGGCCGGCTCGCCGCCGGAGTGGCGCACGAGATCCGCAACCCGCTCGGCGCTCTGGGCACCTACGTGGACGTCCTGCGCCGCCGCGGCAGTGATCCTGCTGTGACTGGAGAGATGCACGTCGCGATCGGCCGAATCGACCGGATCGTGCAGGGATTGCTGGATTATGCCCGGCCGGGCGCCGCCAACGGCAAT
>DASUSR010000070.1:0-2114 GCA_036375015.1 Gemmatimonadales bacterium
CAGCGGCGCCATGAGCGCGGTGGGATCCACCGGGCCGCGAACCGCGAGCGTCATCGTCCGGTCGGTCCAGTCCCAGGCCGCGGCGGGCGCCTGCGCCATGGGCAGGTAGAACTCCGGCGGTGGGGCTTCGCCCATGCCAGACGCGCGCACGTCCGCCACGACGCCGACGACCGTCTTCCAGTTGGGCCCGCCGTCGGGGGCCATCTCGCAGCAGGCGATGCGCTTCCCGACCGCGTCCTCGCCGGGAAACGCCTGCCGGGCCAGGGTCTCGTTGATCACCATGACGAGCGGAGCGCCGCCCCGGTCGTGCTCGGTGAAAGTCCGGCCCCGGGCCAGCCTGATCCGCATGGTCCCGAAATAGTCCGGCGTCACCAGGCGCATCGCGGAGTTGATCGCCGAGCTGATGTCGAGCGGCCGCCCCTCGGGTACCAGGCCGTTGGTATTGCCGCCCTCGAGCGGGGCCGCCGAGACGAGCGCCGCCGCCTGCGCGCCCGGAATGGCGGCCAGCCGGTCCTCGATCCGCTCGAACGCGGCGATCACCTCGGCCGGCGTCTCGTAGGCGACCGCGGACAGCGACACCCGTCCCGCCACCACACCGCGCGGGTCGAATCCGGGATCCACCCCGGCGAGCGCCACCGCGCTCCGGATGAGGAGCCCGGCCCCGGTGAGCAGCACCAGCGCGACCGCGATCTCCGCCACGACCAGCAGGTTCCGCAGCCGGTCGCGCCCCGCACCCGCGGTCCCCGTGCGGCCGCCGTCCTTGAGCGCCTCGTGCGGCATCCGTGCCGCCAGGCGGAGCGCCGGCGCACTTCCGAAGATCAGCCCGCTGACCAGGGTGAGCCCGAGCGCGAAGGCCAGCACCGGCCCGTCCACCCGAGCCTGCGCCAGCCGGGGCACATCCTCGGGGCCGAATGTCGCGAGCGCGGCCACGCCCCAGTACGCCAGGGCGATCCCAGCCGCGCCGCCGGCGACCGCGAGGACGAGGCTCTCGGTGAGCGCCTCCCGCAGCAGCGTGCCGCGTCCCGCGCCCAGGGCCGCGCGGATGGCGGTCTCCCGCGCCCGGGCGGTGCCGCGGGCCAGCAGCAGATTGGCGACGTTGGCGCAGGCAATGAGGAGGACGAATCCGACTGCGCCGAACAGGACGAACAGCCTCGGTCGGTAGTCACCGACGACCTCCTCCATCAAGGAGGACATCGCGAGAGCGCGCCCGGTGTTCTCGTGCGGGTGGCTCTCCTGCAGCCGGCGGGCGATGCCCGCCAGCTCCTGCTCCGCCTGTTCGCGGCTGACGCCGGGGTGGAGGCGCCCCAGCACCAGCAGATAGTGCTCGTCGTGCATGGCGAGGCGCTCGGGGGTGAACGCCGTCGGCACCCAGAGCTCCTCGTCCCACAGGGTGAAGTCCAGCGCCGCGGGCATGACCCCGATCACGGTGTGGGAGCGTCCGTCGAGCCGGAGCTCGCGGCCCACCACGGACGGGTCCGCGCCGAACCGCCGCCGCCAGAGTCCGTCGCTCAGGATCACGACGTCGCCGCGGCCGGGCGCGTCCTCCTCGACCCGGAAATCGCGCCCGAGCGCTGGCTGAACGCCGAGCATCGCGAAGAACTCGGCCCCCACCCGCGCCCCGTCCACGTTCTCCGGCGCGTCCGTGCCGGCGAGGTTGAAGCTCTCGCCGTGGCCCGGGACGAAATACTGGAACGACGTCGCCTGCCGCCTGGCATCGAACCAGTTGCCCGCCGAGAACGAGTTTGGCTGGTCCTGCCAGGTGGTGCGCAGCACCAGGAGGCCGTCCGGGTCCCGGTACGGAAGCGGCCGGAACAGCACCCCGTACACCACACTGAAGACCGCCGTGGTGGCTCCGATGCAGAGCGCGAGCGTCAGCAGGATGGACAGGCTGAGCGCGGGGCTCCGGCGCAGCGAGCGCACCGCGATACGCAGGTTCTGCCGCAGGGCATCCATGTCAGTCGTTCCGCAGCGCCGCCATCGGGTCCGACCGCGCCGCACGGCGCGCCGGGAGATAGCTCGCCGTGAGGGCCACCAGGAGCAGGAATGCGGTGACGAAGACAAACGAGGTCGCATCGGTCGAGCGGACGCCGTAGAGGAGGCTTCCCAGCACCCGC
>DASUSR010000071.1:0-2578 GCA_036375015.1 Gemmatimonadales bacterium
GGGGACCGCCCGCGCCGGACCAACATCGGGGGCACCCTCGGGCTCCGAGGCTATCCTCTGTTCGGCTACATCGTGGGCTCGCAGGCCTACATGGCGAACCAGGAGGTCCGCTTCCCGCTGCTGAACCACCTGACGCTCGGAACCCCGTTCGGCGACCTCACCTTCCCGGAGATCCAGGGTGCCCTCTTCACCGACGTGGGGAAGGCGACCTTCGAGACCTCCTCCGATCGAGCCGTGCTCGGCAGCTACGGGATTAGCTTTCGGCTCGCGCTGGGGCCACTCGCGGTGCTGCGGCTCGATCTCGGGCGGCGCTTCAGCAACGACGACTACCGGGGGTACGGCCTCGCGCCCGACCAGCGGGACGCCGGCTTCGTGAGCTTTTTCTTCGGCTATAACTACTGATGGCGCAACATTTTCTGATTGACCGGCCAGCGCGGCTCCTGTATCTTGGCTTGGCGTTGGCCGGGCTGGGGTGCCGCAGTGCGCCCGGGTCCGTGATTCCCCAGGGGGCCGGGCCCGTCGGCCGCGAGCAGGTGGCCGAGTGGGTCCGCGCCACGCAGCCCCCGGCCCACCGGCTCCACCGCTTCAAGTGGCTGTTCCGCGACGACAAGTCGAGCGCCGGAGGACGGGGCAGCGCCCGCATCGCGCCGCCTGATTCGATGCGCTTCGATGTGGCCGGCCCCTTCGGGTCGGGCGCCGCCTCGGCCGCGGTCGTGGGCGAGGAGCCGCTCTGGGCCGAGCCGCCGGACGCGGTCAGCAAGCTGGTGCCGAACTATCCGCTCATGTGGGGCATGTTCGGCGTGGCCCGGCCTCCCGAGGCGGGCGCCGACCTCCGGGGCCTCGCGGACGGGGACGTGATGGCCTGGAGCTACGCCGAAGCCGGTGACACCATCGAGTACGTGCGGACTCGCGGGCAGCCCACCAGGATGGTGACGGTGGTCCGCCGGGACGGCGAGCTCGTCGGCCGGGCCGAGACGACGCTCGATTCCACCGGCGCGCCGCTGACCGCCCGGCTCACCGTGCCGAGCGTCCCCGCTCGGCTGGACCTGACCTTCCTCTCCACCGCGCGGGCCGACTTTGCGCCTGAGATCTGGCTTTCTCGCAAGCCTTAGCGCCCTCGCCCTCGGCGGCTGCCTCTACGGGTTCGCCGGAGGGGGGCTGCCGCCGCACATCAAGACCGTCGCGGTCCTGCCGTTCGACAATCAGACCCCCGAACCCACCCTCACCCAGGAGATCAACACCGCCGTGCGCGAGGCCGTCGAGGGCAGGCTCGGCCTGCGCCAGGCGAGCGAGCGCCAGGCCGACGCCGTGGTGCGGGGGACGATCACCCGGTACGAGCCCGACCTCCCCGTGGCCTACACCGGCGACCAAGGGGACGGGGGCGAGGTACGGGTCACCCGCCGGCTGGTGCAGATCAACGTCTCGGTGGAGATCGTCGACCAGGACGGCGGCAAGCCGCTCTGGCAGCGGAGCGGGCTGCTGCTGGAGGGCGATTACGACCCCGGCCAGGAGCAGGAGGGCCGTCGCAAGGCGCTCGACAAGCTGGTGACCAACATCGTCGAGGGCGCCCAGTCCCAATGGTAGCCCGGCCGGGGCGCCGGCTCGGCGCGAGCACGCTGGGGTGCCTCTTCTCTCTGGTGCTCTTCCTCGGCGCGCTGTACTATGGCGCGCACATCGGCCAGGTGTACCTCCGCTACTACCGGCTCCAGGATGCCATGCGCTTCCAGGCGCAGCTGGCTCCCTCGATCAGGGACAACTCCGTGATCGACCGCAGGCTCATGGCGGCCGCCGACTCCATCCTGGGGCAGGTGCCCCGGTTCCGGATCGAGCGCGGGCCCAGACGGATCACCATCCAGACCGAATACCGCGAACGTGTCGAACTCCCGCTCTTCAAGCACACCTTCCTGCTCCGCCCCCGCGCCGAAGCTCCGCTCTAGGCGTCGGGCGCGGCGCGCCTTCGTCGCCGCCGCCGTCGCGATCGCCGCGCTCCCGCTCCTCGCCGCCGCGGAGGGGGTGGACGTCGCGCGGTTCTTCCTGGTCCTGGCCGCGATCCTCGCCGCGGCCAAGGTCCTCGGGGAGGCCGCGGAGCGGATCGGACAGCCGGCGGTGCTGGGCGAGCTGCTGGCCGGCGTGCTGCTCGGCGGCAGCGTGTTCGGCATCGTCCCCACGGGCGGGGTCGAGGCCGAGCTGATCCACGTGCTCGCCGAGCTGGGCGTGCTCCTGCTCCTGTTCGAGATCGGGCTCGAGACCGACCTGCGCGAGATGTTCCGGGTCGGGCCCGCCGCCCTCGCGGTCGCGGTGGTCGGGATCGCCCTCCCGTTCGCCTTCGGGTACGCCTATTGGCGGTACGCGCCCCACTTCGCCTCCGGCACCGGCGACCTGGTGACCGCCGCCATCTTCATCGGGGCCACCCTTACCGCCACCTCCGTCGGCATCACCGCCCGCGTCCTCTCCGACCTGGGACGCATGCGCACGCCGGAGGCGCGCATCATCATCGGCGCCGCGGTCATCGACGACGTGCTCGGGCTGGTTATCCTCAGCGTCGTGAGCGGGGTGGCCGCCGGCGCGTCGGTGTCGT
>DASUSR010000072.1:0-21311 GCA_036375015.1 Gemmatimonadales bacterium
ACGTAGCCGCCGCTCGGACCGCGGACCACCATGGGACACGGCAGGAAGGCACGGTAGCGCGCAGTGGCGACGTAGTTGGTCAGCAGGCTGTAGGCGCAGGAGACGAAGTCGATGAACTGCATCTCGCACACCGGGCGCATACCCATGTGGGCCGCGCCCGCGGCCGCGCCGACGAACCCGGTCTCGCTGATCGGGGTGTCGATCACCCGATCCTCGCCGAACCGGGCCTGAAGTCCCTCGGTCACCTTGAACGCGCCGCCGTAGGCCCCGATGTCCTCGCCCATGAGGAAGACGCTCGGGTCCCGCTCCATTTCCTCGGTGATCCCGAGGCGGATCGCCTCGAGGTAGGTGGCCTCAGCCATCGTGGGTGCCCCAACCGGCGGGACGCTCGTGCCGGTCCACCGCGCTCCGGATCCCCTCGCGGTACCAGAGCACCGGCATCGCGGGCGGATCGGCGTAGACGCCGGTGAGGCAGTCGAGCGGCTCGGGCGGCGGAGCCGCCTCGGCCTCGTCGGTGGCCCGGTCCACCTCGTCGGTCACCCGCCGGTCGATCGCCAGCAGCTCGGCGGGGTCCACGCCCTCGGACGCGGTCAGCCGCGCGGTGTAGCGGTCCAGGGGATCGTTCTCGGCGGCCCAGCGCTCGATCTCGCCCGCGGGGACGTACGACTGGTTGTCGTGTTCCGCGTGTCCCTTGCGGCGGTAGGTCATCAGCTCGAGCAGCGTGACGCCCTCGCCCTGCCGGGCGCGGTCCACCGCCTCGCGGGTGACCCGATGGACCTCGAGCACGTCGTTGCCGTCGGCGCGGATGCCGGGGATGCCGTAGCCCGCGGCCTTGTCGGCCAGCTGCGCCGCGGCGCACTGCTTCTCGGTGGGGGTGGAGTAGGCGTACCGGTTGTTCTCGACCACCACGACGAGCGGGCAGCGCTGAACCGCGGCGAAGTTGATGCCCTCGTGGAACGCCCCGGTCGAGGTGGCGCCGTCGCCCACGTAGACCAGACCGACCCGCGGCTCGCGCCGCAGCTTGAAGGAAAGCGTGACGCCGGCCATCACGGGAACCATGTCGCCCAGGTGAGAAATCTGGCCCACGAAGTTCCGGTCGGACACATCACCGAAGTGGATGTTGAGCTCCCGGCCGCGGGTCGGCGAGTCGCCCTTGGCCATGTACTGGCGCAGCACCTCCGCCGGCGAGGCGCCCTTCACCAGCATGGAGCCCAGGTTGCGGATCAGCGGCGACAGCACATCCTCGCGGCGGAGCGCGTAGGCCGAGCCCACGGCGCAGGCCTCCTGTCCCAGCGAGCGAAACAGCCCCCCCACCACCTTCGTCTGGCGATAGAGGTTGACCAGCCGCTCCTCGAGTGAGCGGGTGAGCCGCATCCAGTAATAGAGCTCGAGCAGCTGAGGGCGGGTCAGGTCGCCCGGCGCGGGTCGGGATGGCGCCGGGGCGCTCGCGGAGGCCATGCAGCTCCTGTTCGGGTAAGGTCCTCGTCCGGGCAGGAAAATCGACCCTGCACATGGTGGAGTCAAGCTGCGCGCGGCGCTCCCCCGCGCCGCGGACCGGCCGGTGTGCACCGTGCGCGACCCCCGCATCCACCCGAGGTGCTCCATGATCGCATCGCGTTGGACGGCACGATGTTGGGCCGCCCTGCTGGCGCTCGGTCTCGCCCTGCCCGCGTCTCCGGCGTGCCAGGGGACGGACCCCGGCGAGACACCGGAGCCGGTGGAGCGTCCGGCCGCCGTCGGGGCCGGCGGCCGGGTATTACTCGTCGGGAACAGCCTGACTGCCGGGAACGATCTCGCCGGAATGCTGGAGGCCCTGGCCGACTCCGCCGGGCTGGACTGGCAGGTGGCTGCGGAGGTCGCGGGCGGCGCGAGCCTCGAGGACCTCTGGGCCGGAACGACCACTCGGGAGCTGATCCGCGACGGACGGTGGGACGCAGTGGTGCTGCAGCAGGGTCCTTCGGCCCTGCCGGCGAGCCGGGCCCATCTGCGCCATTGGGCCGGGGTGTTCGACGAGGCGATCCGGGAGGCGGGAGCGAGGACCGGACTGTACATGGTATGGCCGGACCTGGTCCGGCCTGGGGACTTCGACCGGGTGCGGGACAGCTACGCGCTGGCCGCGGCCGATGTCGGCGGCTGGTTCCTGCCCGCGGGCGAGTCCTGGCGGGCGGCGTGGCGGCGGGACCCGGCCGCGGCGCTCTACGGCCTGGACGGCTTCCATCCCACGCCGGAAGGCACCTACCTGGCCGCGCTCACCCTCTTTGCCGGCCTTTCGGATCGCACACCCGTGGGCCTGCCCGCCACCCTCTCAGCGCAGAGCGGCGGCACGCTGGTGAGCGTGCCGCCGCCGCTGGTGGATCTCCTGCAGGCCGCCGCCGCCGAGGCGGTGGCGCAGTACCGGGACTACCGGCCGGAGGACCGGCCCTAGACCTTGACCGCGACCGGCCGGCCGGTCGCTTCGGCCACGGGCTGGCTCTCGATCCGCATGCCGTAGAACGACCGGTGGATGAAGAACAGCGCGGCCACGAAGAACGCGACCGACAGGACCTTGGTGAGGGTGGTGTTCCCCTCGCCGCTCAGGTACACGCCCAGCTCGACCGCGAGCAGGCCGAAAAGGGTGGTGAACTTGATCACCGGGTTCATCGCCACCGACGAGGTGTCCTTGAACGGGTCGCCCACCGTGTCGCCCACGACCGAGGCGGCGTGCAGATCGGTGCCCTTCATCTTGAGCTCGGTCTCCACGATCTTCTTCGCGTTGTCCCAGGCGCCGCCGGCGTTGGCCATGAAGATGGCCTGGTACAGGCCGAACAGCGCGATCGAGATCAGGTAGCCGATGAAGAAGAACGGCTCCACGAACGCGAACGCCAGGGTGGAGAAGAAGACGCCGAGGAAGATGTTGAACATCCCCTTCTGGGCGTATTGGGTGCAGATCTCCACCACCTTCCGGCTGTCCTCCACCGAGGCCCGGGTGACGCCCTCGAGCCGGATGTTCCCCTTGATGAACTCCACGGCTCGGTAGGCGCCGGTGGTGACCGCCTGGATGGACGCCCCCGTGAACCAGTAGATCACCGCCCCGCCGGTAATGAGCCCCAGCAGGAACGGCGGGTGCAGGATGGAGAGCATCTCGATGCCGCTCTCCAGCCCCTGGGTGAGCGCCATGATGATGGAGAAGATGAGCGTGGTGGCCCCCACGACGGCCGTCCCGATCAGCACCGGCTTGGCCGTCGCCTTGAAGGTGTTCCCCGCCCCGTCGTTCTCCTCCAGCAACTCCTTCCCGAGCTCGAAGACCGGCCGGAAGCCGAAGTCGCGCTGGACCTCGGCCTCGACGTTGGGGAGCTGCTCGATGGTGGAGAGCTCGTACACGGACTGCGCGTTGTCGGTGACCGGGCCGTAGCTGTCCACGGCGATCGTCACCGGCCCCATGCCGAGGAAGCCGAAGGCGACCAGACCGAAGGCGAAGATGGCCGGCGCCTTCATCCAGGCCCCCTCGGTCAGCCCCAGGGTGCTGACGCCGTAGGCCACCGCCATCAGGCCCATGATGACGACGCCCAGCCAGTAGGCCGAGAAGTTCCCCGCCACGAGGCCCGAGAGGATGTTCAGCGAGGCGCCGCCCTCCCGGGACGAGGTCACCACCTCGCGCACGTGCCGCGACTCGGTGCTGGTGAAGATCTTGACCAGCTCGGGGATGATCGCCCCGGCCAGCGTGCCGCAGCTGATCACGGTGGAAAGCTGCCACCAGAGGTCCGCGTTGCCGTTCAGGTCCGGGATGATGAAGTACGACACGATGTAGGTGAGCACCACGGACACGATCGAGGTGAGCCAGACGAGCTGGGTGAGCGGCGTCTCGAAGTTGAAGCGGGCCGCCTCGCCGTACTTGGCCCGGGAGATGGCGTTGCTCACCAGGTAGGAGGCGCCCGAGGCCAGCACCATCATCACCCGCATCAGGAAGATCCACACCAGCAGTGTGGCCTGCAGCGCGGTGTCCGTCACCGCGAGCACGATGAAGGTGATGAGCGCCACGCCGGTGACGCCGTAGGTCTCGAAGCCGTCGGCCGTCGGGCCCACCGAGTCGCCCGCGTTGTCGCCGGTGCAATCGGCGATCACGCCGGGATTGCGGGCGTCGTCCTCCTTGATCTTGAAGACCACCTTCATCAGGTCGGACCCGATGTCGGCGATCTTGGTGAAGATCCCGCCGGCGATCCGGAGCGCCGCCGCGCCGAGCGACTCGCCGATGGCGAACCCGAGGAAGCAGGCGCCCGCCACCTCGACCGGGATGAAGAGCAGGATGGCGAGCATGAACAGCAGCTCGACCGAGATCAGCATCATCCCGACGCTCATGCCGGCGCGGAGCGGGATGTCGCAGACCGGCCACGCCTTGCCCCGGAGGCTGGCGAAGGCGGTACGGCTGTTGGCCAGGGTGTTGATCCGGATCCCGAACCAGGCCACCCCGTAGCTGCCGGCCATGCCGATGAGCCCGAACAGCAGGATGAGGAGGATCTTGGGCAGCTCGAGCCCGGTCAGCAGGAAGTACACCACGATGACCGTGCCGATGAACCCGAACAGGATCATCAGGAACCGGCCCTGCTGCACCATGTAGGCCTTGCAGGTCTCGTAGATCAGGTCCGAGATGTCCGCCATCGAGCGGTGCACCGGGAGCTTCTTGACCTCGGCGTAGGTCCACAGGCCGAACAGCAGTCCCAGGACGCACACCACGATGCCCGAGAGCAGGATGTCGTGCCCGCTCATGCCGAGGAAGCTCACCTGATCCAGATCGGGGAGCCGGATGTTCACCTCGCCGCCGGGCCGGTGCTCGACCGCCGCCTGGGCGGGCTCCGCCTGGGCGAACGCCGTGGCCGGCGCCAACGCTCCGAGCAGCAGGAAGAGCAGCAGTGTGGCAGGGCGGAACACCGATCGGAAACGCGTCATCGTGGATGATCTCCTGGGTCGTCGGGGCGCGGCGGTCAGTACGCGCCGATGGGGCGGTGGGTCGTGTGCTCGAAGGTATGGAGCAGGGTCAGGAAGCGCTTGGCCACCTTGTCGGCCTCGCTCTCCCCGACCTGGTCGGTCTCCACCGTGGTCAGCGTGTAGTGCCCGCCCTCGGCCTGCACGGTGACGGTGATCCGGCCGATCGCGCCGGCGAAGGCCCGGCGGCGCGGCCGCTCCTCCGCCGGGGCCAGCCGGGCGCCGAAGAACTCGGACGCCCGGGCCAGTACGGCGTCGGGTGGGTGGTGCGAGCGGTGGAAGTATTTCATCGCAACCCACGGGAAGAGTGAAACGCTTCACCCTTCCCGCCTTTCCCTTTTAGTCATTCTGGTAGTATTCGATCCCCAGATGGGTGATCTGCTCCTCGCCCATGAGATAGCGCAGGGTGTTCTTGAGCTTGATCTGCTGGATGAAGAGGTCGTGCTCGGGGTAGAGTCCGGGCGCCACCTGGGGGCTCTTGAAGTAGAACGAGAGCCACTCCTGGATCCCGCTCAGCCCCGCCCGCTGGGCGAGGTCGAAGAACAGGGCCAGGTCGAGCACCAGCGGCGCGGCCAGGATGGAGTCGCGGCAGAGGAAATCGACCTTGATCTGCATCGGGTAGCCCAGCCACCCGAAGATGTCGATGTTGTCCCAGCCTTCCTTGTTGTCGCCCCGCGGCGGATAGTAGTTGATCCGCACCTTGTGGTAGATCTGTCCGTAGAGCTCGGGGTAGAGCTGCGGCTGGAGGATGTACTCCAGCACGCCGAGCTTGGACTCTTCCTTGGTCTTGAAGCTCTCGGGGTCGTCGAGCACCTCGCCGTCCCGGTTGCCCAGGATGTTGGTCGAGTACCAGCCGGCCACGCCCAGCATCCGCGCCTTGAACATCGGCGCGAGTACGGTCTTGACCATCGTCTGCCCGGTCTTGAAATCCTTGCCCCCGATGGCGACGCCGCGGTCGCGGGCGAGCTGCTCCATGGCCGGGAAGTCGCAGGTCAGGTTGGGCGCGCCGTTGGCGAAGGGCACACCCTCCTGGATGGCGGCGTAGGCGTACAGCATGGACGGCGCGATGGAGGAATCGCCCGCGTCGAGCGCCTTCTCGAACGCGCCCAGGGTCCAGTGGGCCGGGCCGGGAGAGATGAAGATCTCGGTGGAGGCGCACCAGACCATCACCAGGCGGTCGCAGCCGTGCGCCGCCTTGAAGTCGCGGATGTCCTTCCGCAGCGCCTCGGCGAGATCCCGCTTGCTCTTGCCCTGCTTGACGTTGGTCCCCTCGAGCCGCTTGACGTAGCTCTGATCGAACACCGCGGGCATCGGCTTGAGCGCCTTGAGGAACCCGGCGATCGGCTCCAGGTGCTCGTGGCGGTCGAGCACGCCGGCCTTCACCGCCGCCGTGTAGGCGTCGTCCGGCACCGGGTCCCAGGCGCCGAACACCAGATCGTCCAGCTCGGCCAGCGGCACGAACTCCCGGATGAGCGGCGCCCGGCCCTCGGTGCGCTTGCCCAGGCGGATCGTTCCCATCTGGGTGAGCGAGCCGATCGGCTTGGCGCCGCCCCGCCGCACGTTCTCCACGCCCGCGACGAAGGTGGTCGCCACCGCGCCCAGCCCCACACAGAGGACCCCGAGCTTGCCCTTCGCCGGCGCGATCTGCCGGGCGGTCTGTTCAGCCACTTAACGTCCTTTCGCGAGAGAATCGAGCGCCGCGCGCTCGCGGCTCCGGGGTCGGGGCTCCGCGGCAACCCGGTCGGCATTGCGGTACACGTAGACGAACCGCTGTACCACCGTGATGGTGGAGGCGACCGCGAGCACCGCCACGATCCCCTCGAGAACCAGCGCCCGCGGACCCGCGCCCACCAGCAGGGAGGCCACCCCGAGGCCCAGGATCCGCTCGGCCCGTTGGGCGATCCCCACCTTGCAGTCGAGCCCCAGCCCTTCGGCCCGCGCGCGGGCGTAGGACACGAGCAGGGAGCTGAGGATCGCGACCATGCAGAGGATCACGGCCGGGGTGCGATAGGCGACGTCCGGCGCCATCAGCAGGTAGGCCCCGATCCCGATGAACGTGGCGCCGTCCCCCACCCGGTCGAGGGTGGAGTCGTAGAAGGCGCCGAACCGTGTGACCATGGCCCCGCCCCGGGCCACCTGGCCGTCCAGCGTGTCGGCCACGCCGCTCAGCAGCAGGATGGCCCCGCCCAGCCGGACATGCCCGAGGCCGTAGGCGACCGCCGAGGCCAGAACCAGAACGGTCCCCACCGTCGTGATGGTGTTGGGCCGCACGCCGGCCCGGATGAGCCGTGCTACGAGCGGGTTGACCGCGGTGTAGAACGGCTTCTCCAGCGCACCCAGCAGCTTCACGCTCGTGTCGGTCCTTAGAGATGACGCGAAAGAGACCCGTCCAGGCCACCCAACCGATTGCCGCGCGAAAGGATAATGGGCCGGCGCGGGGAGGGCAATCAGCGCCGGCGCGGGGCCGGGTGCCGCCCGCGAGGGGCCTACTCCGGATAGATCAGGATCCCGCGCCGCCGCGCCAGGAACCGGGAGAGGTCGGGGGCCCAGCTCGCCACCACGGAGTCCGGCTCCGCGCCGGCGTCCAGCGCCTGGCGCAACACCCGGGTCCCCGCGAGCCGGTCGAAATGAGCGGGCACCCACCGGAACCGGTCGTGGTGATAGGTCCGGAGCGCGGCGAGGAGGTGCACCGCGGTCGCGGCCGGGTCGTAGAGCCCGCGGTCCGTCATCTCCAGGCGGATCCCCTGAACGAGGGTATCGGCGTACTTCCCGTCGCCCGGGCGGTCCGGCGTGAAGGTCACCCCGCGGAACTCGACCCCCGGCAGCTCCGCCCGCCGGATCCACGAGAGGACCGCCGTGGTGTCGAGCCAGGGGGCCCCGATCTGCTGGAACGGCGCGGCGGAGCCGCGTCCGACCGACAGATTGGTCCCCTCGAACAGGCAGGTACCCGGATAGTGGTAGAGGCTTTCCAGCGTGCGCAGGTTGGGGCTGGGGGGAATGAACGGCAGACCGGTGCGGTCGAACGGAAGGTCGCGCCGCCACCCCGCCGCCGGTACGACGGCGAGATCCGCGCGCAGGCCGAGGTCGTCCACCGCCAGCCGGGCGAGCTCGCCCAGGGTCATGCCGTGGCGCATCGGCACCGCGAGCTGGCCGACGGTCGAGACATGCGCGGGCTCCAGCACGTTGCCCTGCACCTGCCCGCCGATGGGGTTGGGGCGGTCGAGCACGACGACCGGCAGGCCCTGCTCCCCCGCCGCGTCGAGAACCTGGATGGTGGTGAAGAGCCAGGTGTAGTAGCGCGCCCCGACGTCCTGCAGATCCACCAGCACCACGTCGAGACCCGCCAGCATTTCGGGCGTGGGGGCGGAAGTCCGACCGTAAAGACTGTAGATTGGAAGCCCGGTGGCCGAATCGACCGACGACGCGACGGCTTCGCCGGGATCGGCCGCCCCGCGGAAGCCGTGCTCCGGGCTGAACAACGCCGCGAGCCGGACCCCCGCCGCCTGCAACCGCACCACGTCACTGATTCCGTCCGCATCCACGCCGGCCTGGTTGGTCACCAGCCCGACCCGCCGGTTGCGGACCAGGTGCAGGCTGTCGGTGAGCAGGACGTCGATGCCGGGGCGAACCGTCCGGACGGCGCCGCCGGCCGGCACGGCCGGTGGCCGCTGCCCCGCGCACCCGAGCAGGCATCCCCCGAGACCCAGCAGGACGAGAGATCTGTGCAAGCCAAGCTCCTCGTGGTCGTGATGGTCCTGGTGGGAGCCTGTGGCGGCCCGGTGCCCGAGGTCGCGCCGCCTCACCCCACCCGCTTTCCGCCCGCCCCGGTCGCCGTGCCCGACCTGGACGTGGACGGGCTGATCCAGTCGCTCTCGCCGCGAGACAAGATCGCCCAGCTGGTCATGCCCTGGATCCCGGGGACCTACGCCGCGTACGACGACGAGGCGTTCCTCCGGATGCGGGCCTGGGTGGACGAGCTGCACGTGGGAGGGCTCATCGTCTCGGTGGGATCGCCCCTCGACATCGCCGCCAAGCTGAACCGGCTGCAGAGCCGCTCCGCCGTCCCGCTCCTCATCGGATCCGATCTGGAGGGCGGCACCAGCCTGCGGCTCAACGGAGGGACGCCGCTCCCTCCCAATATGGGTGTAGGGGCCACGGGGAGCGACTCCATCGCGTACGAGATCGGCCGGATCACCGCGCTCGAGGGCCGCGCGGTGGGCATCCACCTGGCCTTCGCGCCGGTGGCCGACATCAACAACAATCCCGACAACCCGATCATCAACACCCGCTCCTTCGGCGAGGACCCGGCCACCGTGGCCCGGCTGGTGGCGGCCGAGGTGCGCGGTCTTCAGGAGCACGGGATGCTCGCCACCGCGAAGCACTTCCCCGGCCACGGCGACACCGGCACCGACTCGCACCTGGCCCTCCCGGTCATCACGGCGGACTGGCGCCGGCTGGACTCGCTCGAGCTGGTGCCGTTCCGCGCGGCGATCGGCGCCGGGGTGGAGGTGGTCATGTCCGCCCATATCGCCCTGCCGGCGATCGATCCGGGCGAGCTGCGCCCGGGCACCGTCGCGCCCGGCGTGCTGACCGGCATCCTCCGCGACTCGCTCGGCTTCGGCGGCATGGTCGTGACCGACGCGCTCAACATGGCCGGGGTCGCCAACGCCTACGGCGCGGCCGCGGCGGTGCGGGCCTTCCTTGCCGGCGCCGACCTCCTCCTGCAGCCGGCCGACCCCGCGGCCGCGATCGCCGCGATGGAGGGGGCGCTCGGGCGCGGCGAGTACGACATGGAACGGCTCGACCGCTCGCTCCGGCGGGTGCTCGAGGCCAAGCGCGCCATGGGCCTCTTCGGCCGCCGGACGGTGTCGCTCGACAGCATTCCCGCGGTGGTCGGGAGCGCCGCGTTCCAGGAGGCCGCCCGCGACATCGCGGCGCGGTCCATCGTGATGGTCAAGGACGTCGGCGGCACGGTGCATGGACTCCCCCGGGTCCGGCCGCCGCTCGCGCTCATCACCTATGGCGAGGACGACAACCGGAGCGTCGGCGTCGCGCTGGCCGGCGAGCTGCGGGCCCGGGGCTTCCGGGTGGCGGCGTTCCGGATCTGGCCCGGCAGCGGCCCCGCGAGCTACGACTCGGCGGCCGCGTTGATCGGTCGCCAGGGGGCCGCGCTCTTCGCGGTGGCGGACAAGCCCACGGCGGGCCGCGGCACCATCGGGCTCCCGCCCGCCCTGCTCGGGCTGATGCAGGCGGCCGGGCGAACCCGGCCGACGATCCTGCTGTCGTTGGGGAATCCCTACCTCGTCACCGGCGTGCCGGAGATCGGATCGTACCTCATCGGGTGGCGGTCCAACCCGGTCACCGAGGTCGCAGCCGCCCGCGCCCTGGCCGGCGCGACGCCGATCACCGGCCGCTTGCCCATCTCGATTCCGCCCTCCTACCCGCGCGGCTGGGGTGTCATGCGCCGGGTCCGCTAGCCTCACCCGCACCGAGCCTTCCATGCACCTCGAGCTCTCCGACTGGGTGGTCATCGCGCTCTACTTCGCCGTCGCGGGCGCCATCGGGCTGGCCTTCACCCGCCGGGCCGGCCAGTCACTGGCCGACTACTTCGTCTCCGGCCGGTCGCTCCCCTGGTGGCTCGCGGGCACCTCCATGGTGGCGACCACCTTCGCGGCCGACACCCCGCTCGCGGTGGCCGGCCTCGTCGCGAAGTACGGGGTGGCCGGGAACTGGCTCTGGTGGAACGGCGCCTTCTCCGGCGTCCTCACGGTCTTCTTCTTCTCACGGCTGTGGCGGCGCGCCGGGGTGCTGACCGACGTGGAGTTCGCCGAGCTGCGCTACGGCGGCCGGCCGGCGGCGGTGCTCCGCGGCTTCCGCGCCCTCTACCTGGCACTCCCCATCAACCTGATCATCATGGGGTGGGTCACGCGGGCCATGGTGACCATCCTCCAGATCACCCTGGACGTGAACCCCTGGGTCGCGGCGCTGGTCATCTTCGGGGTCACGGCCCTGTACAGCGTGCTCTCGGGACTCTGGGGCGTGATCGTGACCGACGCGTTCCAGTTCGTCTTCGCGATGGGCGGCTCCATCCTGCTCGCGGTGCTCGCGGTGCAATCGGTGGGCGGGCTCGAATCGCTGACCGCCCTGGCCGCCGAGCGCTACGGCTCCGCGGAGGCGGCCTTCGGCGTCATCCCGCCGACGGACCAGGCGTGGCTGCCGGTCTCGACGCTGCTGATCTTCCTCGCCGTGCAATGGTGGGCCGCGTGGTACCCGGGTCAGGAACCGGGCGGCGGGGGCTACGTGGTCCAGCGTATTCTCTCGGCCAAGGACGAGCGCCACGGGCTGCTCGCGACCCTCTGGTTCACCATCGCCCACTACGCGGTGCGCCCCTGGCCCTGGATCCTCGTCGGGTTCGTGGCGGCACTGCGCTATCCCGATCTCGCCAACCCCGAGGAAGGCTACGTGCGGGTGATGGTGGATACCCTGCCCTCGCCGGCCAAGGGGCTCCTGCTCGCCGCCTTCGCCGCGGCCTACATGAGCACCATCAGCACCCACCTGAACTGGGGAGCGTCGTATCTGGTGAACGACGTCTACCTGCGCTTCATCCGGCCCGACGCCGGGCGCAGGGTCCAGATCATCGCATCCCGGGTGGCGACCGTGGGGCTCATGGTGTGCGCACTCGTGGTGATGAGCTTCCTCAGCAGCGTCGAGCAGGGCTGGAAGGTGCTCATCGGGCTCGGCGCGGGCACCGGGCTCGTCTTCATCCTGCGGTGGTACTGGTGGCGGGTGAACGCCTGGTCGGAGATCAGCGCGATGACCGCGTCGCTGCTCACCTCGATCACGCTCGGGGTGTTCGGGTACGACCTGGGCAACCCCGGCAGCGCTACCTACGCCCAGACCATGCTGGTGACGGTGGGGATCACCACGGTGGTCTGGCTGGCGGTGACCCTGCTGACTCCCGCGGAGACCGATGCGACCCTGGACCGGTTCTACCGGCAGGTGCGCCCGGGAGGGCCCGGGTGGCGGCGGGTGGCCGAGCGGCTGGGGTTTGCCGGCGACCGGATTCCGGGGGGCGCCCTGTCCTGGGTGAACTGGGTGGCCGGGCTCGCCGCCGTCTACTCGGCGGTGTTCGCCCTGGGGGCCCTGCTCACCGGTGCCCCGGTCCGGGGGACACTCTACGCCACCGTCTCCGTAGCGTCTTTCTTGTTGATTCAACGCAACTTGCGGGCCGACGACCAGCTCGGCGGGCGCGTTGACACCGGCGACGGCTCTCGGTTAGGTTTGGAGCAATCCTCGTAAGGAGAACGACATGACGAGCATTCCTCAGCAGGCCTCGACCAGCGGGTTTGCCCTGACGCTGACCGACAAGGCGGCTGAAGAGGTGCGGAAGTTCATCAGCGCGGAGCAGGTCCCGTCCGAGACGGCCGGGCTTCGGGTCAGCGTGCTGCCTGGGGGCTGCTCGGGATTCAAGTACAGCCTCAACATCGAGGAGCGGGCCCTGGACGACGACATGTCGGTCGACGTGAATGGCGTGCGGGTGTTCGTAGACGGCTTCAGTGCCCAGTACCTCACCGGCGTCACCATCGACTACGTGAGCTCGATGCAGGGCTCCGGCTTCACCTTCCACAATCCCAACGCCAGCGGCGGATGCGGGTGCGGCAGCAGCTTCACGGCTTGACCGCGTGAAAGGTGAAAAGTGAGGCGTGAAGGGGTGGCTCGGCGGCGTGTGGCTCGCCGGGCCACCCCTTTCGCTTTTCGCCCTTCCCGCTTCACGCTCTCTCCAACACCTCCTTGACCTCCCTCGACCTCGTCGTCGTGGCCGGGTACTTCGCGGTCACGCTCGGGATCGGCGTCTGGGCCACGCGCCACCAGGCCACCGCGGGGGACTACTTCCTGGGCGCCCGCAACCTGCCGGCCTGGGCGGTGCTGCTCTCCATCGTGGCGACGGAGACGTCGGCGCTCACCGTGATCTCGGTGCCCGGCATCGGCGCCCGGGGCAGCCTGGTCTTCCTGCAGCTCGCGTTCGGGTACCTGGTGGGTCGGACGGCGGTGGCCATCTGGCTTCTCCCCGGCTACTTCCGCGGCGAGCAGGAGACGGCGTACGCCCGCCTCGAGTCCCGCTTCGGCCCGGGCACACGCCGGCTGGTTTCGGTGGTCTTCCTCGCCACCCGGTTCCTCGGCGACGGGGTACGGATCTACGCGGGCGCCATTCCGCTGGCGCTGGTCACCGGCTGGGCGGTGCCGTCGGCGATCGTCGCGATGGGACTGGTGACACTGGTGTACACCTGGTTCGGCGGGCTCAAGGCCGTGGTCTGGGCCGACGTGGTGCAGCTGGCGGTCTACCTCGCGGGCGGCGCGGCCGCCCTGTTCCTCGCCTGGGAGCTCGCCGGGGGCGCCGGCCCGGCCCTCGCCGCCGCGGCCGACGCGGGCAAGCTCCGCCTGATCGACCTGTCGACGGACTTCTCCCAGACCTACACCCTGCTGGGGGGCCTGGTGGGAGGCGCCATGCTCTCGGCGGCCTCGCACGGCACCGACCACCTGATCGTGCAGCGGCTCCTGGCGACCCGGTCGCTCCGGGACGCGAGGACGGCGCTGGTGGGCTCCGGCCTGGTCGTGATCCTCCAGTTCCTGCTCTTCCTCCTCGTGGGATCGGCGATCTGGGCCGCCGGCCGCGCCGACGCCGCCATGCCGGCCGACGAGATCTTTCCCAGGTTCATCCTCGAGTATCTCCCAGCGGGGCTCGCCGGACTGGTCATCGCCGGGATCATGGCGGCGGCCATGAGCACGATCAGCTCCTCCATCAACGCCCTCGCCTCCTCGATGACGCACGATCTCTACGCCGGCTGGACCGGCCGCCGCGACCCCGCCCACCTCTTTCGGGTAGGCCGCGTGTTCTCCGTGCTCTGGGGCCTCGGGCTCATCGCCGGCGCGCTCTTCTTCCAGTACTATGCCCGCGGCGGCGACACGCCCGTGGTGGTCCTCGCGCTCTCGATCGCTTCCATTACCTACGGCGCCCTCCTGGGCACCTACCTGCTCGCCGCCCGCTGGCCCCGTGCCCGGGGACGGGATATCGTCGGGGCGACGCTCGCCACGGTGTCGGTCATGCTGGTCGTAGTCTTCGCCCGCAGGCTCGCGGCGAGCGGCGGCCTCGAGTGGCTGGCGCCGGTGGGCCGGCTCGCCTGGCCCTGGTACGTCCCGCTCGGCACGCTGATCACGTTCGGGACCGGTGCGCTGCTCAGCCGTCTTCCCGCTTCCGATACTCCACGATAGGATGTTCGCATGCCATTCCTGATCGGCGCCGATGTCGGCGGCAGCAAGACCGCGGTGGGGATCTCCGAGGGTGGCGAAGTGCTCGCCCGGGCCGAGGGGCCCGGGGCCGCCGTCCGGCCCGGCCGCGCCCTTGCCTCGGCGGCGGGAATCGCGGAGGTCGTGCGCCGGGCGCTGGCGATGGTGGGGCGGCTCACGGGGGACGTGCTCGTGGTGGGCGCCGCGGGGGCCGGGCGCGATCCCGAGCGCAGCGAGCTGCGCAAGGCACTCCGCGGCGAAGGGCTCGCCGACCGGGTCGAGGTGACGACCGACATCGAGATCGCACTGGCCGGCGCCTTCGAGGAGGGGCCCGGGATCGTGGTGAGCGCGGGGACCGGGAGCATCTCCGTGGGCCGCGACCGCAACGGGAGGCAGGCGCGGATCGGCGGGTACGGCTGGCAGATGGGCGACGAGGGGAGTGGGTACGCCATCGGGCGCGCGGCGCTCGGCGCGGTCAGCCGGGCCCAGGACGGGCGCAGCCCGCGCACCGCCCTGAGCGAGCGGGTGCTCGCCGCCACACGGAGCCAGGACTTCGACGCGCTGGTGCGCTGGGCCGCGAGCGCCTCCCCAGCCGAGATCGCCGCGCTGGCGCCCCATGTGCTCGAGATCGCCGCGACGGGCGATCCGCTGGCCCAGGGGATCGCCGACTACGCGGCGCGGGAGCTGAGCCAGCTCGCGATCTGCCTGCTGCCCCTGCTGGACGTCGAGCCGCCGGTCGGCGTCGCCCTCACCGGCGGCCTGCTCGGGGCCGACGGGCCGCTGCGCCGCAGCGTGCTGCAGCGCCTGGCGGAAGAGCCGGGACTCCGTCCCCTGGACACGCCGGTGGACGCCGTGGTGGGCGCGCTGCGCGTGGCCGCGTCGCGCTGAGACCCGGGGGCCGAGCCCGCGCTAGACCTGCTCCCCCTTCGCCCGCCGCCCCAGCCGGCTGTTCCTCATCCCATAGATGAAATAGATCACCAGGCCCAGCAGCAGCCAGAGCCCGAAGCGGATCCAGGTGATCGTGGGGAGCTGCAGCATCAGATAGACGCACGCCACGATCGAGATCAGCGGGGTGAAGGGGACCCACGGGGCCCGGAAGGGCCGCGGTCGGTCGGGTTCCAGCCGGCGGAGCACGATGACCCCGGCGGACACCAGCGCGAAGGCGAACAGCGTTCCGATGTTGGTCAGATCCACCACCTCGGCGATGTTGGCGAAGGCGGCGAAGGTGGCCACGAAGAGCCCGGTGATGATGGTCCCGACGTACGGGGTGCGGAACCGCGGGTGCACCTTGGCGAGGAAGGACGGCAGGAGCCCGTCACGCGCCATGGACATGAAGATCCGTGGCTGTCCCAGCTGGAACACCAGCAGAACGCTCGTCATCGCGATCACCGCGCCCAGCGCCACGATGAACCGGGAGATCGTCAGCAGTCGGGGCGAGCCCTCCGCCAGGGCGAGGGCGGTGATCATGGGCTCGGCGGTGCCGAGCCGCTGCCAGGGCGCCATGCCGGTCATCACTGCCGCCACCGCGATGTAGAGGACCGTACAGATCACCAGGCTCATGATGATGCCGAACGGCATGTCGCGCTCCGGATCGCGCGCCTCCTCCGCTGCCGTCGAGGTCGCGTCGAAGCCGATGTAGCTGAAGAAGATGATGGCGGCCCCTGCGCTGATCCCGGCGAACCCGTTGGGCGCGAACCCGCCGGTCGCCGGGTTGTCCCAGTTCTCGGGCCGAACCAGCAGCGCGCCGATGGCGATGAAGAAGAGGATGATGCCCACCTTGAGCACCACCATGGCGTTGTTCGAGGTCGCGGACTCGCGGATCCCCAGCACCAGGATGACGGTGATGAGGCCGACCACCAGGAACGCCGGGAGGTTGGCGATGAACCGGATGCCGAGCACGGTGGGCGCGGTCGTGAGCGCCGAGGCCAGGTAGAGGCTCGCCGCGTCGGTGGCGCCGGCGGCCACCGCCTCCGCGGCGAGCGTGGCGCTGCGGACGTCGGTGGCCAGCCAGGCCGGCAACGCGACCCCGAGATGCGAGAGCAACTCTCTGAAGTGGCCCGACCAGCCGATCGCCACCCCGATGTTGCCCACCGCGTACTCGATGATCAGGTCCCAGCCGATGATCCAGGCCACCAATTCGCCCAGCGAGGCGTAGGCGTACGTGTACGCCGATCCGGAGATCGGCACCATGGCGGCGAACTCGGCGTAGCAGAGCGCGGCGAAGCCGCAGGTCAGCGCCGTCAGCAGGAACGAGACCACGATGGCCGGCCCTGCACCCGGCCGGACTTCGTCTCCCACGATGGCGGTACCGGTGGCGGCAAAGATCCCCGCCCCGATGATCGCGCCGATGCCGAGGGCGGTGAGATGCCACCTGCCCAGCGAGCGCTTGAGCCCGCCGCGCTCCAGTAGGTCGTTCTCGCAGTCCTGCACGGACTTCCGGAGCAGTAGCCGGCTCATTCGATCCTCGATGGGGTGGAGGCCCGCGGCGCGGCGAGGCCGCGGCGGGGATCAGGAACTGCGCTTGCCGGGCAGGGTGAAGGTGACGGTGGTGGTCCCGGGGATCCGGGTGCCGTCGGGCGCACGCGCGGGGGTGAAGCGGAAGGCCCGGATCACCTCGTCGAACTTGCGCGCGTAGTCACGGTCGGCGATGGCGGGCTCGACCTCGTAGTGATCCACCCGGCCGTCTACCCGGACCCAGAAGGTGACGTTGAGCGAAGCGCCGCGGAGCTCCTTCGGCGGGTTGTCGAATGGGAACGCGAGATCGCGCAGCTCCGGCGGCCGCACCGCGCCTCCCTCGCCCCCGGCTCCCTCACCGGATCCCGCGCCGACCCCCGCACCGGTCCCCGGCCCCACTCCCCCGCCCGCTCCGCCGCCGGCGCCGCCGCCCGTGCCTGGTCCGACACCGGCGGACTGCCCGTCCGCGACGAACGCCGCCGAGGGGGCCGGCAGGGTGTCGGGCGGGGTGGCCGGTGGTGCCGGCTGCGGCACCGGAACCGGCTCGGGCGTCTCCACGGGTGCCGGCGTCGGCTCGGGAGGCGGAGTCGGCTCGGGCATGCGCGGCGCGGCCGGCGGTGCCGAAGGCAGCGTAATATACGCCACGCGGTTGCCCCCGCCACCGCCGCCGCCGCCCAGCCGGAACAGCGACGGCGCGCCCGGCGCGGGGGTGCGGCGCCAGAGGCGCTCGCCCTGGGTGAGCACCAGCCCGAGCAGCGCGGCGTGCAGCAACACGGAGACCACGAGCCCGCCGTAGCGGCGACGGGAGCCGGGCAGAAGCAGGTTGGGCGGGTGGTCCGGAGCGCGCGTGGGAACCTCGGCAACGATGAAGTCGAACGACCGCGAAAGATAACGGCCCGCCTGTCGAGAGACGCCGGGCCCTCCGGAAACAGCACGCGGGAGCCCTTGGGCTCCCGCGCGGTATGTCCGGCTCCCACCCCGTGTTACTGCGGGCGGTTGGCCTCCTGCGGGGTGAAGCCGATGATCTGCACGCCCGCACCGCGGGCCACGTCCATCGCCTCCACCACGTCCTGATAGATCCGGTTGGCTCCCGCCTTGATGAACAGGAGCTTGGCCGGTCGAGGATCGAAGATCGCGTGGATCTGGGTGTCGAGCTGGTCCTTCGGCACCGGCTGCCCGTTGATGGCGTAGCTGCCGTCGTCGTTCAGCTCCAGAACGATCTGGTTGTTCGCCGCCTGCGTGGTGGTGGTCTGCTCCGGCGGCGGCACCTGCACGTCCATGGCCATCCGGGAGAGCGGCTGCGTGATCATGAAGATGATCAGCAGCACCAGCAGGATGTCGATCATCGGTACGACGTTGGGCTCGGACGAGACCTCGCCGCGAACGTTTCCGCCTCCTCCTGCCATTTCAGTTCTCCTCTTCCTCGGTGTCGCCGAACAGCGCCTGCTGTGCGGTCGGCTCCGTGATGGCGGCCATCACCCGCACCCCTGCCCGGCGGGCGGTCTCGACGGCCTCCTGGATCCTGCCGTACTTGAGCTGATTGTCGGCCTTGAAATAGAGGATCTTGTCCTCGGTCCGCGCCGCGAATATCGAGCGCAGCTGGTCTTCGAGGGTGCCGTCCGGCAACGCTCGGCCGTCGAGGAAGTACCGGCCGGACTCGTCGATCCCCAGAACGACTTCGTTCTCGCCCTCCGGCCGCGGGTCCAGGTTCTTGCCCTTGGGCAGGGTCGCCTTGAACCCGGCGGCGATCAGCGGCGTCACGATCATGAAGATGATCAGCAGCACCAGCATGATGTCGATCATCGGCACCACGTTGGGCTCGGACTTGACCGCGGTCATCCCCGCGGTCCCAACCTTCATTGACATGGCCCTTGCCTCCTAGCCGGGGTCACTGGTCCTGAGCTGGCCACGCTCAGCCGGAGATCTGGCCACTGCCGGTGACCGCCTTCTGGGCCTGGAACTCCTTGGTGAAGATCGACCGGCCGAACTCGCTGCCGACGCTCTTGATGAGGTAGTCGATCAGCTCCTTCGAGGTGTAGGTCATCTCCACGGTCAGGTTCTCGATCTTGGTCGTGAAGTAGTTGTAGCCCCACACCGCCGGGATGGCGACGAGCAGACCGAAGGCCGTCGTGATGAGCGCCTCGGCGATACCGGCCGAGATGCCCGCCAGGCCGCCGGACGCGCCCTGCGCGGCCATACCGGTGAAGGCGTTCACGATACCCATCGTGGTGCCCAACAGACCCACGAACGGCGCGGTGGAGCCCACCGTCGCCAGGATGCCGGTGCCGCGCTTGAAGTCGGCGAGCTGGATCAGCATCTGCCGCTCCACGGCCCGCTCGGCCGAGTTGATGTCGGCCGCCGTGATGGTGGCCCGGTCGCGCAGCAGCGGCTTCACTTCGGACAGCGCCTCGCCCAGCACTCGGGAGACGTGGCTCTTCTTGTTCTTCTCGGCCAGCGCGATGGCCTGGTCGAGGTTCTCCTCCTGGATGGCCCGCGAGAACTGCGGCGCGAACTTCCGGGTCTCCGCCTGGGTGCGCTGGAACTGAATGAACTTCGTGATCATGACGGTCAGCGACCACACCGACATGAAGGCCAGGATGAATACGATGCCCTTGGCAAACCAGCCCATCGTGCCCCAGAGGTGAATCAGGTCTACACTCATCGGAACGGTTCTCCTCGCGGGTTATTGACCGACTTTGAACGAGATCGCCTGCTGCACCAGCTGGCGCACCGGCTGGCCCTTGAACTTCGCCGGCTTGAAGACGCCCTTGCTGATCGCTTCCTTGGCGGGCTCCACGAACGCCTGATGCGTCGTCTTGAGCACCTTGAACGAGCCCGGCTCGGCGTGGCCGGTGGTATCCACTACGTACTGCAGCTCGACCCGCCCCGCGATCCCGGCGCTCTGGAGCACCGGCGGATAGCGCGGCGTGGGAATGGAGATCGGCTGGACCGGGTCGTCCAGCTGCGCCTCCAGGAACACTTCGCCCGAGACCTCCACCGGGCCGGTGCCCCCGACGATCCCGGCGGCGATGCCGCCCTCGACGCCCTTGCCGGTGAAGTCACGCGGATCGAACGGCTTCTCGTCCAGATCCACCGGCGGGATGTCCTTGGGAATGTCGGTCGGCGCCACGACGGTCTGGAACCCCTTGGGCGGCGGGTTCGCGGACACGATGACGTCGGGCGGCGGCTGATCGGGTGGGGGCGGCGGGGGCGGCGGCGGCGGCTTGAGGAAGACCATGGTGGTGTCGGCCACGATCTCCCTGATCGTCTCGGCGGCCCCGGTGGTGACCTTCACGGCCGCGAAGATCACGACCGCGTGGACCACGAGCGAAACGATCGTCTGCGCGAGCGACTTCTTCTTCGGGGGCTTGGACTCGATCAGGTTCTCGAACACGTACTGACCTCCAGGGGAGGGTTAACGTGCCGAGGAAACTACCCCGACCGGTTACCAGTGATTTTGCCCGAAGATGACAAAAGGATGACAACCGAATGAGCTTTCCTCACTCCCTGCGCAACAGGGACTCGGCCGGGACCGGGGCCGAAGGACGGCGGTGATCCGTTTCCTCCTGCAGCGTCTGCCCCCCCGCCCCGCCACCCCCCTGTCCGCCGTCTTTCGGCAGCCGGACCACGAAGACCGTCCCCCGCCCGGGCCGGCTCTGCACCGTGATCGTGCCCCCGTGGGCCTCGGCGATCCACTTGGTGATCGCGAGCCCGAGCCCGGTACCCGGGCGATCTCCGGTGCGGGAGCGGGCCGGGTCGGCGCGCCAGAACCGCTCGAAGATGTGCGGCAGATCACCGGGGGCAATACCGATCCCGCTGTCCCGCACGGTGATGACCGCGGTGCCGTCTTCCTCGGCCAGGCTCAGCGCGACGCTCCCGCCCTGCGGCGTGTACTTGATCGCGTTGGTCACCAGGTTGAGCAGCATCTCGCGGATCCGGTGCCGGTCCATGGCGAGACGCACCTCGCGGGCGGGGATGTCGCTCCTCACCGTGATGCCGGCGCTCTCGCCCAGCATCCCGGCGGTTTCTACCACGTCCCCGAGCAGCTCCCGAAGGTCCGACTCCTCCACCGCGAGGGGGGCGCGGCCCTCGTCCGCCCGGGCCAGGGTGAGCAGGTTCTCCACCATCTCCGACATCTGATTGATCTGGGCCAGGGTCTCGTCCAGCGACTGGAGGATCTCGGCGGGCACGCCCGGGTGCACCAGCGCGCGCTCCACCCCCGCCCGCAGCACCATCAGCGGGGTCTTGAGCTCGTGGCTCGCGTCCGCGGTGAACCGGTGGAGGCTCGCGAAGCTCTGCTCCAGCCTGGCGAGCATGCCGTTCACGGTGAGCGCGAGGCGGGCCATCTCGTCGCCGGAGAGTGGCACGGCCAGCCGCCGGTGCAGGCTGCGGCCGTCGCTGATCGCCTCCACCTCGTCCATGATGCCCTGCACCGGCCGCAGACTGGTCCCGGCCAGCCAGTAGCCCACCACCACCGCGCCGATGAGGATGACGGGGGCGATGAGCAGCATGCTGCGGAGCAGGGCCCCGGGCCCGAAGGCCACCTGCGAGGTCGAGGTCGCAACCAGCACCCCGCCGACTTCCGGTCCCGCGCCCTGCACCCGCACCGCGAG
>DASUSR010000073.1:0-2795 GCA_036375015.1 Gemmatimonadales bacterium
TTCCATCGCGCTCAGGCTGAGCCGCGCCAGCATCTCCGGCCGGCGCTGGCTGGTGCTCGCGCCGCCCACGTGGGTCACCTCTGCCGCCGGGGTGAAGTGGATCTCCCAGCCGGCCTGCCGCAGCCGGTAGCAGAGATCCACTTCCTCAAAGTACATTACAAAGCTCTCGTCGAACCCGCCGGTGCCGTCGAACGCGGTCCGTCGAATCGCCAGCGCGGCCCCGAGCACCCAGGGCGCGCGGCGGGCGCGGTCGTGGGCCCAGCTCCCCACGAACTCGTCCCGGAGCCACGGCACCACCCCGACGACGTCGGCCACGGGGCGCCGCTTCACCAGCGGCACCAGGGGACTGGGAAAGGGGAACACCGACTTCTGGAGGGTCCCATCGGCGTTGAGCAGCCGCGGCCCGACGATGCCCGCGCGCGGATTGCGGTCGAGGTGCTCGACCAGAGCGGCGAGCGCGCCGGGGTGAATCGCCGTGTCGCTGTTGAGCAGGAGCACATACTCGGCGGAGCACAGTCCAAAGGCGATATTGGAGGCGGCTCCGTACCCGGGATTCTCCGGCCGGACCTCCAGCCTCACCCGCGGGAACTGGTCGCGGACCATCTCGACGCTCCCGTCGGAGGAGCCGTTGTCCACCACCACGATCTCGGCGGCCCCCTCCGCGAGCGCGCTCTCCAGGCACCGCCGCAGCAGCTCCCGCGTGTTCCAGCTGACGATGGCGACCGCCATGCGGCGCGTGGCCGGGGCAGGATGCGCGAGGCAGTCGGCAGCCTGCCCGGCAGGGCCGCAATGCTGCGTGACATAGTACTTGAGGCGTGATGGCTCAACCTGAGTCATGGAAAGGCTTTGCGCTGAGGTGTCCAACCAGATCGGTGACTTCCAGCCCCCGATCGAGCAAGACTTGCGCCCTCAGCCCAACAGCCCGGCCCATCTGGCCCACGCCTCGGTGAGACGCATCCCTGGGTCGAGTCCGAACACCGGCTGGTAGCCCAGCAGCTCACGCGCCCGGTCGATGCGCACCCGGGCCCGCTTGGCCAGGTAGCGCACGACCCACGGACGCGCGGGCTGCACCGGCCGGGCGTCGCCCACCGGTCCGGCGGCACGCGGCTCCGCCCAGCGCTCGGCAGACCGGAGCAGGCCGGGGGCGACGCGCTCGACGACGCCGCGTGCGGCGGTGCCCTCGCGGGTGGCGAACAGCCGTTTGCGGACGGAGGGATCCTCGCGGACCGTGCGCAGCAGCTCGGTGACGAGCCAGGGGCGGCGGCGCGAGCGATCCCACAGGGCGAGCGCCTCGGCCTCGGTCAGCGAGACGGTGGAGGGTGTGCCCAGCATACGCTCGAACGCCTCGAAGAACTCCCGCCAGGTGGGGTGCTCCGGCCCGGAGACCAGGACGCGCTCGCCGGCGGCACGATCGCTCGAGGCGGCCAGCAGGAGCGCGGTGACCACGTCGTCCACATAGACCGCGTTGCAGATGCCGAGCCCGCCGTTCACCAGGACGAGCCGGCCGGTGCGCATCTCGTCGAGGATGTCGGCGGCATGCACACCGGCACGGGGACCGTAGACCACAGTCGGCTGGATCACCGTGACCGGCACACCCCGCGATCTGCCCGTCGCCAGCGCCAGGCGCTCCCCGGCGAGCTTGTTGTCGCTGTACGGGTCGCCCGCGGGGGCGTCGGGGGTCCGCTCGTCCACCTCGCCGTCCCGGGGCAGGTCGTACACCGCGAAGGTGCTCACGTGCACCACCCGCGCGCCCTGCCGGGCCGCCGACTCGACCACCTGACCCGCGGCCTCGACGTCGACCGCGCGGCGCCGGGCGGCGTCCCCTCCGGTCCCCTTCGCGCAGTTGAAGACGACGGTGCAGCCCTCGACTGCCCGCTCGATGGCGGACCGATCGAGCAGGTCCCCGACCACCACATCCACCGGAAATCGGACCGCCGGACTGCCGGCGGAGACGCGGCGCACCAGCATGCGCACCGCCGCCCCCCGCTCCTGGACCAGGCGCTCGACCAGTCGCCCGCCGAGAAAGCCGGAGGCGCCGAGCACCAGCACCCGGGCGCCGTGGAGCGTGCCGGGCGGGCTCACGGCCCGCTCCTCTCCACCACCGCGTACGCCTCGGGATAGTCCCACGGCATCCGCAGCGGCCGGCGCACCGCGTAGCAGCGCTCCGCCAGCGCCACGACACGCCGGCCCTCCTCCCCCGTCACGGTGGGCTCCCCCTCGCCCCGGCTCGCGGCGACGAAGTCGGCGAGCTGCCGGCCGAACACCGCCGCGAGCGGCGCCCGCGAGAAGCCGCTGTCGGGCACGTCGCCCACGAGGCTCGTGGCGCCACCGCGGGGAGTGAGGCGCACCAGCGCCGGCTCGAACACGCCGATCTCGATGCTCCCACGCTCGCACTCCACCAGCACCGTGTCGCGCAGCGACCGGCTCCGGCTCAGCTCCACGGCCACCGGCGCTCCGGCCGCGAGCCGCAGCTCGAGGGCGCACTCGGTCTCGATGCCCCCCACGGCGTCGTCCCGGCAGGCGACCACCTCGATGTCGCCCAGCCACCAGAGCAGCAGGTCCAGCAGGTGTACGCCGAAGTCGAGCAGTACCCCGCCGCCCGCTTCGGGCGAGAGTACCGCGGCGGAGGCGTAGGGCCAGCGCCCTCCGGCGCTCTGGCGCAGGTCCACCCGCCCGACCGGGCCCAGCGTGGCGGAGGCGAAGAGATCGCGGGCGAAGCGGGCGACGGGGAAATGCCGGAAGTCATGACCCACGGCGAGCACCGCGCCTCCGGCCGCCGCGGCCGCGAGCATGCG
>DASUSR010000074.1:0-17503 GCA_036375015.1 Gemmatimonadales bacterium
GGACCACCAGCGCTCCCGCGCTGTCGCCGCTGGTGATGTCCAGCGCCACGATGGCGAAGGTGGACCGGCGGTCGCGGCTGAGGAAGGTGCTGTCGCCGGTGGAGGGATAGGAGACCAGTCCGCGGACGAACGGCTGGCGGGCGAGCCCGGCCAGCACCGAATCCAGTACCGGTCGCCCGGCGCCGGAGTCGAAGGCCGCCGGCCCCTGCAGCGTCACCGCGAAGAACTCGCCGATCGGCCGGCTGAACCTGGTATTGAGGATGGCGTCGGCGCGGGTCGCTTCCGTCTCCCGGTCGCTGCCGCCCCGGATGTTGAGAAGGCCTGGAGTTGCCGGAGCTCGTACGGCCGCCACCGCGCCGACCACCGCCCACACGACCAGTACCGCCCAGCGCCACCTGACCAGCACGCGGGCGAATCGCTCCATCAGATTCAGTGGCTCCTCCGGGACTGCGGCGCCGTCGCGGGGTCGGGCGCGGGTGGCGAAATTTTAGAGGGGGTGGGGAGGCGGCGCCAGCGCCAGGTGGTGGCGTGGCGCGCGGTTTGCCCGTATTCTCACGATCATGCGGCGTGCGCTCCTTCCCCTGGTGACCTTCGGGCTCTTCATCCTGGTCCTCGCCGACCGGTTCGATGAGTGGCGGGAAGGCCGCTCGCCGGCGGGTCCGCCGGTCCAGGGGGCCAACGAGACCCGGTCCGCTACCGCATATGTGGTTGACGCGAAAGAAGATACCAGGTCGGAAGGGGCCGCGGCACTGAACGCCTACGAGGCTGCCGACCGGTTAACCCGTATGGCAGCCCGGGAGCGGCTGAGCCGGGAGGCCGGGGGGACCTACCTCGACTCCCTGATCGTCAGTACCGACTCGGTGGTGCGGCGCTGGCCCGACAGGTGGGGCACACCGTTGCGCGTGCACATCGTGGAAGGCGGCGCGCCGGGCTATTTGCCCCGGATGGCCGGGCTGGTTCGGGAAGCGTTCGACCGGTGGGAGCAAACCGGCATCGGCGTGCGGTTCCAGATGGTGCCCGACTCCACTGGTGCGGACATCACGGTGCGCTGGATCGACCGTTTCGATTTCGATCGCGCCGGCCAGACCGATCTCACCTGGGACCAGCTCGGTCGGGTTCGCCGCGCCGCGATCTCTCTCGCCCTCCGCACCCACACCGGTGCGCATCTCCCCGACGCGGCGCTCATGTCCGTCGCAGTACACGAGGCGGGTCACGCCATCGGTCTGCCCCACTCCGCCGATACCAACGACGTGATGTTTCCGGCCACGCGCACCAGCACGCTCACCGACCGCGACCGCCGCACGGTGGAAGTCCTCTACCGCATACCCCCCGGTCCGGTTCGAGACGACTCCACCCGCCGCTGAATGTCGTCCGGGGCACGATGGTTGCCGGTCCCAGCCCCCCTGGGGAACAGGGAGCGTCGGTGACGATCGTGCTCGCGTGCGGGAGACACAGATGCAGCGGCTGATGAGACGCGGAGTGATGCTGGGTCTGCTGAGTTTCTCGAGCGCGACCGGTGCGGCCGCCCAGTCGTTCGCCGAGGTGGACGCCGCCGTGCGGGAGGGAATTCGGCGGGGGCTGTATCCCGGCGCGGTGGTGGTGATCGGCCGGCGGGATTCGGTGCTCTACACCCGCGGGTATGGCCACTACACCTGGAACCCGGCCTCACCCACGCCGGACATCGACTCCACGCTGTGGGACATCGCCTCGATCACGAAGGTAGTCGCAACGGCTGCTACTGCCATGCGCCTGGTGGACCAGGGGCGCTTGGACCTCGATGCCCCCGTCCGCCGCTACCTACCCCGTTTCTCCAGCGGGCTCAAGAACCAGGTCACCGTGCGCATGCTGCTGGACCACACCAGCGGCCTCAAGAGCTACGTCCCCATCTACCAGCGCGCCCGCCGCAGCCGCGCCCGGGCTACCGATCTGCTCTACGCCCAGCCGCTCCTGCGCGCACCGGGGGATTCGGCCGAATACAGCGACCTCAACGCGCTGCTGTTGGGACTGGTGATCGAGAAGGTGGCCGGCACCCGGCTCGACAAGGCGGCAGAGGCGGAGGTCTTCACCCCGCTCGGCATGGGACAGACGCTCTACCGTCCCCCGGTCCGGCTCCGCCGGCGTATCGTGCCCAGCGGCATGTGGCGCGGCAAGCCGGTGTCGGGGGACGTGAACGACCAGAACGCCGTCGTGTTCGGCGGCGTCGCCGGCCACGCGGGGCTCTTCTCCACCGCGGCGGATCTCGCCGTCTTCGCCCAGGCCTGGCTGCGGGGCGGTGCGGGCCCGCACGGGCCCTGGGTGAGCAAGGAGACGGTGGATCTCTTCCTCACCAGAGGCCCCCGCAGCGGTACCCGGGTGCTGGGGTGGGACACCCCGGACCTGGGAGGAGAGGAGCCCAGCATCTACGGCACGCTGATCAGCCCGTCCGCATTCGGCCACACGGGATTCACCGGTACCGAGCTGTGGATCGACCCGGCCCACGACCTGTTTCTGGTGTTCCTCACCAATCGGGCATTCGACCCCAAGATCCGCGACTCGCTGAAGGAGCTGAAGCTGGTCCGTACCGCCGTGTCCGACGCCGCTCTCCGCCTGGTGCCGCAGGTGTGCCAGCAGGACCTCGTCTCGCGCTGCTAGCAAAGCTGCTAGCTTTCGGGAGACCCGAACCCCGGCCGTCCCATGCCTACTGCCGAAATCGTCCGCAAGGCGCTCCGCGCCGTCAAGGATCCCGAGCTCAACCTCAACATCATCGATATCGGGCTGGTCTACGATGTCGAGGTGAACGAGGCCGGGGATGTCCAGGTCCGCATGACCCTGACCTCACCGGGGTGCCCGGCGGGCACCGAGATCATCGACGACGTGAAGAGCGTGGTGGGGGATCTCGAAGGCGTGAAGAGCGTGGAGGTGGAGCTGGTGTGGGACCCCTACTGGACGCCGGAGCGGATGGACCCCCGGGTCAGGGCATTCCTCGGCTTCTGAGCCGTTCCGCGGGCACTCTCTCCGCGACACCATCGGCGCACCATCGGGCCAGGTTGTCGCCAGGCCCGTCGTTCACCCCGCGGCAACCTCTTCCAGGCCCTTCAGCAGCTCCGGGCCGAACTCCCTGAGCTGCCATCGCCGCAGCCCGCCGATCTCCGCCAGCTCCTCGGGGTTTCGCGGGACGACCCGGGCGATCGTCTCCAGCGTCCCGTTGGGGCAGAGGACGCCCGGGGCCAGCTCGTACTCGGCCGCGAGCTTGTTCCGAACCGCTTTGAGACGCTCGAGTCTGGCCTCGTACGCCGGGTCGTGGGCCCGGCGGGGCGGGCGCTCCAGCCGAGGCAGGTCCTGGTCGGGCAGCTCGAGCCCCCGCCGCACCGCGGCGAGGATCTCTTTGCCGCGCCGCTCGATCTGCTCGCCCCCGAGGCCGGGGACGGTCCGGAGCGCCGGGAGGTCCGCCGGCGGTTGCCGGGCCATCAGCAGCATGGGCTCGTTGTTGAGCACCCGGAAGGTGGCGCGGTCGGCGCGCTGGGCCATCCCCTCGCGCCACTCCCAGAGCTCCCGCAGGATCGCCAGTTCGCGCGGCTTGAGCGCCTTCGCGCCCTTGAGCCGGAGCCATCCCGGCTCGGCCCCTTCGGCCGGGCCACCGCGGATCTGCTCCAGCAGGCCGAACTCCTCTTCCGCCCACTCCAGCCGCCCCCGCTCGCGCAGTCGCTCGCGGAGGATGTCTCGCAGCGCCGGCAGATACCGGGTATCGGCCGCGGCGTACTCCAGCATCGCGGGCGAGAGCGGGCGGGCCGACCAGTCCGCCCGCTGAAAGCGCTTGTCGAGCCGAAGCCCGAAGTGCTTCTCCAGCAGCGCGGCAAGCCCGACCCCCGGTTCGTTCAGCAGCTGGGCGGCGATGCGGGTGTCGAAGAGGTTGGTGGCGCGGAATCCGTATTCGCGGTCGAGCAGGCGCAGGTCGTAGTCGGCGTCGTGGAAGACGACCTCGACGGCGGCGTCGGCCAGCGGCTGGGCGAGCGGTGCCAGCGTGCCCACGGCGAGCGGGTCCACGACCGCCGTCTCCTCACGGGAGGAGATCTGCACCAGGTAGACGCGATCGTGGTAGCGGTGAAAGCTTGCCGCCTCGGTGTCCACCGCCAGCAACGGCTCCGTGCGGAGTCGGGCGGCCAGTGCCTCGAGCTCGGCCGCGGTCTGGATCAGTCGCACACCGTCACTCGGACTTCGCCACCAGCTCCAGCCCCGCCGCGATCTCGTCGAGCGCCTTGGACAGCGTCTTGTAGAACTCGGCATCGGGTTGGGGGGTACCTCCCATCGCGGCGTCCATCTGGAGCTTGCGCGCGAGCCGTGCGGCGTGGCGGATGTAATCGGTCTGGGGCTTCATGGCGTCGTCGAGGCTCGAGGTCTGGAATCGTAGCCGTGCCGCGTACTCCGGGCGCGGCAGCTAACCGGTGGCCCGGCGCTGTAGTATATCTACCTTTGGTGGATCCGGATGCGCCTGCAGGCCGGCACTGACCCCCGACCCTCGAGCCCATGACCGAGATCGATCTCCCGGTCTACCCCGATGAGTGCGACGCCTTCGGCCACCTCAATCAGGCCTCGTTTCTCACGCTCTTCGAGCGCGCGCGCTGGGAGCTGCTGAGACGGGGGCCCGGCATGGACGTCTTCACCCGCGCCGCGGCCTGGCCCGCGGTCCGCAAGGCGGCAATCGACTACCACGCCGCCGCGTTCCCGGGCGACATCCTGCGCTTCCAGGTGGCGCTGACCCACCATGGGCGCACCAGCTTCACGATGCGGCAGACCGCCCGGCGGCTCCGCGACGACGCGCTGATCGCCACGGCCGAGTTCGTCTTCGTATGCATCAGCCGGGAGGGCCGGCCTACGCCGGTGCCACGTGAGTTCAGCGACTACATGGCCGCGCCGGCCTCGAGGGCGGATGGGGCGCAGCGGTTCACCCTCAACGGGGTCAATCTGGCCGTCGAGGTGCGGGGTGACGGTCCGGCGGTGCTGTTCATTCACGGCTACCCGCTCGACCGGACCATCTGGGCCCACCAGGTGGCTTCCCTCGAGGGGTTTCGCCGCATCGCGCCCGACCTCCGCGGCATGGGCCAGTCCGACGCCCCCGATCTTGGATACAGCATCGCGACCTACGCCGGCGACCTCGCCGCTCTCCTCGACACGCTCGGCGTGGAGCAGGCGGTGCTCTGCGGACTGTCCATGGGCGGGTACATCGCCTTCGAGTTCGTCCGGCGCTGGCGTCACCGGGTCCGCGGCCTCGTGCTGATGGACACTCGTGCCGAGGCGGACTCGGCGGAGGCCAAGCGCGGGCGGGATGCCTCCGCGGCGGAGGCACGGGACAGGGGATCGGCCGCCATCGCCGAGGCCATGCTGCCCAGGATGCTCTCGCCCGCCACCCTGACCGGGTCGCCCGAAACCGGCAACCGGGTCCGCGCCCTCATGGCGGCTACCCCGGTCGCCGGCGTCGTGGGCGCGCTTGGCGCGCTCCGCGACCGCCCGGACAGCACCGAGCTGTTGGGCACCCTGGCGGGGCTGCCGACCCTGGTCGTGGTGGGCGAGGACGACGCGCTCACGCCGCCGGCGCAGGCCCGGGCCATGGCCGATGCGATCCCGGGTGCCCGGCTCTCGGTCATCCCCGGGGCGGGACACCTGCCGCCGATGGAGCGTCCGGCCGCGACCTCCCAGGTGCTGCTCGAGTTCCTGCGGTCGCTCGCCTGAAACCTTTTCCGGCATTCCGGCGTTGTTGAGGTGGCGGCGCGACCGTCTCTTGAGGTCCCCGTCAGCATCCCTACCTCCAAACGGCCCCGGATTCGCGGCCAAAATGCTGTACCGAGTCCGGGGTCGCCCCTCTTTTCAGATGAGCAGACGGGGGGGCGGGGCAGAGTCCGAAAATGAGAGAGCCCTCGGAATCCCCGAGGGCTCTTCGCTTTCAGCGCAGCCGCGTGCCTGCCCCTACCGTTGCGGTCTTCCCGGCGGCGTATCGCTGTTGAAGATCTCGCGGTTCTTCTCGATGTAGGACGTCATGTTCGGCGGCACGTCCTCTTCGGGAAAGATGGCCGTTACCGGACATTCCGGCTCACAGGCGCCGCAGTCGATGCACTCATCGGGATGGATGTACAGCTGGTCCTCGCCCTCGTAGATGCAGTCCACCGGACACACATCCACGCAGGCTCGGTCCTTGACCCCGATGCATGCTTCGACGATCACGTAGGTCATTGCGGCGACTCCTCGGCAATCAGCCTGACGACGAGCGCCGTCCGGCCGGAGGGCGCTTCTCTGGGTAGGTATACGAACTCGGATGGGGTGGCGCAAGGGGTTCATGTATCTTCCACGCCGATGCTTCGGCCCCTCGCTCTGCTTCTGATTTTCTTCATCGTCCAAGGCCCATCCGCCCCGGCGCAGACCGGCGCCCCGGGGTGCCGTCCGCCGCGCACCGCGCTGGTGCTGTCGGGCGGAGGAGCCAAGGGCATCGCGCACATCGGCGTGCTCCGAACGCTCGACAGCCTCGGTATCCGACCGAACCTGGTGGTCGGCACCAGCATGGGCGCGGTGGTGGGGGCGCTCTACGCGAGCGGCTACTCGGGGCGAGAGCTCGACTCGCTGGCGCGCCTGCTGCCGCTGAACGAGCTCATCCGCAGCTATCAGCCGCGGGCCCCGCGCTCGCTCGGCGCCCTTCAGCCCCTGGTCGTCTGGGAGCAGGGCGAACGGAGCTTCAACCTCCAGAGCGCGGCCATCGTCGAGGCCGAGATGAGCGCGCTCGTCAACGCCGCGATGCTGCGGGGCAACCTCCTGGCCCGCGGCAACTTCGATTCGCTGCCGATTCCCTTCCGGGCGGTGGCCACCGATCTCTCCAGACGCGAACCGGTGATCCTCTCCTCCGGCGACCTGGCCCAGGCGGTCCGGGCGAGCTTCGCGATCCCGCTCCTCTTCGCGCCGGAGCGCGTTGGCGAGCGGTTCCTGGTGGATGGAGGCCTCTCCGCCAACATCCCGGTGCAGGTCGCGCGGGCGGAAGGGGTGGACGCGGTCATCGTGGTGGATGCGACGGAGCACCCGGCGGAGGCGTACGATGCCTATTCGCCATTCATCGTGGCGGACCGGCTGGTGGAGTTCCTGTTCCAGCAGGTCGCCGACTCGCTCCGCGAGGCCGACCTGCTGGTGCGACCCGACGTGAACGACTTCACCAGCCTCAACTTCTCTCCCCGGAACATCGAGCGGCTGCTGGAGCATGGCCGAGCTGCGGCGGACTCGATGCTGCCCAGGCTGGCGTGCCCGCCGCGCCGCGGCTCGGAGCCTCCCCGGGCGTTGCCCACCAGGCTCGGCGCCGTGAGGATCGAGGGCGTCAGCCCGTCTGAACGACTCGCCCTCGAGCGACTCCTCGGCCTTGCCGGCACCGACCGGCTCGATGTCCAGCAGCTCCGCTCGCGGCTGCGCCATCTCGCGCTCGCGAGCGACGCATACCACTCCGTCTGGCTGCGCCCCACCGGCGAAGGGGACTCGGTGGATTTTCGGCTGGAGCTTCGCCCGGCCGCCGATCGGGTCGCGGGCCTCGGGCTCGCCTACGACAGCGAGCTGGGCGGCAGGATGTGGGCCGGTGGGGTCGAACGGCGCATGCTCGGCCGTGCCGTCGAGGGAAGCGTGGCGGTCTTTCTCGGCGAGCTCCGCAAGGAGCTGTACGCCGGGCTCCGGCGGAACTTCGAGCTCGGCCGCCAGTTGCTCACGCCCACCCTGACGGCCAACCTCGCCACGGAGGACGTGCGACAATTCGATTTCGAGGGAGACGAGCTCGAGGAGCTGGAGACTCGCGAGGCGCTCGGATTCGCAGGCGCGGAGCGCGTGCTGCCGGGGGGATGGGAGCTCGCGGCCGGCGTCCGGGGACACGTCTGGCATGAGCCGGCACGCGGTGACCGTTCAACTCTCGGAGCGGTGGCGCGGGCTGGGCAGGTGAGCCGCACGCGCGGCAGGGTGCTTCTCGTCGAGGCCGTATGGACCGGGATCTACCAGCGCGCCGCGCTCGAGGGTGATCTGTCGGTCCGGCTCGGGACGGTGCGGCTCATTCCTCGGGTGCGCCTGGGCTGGGGTGACGGACTGCCGCTGCAGCACACCTTTTCGCTCGGGGGGAGCGACGGCTTCCCCGGTCTGCACATCGGGGAGCGGCGGGGAGACCGCGAAGCGATGCTGGGTCTCATGTTCACCGTCCCGATCAGGGGGCCCGTGCTGGGCCGGATCGAGTTCGCCGCCGGGCGCACCGGGGCGGGCGGCGGACTGCTGGCCGAGGACGGCTGGGTAGGGGGCGTCCGCGCGGGACTCGGAGCCGAGACGCCGGTGGGACCCGTGCGCTTCGAGTACGGATACGGGACCGAGGATCGCGGTGCCCTGTTCGTCCGGTTGGGCAGGTGGTTCTAGCCGGCGAGGCCTCCTACAGCCCCTCCGAGATCGGTGACACGTAGTTCTCGCTCCGCGACTCGGGCCTTCCGTAGCGGCCGCCCGGCCCGTGCTGGCGATGCCACTCCTCCCGGAGACAGAACGGGTCGAGCCCCGAAGGCCGGTCCACCGCGAGCACCCCATCCAGGTGATCGATCTCGTGCTGCACCAGCTCGGCCCGGTCGCCCTCCAGATCCACCTCGCTCCAGGCGCCCTTCGGATCCTGGTACCTGACCCGGATACGGTGCGCACGGGATACCCGCACCAGCAGGTTGGGAAACGAGAAGCAGTCGTCCCAGACCTCGAAATCCTCATGGCCGATGTCGATGATCTCGGGGTTGATGAGCGTCCACGGCTTGTCGATCTCGATGTGCACCATCCGCACCGGTGCCCCGATCTGGGGGGCCGCGATCCCGCGACCGGTCCCGAAGCGGGACTGCCAGTCCCGTAGCGTCTCTCGCATGTCGTCCAGGATGACCCGGACTCCCGCGGATCCCGGTTTCGCGATCGGCTCGCAGCTGGCCCGAAGGATGGGGTCGCCCAGGAGACGGATGCGGTGGATGGTCATGACGGGCCTCGGACTGAGTGGTCGGCGGAACGGACGGCTCAAATATGAGGGTTGAATCCACCCGAAGCCAGAAGGCCACCTAGTAGTATGGTGATGTACTACTGAGAACCCAGAAGGGCTGGCTCCGGATGATCCAGCCGCCCAACGGGAACCTGCTGCAATCCCGGGCGGAGCCGCTCAAAGCGACCGCCGATCTAGCAATCTATCTCTTTGTCAAATATGTTCTTCGGCATTCACACCAAAAATACTATACGATTTGACAATCCCGAGTAAATCGCTTACCATTCCGGCGTATGGGCGCCGCGCTTCCCCTCGTCAGTTCGGGCTTCCCCCTCGGCCATAAGGGTCAGCGGGGCGCCGTACTCGTGGAGCTCAAGCGCGGGCAGCGGCTCACGGCCAAGGAGTTGGCGTCCCGGCTCCGGATTTCCCTGAACGCCATCAGACACCACCTCAAGGAGCTGGAGGCGGAAGGGCTGGTGGGGTATGAGCGGGAGCATCGCGGAGTGGGAGCCCCGGTCTTCCGCTACAGCCTGAGCCCGGCGGGTGAGGCGCTGTTCCCGCGGCGGTATGAGGAGGCGCTCACCGCACTGCTCGACCGGATCGTCGAGCGCGAGGGTCGGGATGCGGCGATCGAGTTGCTGGAGGCGCACGTCACCGGTCTGGCGCGGCGCCTCAGCGCGGAGCTGGATGGCGCGGCGCCCAAGGAGCGGCTCCAGGTCGTGGCCCGGGTCCGATCGGAACAGGGCTACATGGCGGAGGCCGTAGCCGGGGAGAGTGCCGGCGTGCTCACCGAGCACAACTGCGCCATCCGGGCTATCGCCGAGCGATTTCCCGAGATCTGCGCGGCCGAGGCGCGGTTCCTCGCCGAGGTGCTGCGGGCCGATGTGCATCGGCGGGAGCACATCCTGAGCGGATGTCCCGCCTGCGAATACCACGTGAGGTTCAACGAATCATGAGCGCGTCCGTCGAGACTCTCGTCAATCAGGCATACAAGTACGGCTTCGTGACCGATATCGAGTCCGACGTCGCACCGAAGGGGCTGAGCGAGGACATCGTCCGGCTCATCTCCGCCAAGAAGCGGGAGCCCGAGTGGCTCCTCGAGTGGAGGCTCAAGGCCTACCGGGGCTGGCTCAAGATGACCGAGCCCCACGACTGGCCGAACATCCGGTACCACCCGGTGGACTACCAGTCGATCAGCTACTACTCGGCGCCGCGGACCAAGAACCCGCTGGGGAGCCTCGCCGAGGCCGATCCCAAGCTGCTCGAGACCTACGCGAAGCTGGGCATCCCGCTTTCGGAGCAGAAGATCCTGGCCGGCGTGGCGGTGGACGCCATCTTCGACAGCGTCTCGGTCGGCACCACCTACAAGGCCAAGCTGGCCGAGCAGGGGATCATCTTCTGCTCCTTCGGCGAGGCGGTCCAGGAGCATCCCGATCTGGTCCGGAAGTATCTCGGCTCGGTGGTGCCCGCGAGCGACAACTTCTTCGCCGCCCTCAACGCCGCGGTCTTCAGCGACGGCTCCTTCGTCTACGTGCCCAAGGGCGTGCGCTGCCCCATGGAGCTCTCGACCTATTTCCGCATCAACACGGCGGAGACGGGGCAGTTCGAGCGCACCCTGATCGTGGCCGACGAAGGCGCCTCCGTGAGCTACCTCGAGGGGTGCACGGCCCCTAAGCGGGACGAGAACCAGCTGCACGCGGCGGTCGTGGAGCTGGTGGCGCTCGAGGGCGCCGCCATCAAGTACTCGACGGTGCAGAACTGGTACGCCGGCGACGAGGAGGGGCGGGGCGGGATCTACAACTTCGTGACCAAGCGCGGCAAGTGCGTGGGCGCCCGGTCCAAGATCTCGTGGACCCAGGTGGAGACCGGCTCGGCGATCACCTGGAAGTACCCCAGCGTCATTCTCCAGGGCGACGACTCGGTCGGGGAGTTCTACTCGGTGGCCGTCGTGAACGGCCGGCAGCAGGCCGACACCGGCACGAAGATGATCCACATGGGGAAGAACACCCGCAGCACGATCGTCTCCAAGGGCATCAGCGCGGGGCAGGGGCAGAACAGCTACCGCGGTCTGGTGAAGGTGCTGCCGCGGGCGGCCGGGGCCCGCAATTACACCCAGTGCGACTCGATGCTGATCGGGAACCGCTGCGGGGCGCACACCTTCCCGTACATCGACGTGCAGAACCCGACGGCGTCCACCGAGCACGAGGCTTCCACCTCCAAGATCGGTGAGGACCAGATCTTCTACCTCAAGCAGCGCGGGCTCAACACCGAGAACGCGATCTCCATGATCGTGAACGGCTTCTGCAAGGAGGTCTTCCAGGAGCTGCCGATGGAGTTCGCGGTGGAGGCGCAGAAGCTGCTGGGGATCAGCCTGGAAGGCAGCGTAGGGTAGCGAGGGGTGGCCCCCTTTCACTCTTCACCCTTCACTTTTCACGGATTTGGGGAGATGCCAGTGCTGGAAATCAGGGATCTACGCGCGGCGGCGGGTGACAAGGAAATTCTGCGGGGCATCAACCTCACGGTGAATGCCGGCGAGGTGCACGCGGTCATGGGCCCCAACGGCTCTGGCAAGAGCACGCTGGCCCAGGTACTCGCGGGGCACCCGGCGTACGAGGTCACCGCGGGCTCCGTGTCCTACATGGGGCAGGATCTGCTGGACATGGAGCCGGAAGAGCGGGCCCAGGCCGGCGTCTTCCTCGCCTTTCAGTACCCGGTCGAGATCCCCGGCGTCACCAACGCCTATTTCCTGCGCGCCGCGTACAACGAGATCCGCAAGGCCCGCGGGCTCGACGAGGTGGATTCGATGGATTTCCTCGACCTGCTGGAGCAGAAGCTCAAGGTGGTCGAGTGGGGCCCCGACATCATGAGCCGGGCCGTCAACTCCGGCTTCTCCGGGGGCGAGAAGAAGCGCAACGAGATCCTGCAGCTCGCGGTGCTCGAGCCGCGCCTCGCCATTCTCGACGAGACCGATTCCGGGCTGGATATCGACGCGCTCCGGATCGTGGCGAGCGGGGTGAACAAGCTGCGGGCGCAGGACCGCTCGTTCATCGTGGTCACCCATTACCAGCGGCTGCTGAACTACATCGTGCCGGATCACGTGCACGTTCTCTCCCAGGGACGCATCGCCATGTCCGGCGGCAAGGAGCTGGCGCTCGAGCTCGAGGCCAAGGGGTACGAGTGGGTGGACGCGGCGGCGGAGGCGGTGGCGTGAGCGACACGTTCCTCCAGGAGACGCTCACCCGCGAGCCCGTCGCGATGGCCGAGGGTCCCGAGTGGCTCGAATCGCTGCGCCGGGCCGGCGCCGACCGGTTCGCCGCCGTGGGCTTCCCCGCCGCGCGGGACGAGGAGTGGCGTTTCACGCCGATCGGGCCGATCGCACAGACCGCCTGGGCCCCCGCGGTGCAGGCGGGGGACGAGGTCTCCCGCGACCGGCTGGCACCGTTCGTCTTCGGCCATCCGGAGTGGAGCACGCTGGTCTTCGTCAACGGCTGGTACAGCGAGGCGCTGAGCTCGGTCGGTCCGCTGCCGGCCGGCGTGCGGGTCTCGAGCCTGGCCGAGGCGCTGCGGGCCGACGGCCGGCCGCTCGAGCACCTCGGCCGCCACGCGCCGGTCGAGGGCAGCTCCTTCACCGCGCTCAACACGGCGCTGTTCCGCGACGGCGGGCTGGTGTCGGTGCCGGCGGGAGTGGACCTGCCCAATCCGGTGCACCTGGTGTTCGTCACCACCCCCGATGCGGCCGGCACGGCCTCGCACCCGCGCAACCTGCTGGTGATCGGCCGGGGCGCGCGGCTCTCGGTGATCGAGAGCTATGTCACCCTCGCGCCGGACCAGACCTACTGGACCAATCCGGTCACCGAGGTCGTGGCCGCCGCCGGGTCCTGGGTGGAACACACCCGGATCCAGCGGGAGAGCGAGCTCGCCTATCACGTGGGGCTCACCCACGTAGACCAGGAGCGCGACAGCCACTACCGCTCGTTCACGATGGCCATGGGCGCGGCGCTCTCCCGCCACAACCTGCACGTCCGCCTGAACGACGAGAACGTGGAGAGCCTGATGTACGGGCTCTATCTCACGCGCGGGGAGCAGGTGGCCGACAACCACACCGCCATCTTCCACGACCACCCGAACGGTCGCAGCTGGGAGGTCTACAAGGGCGTGCTCGACGGGCGCTCCCGGGCGGTCTTCAACGGCAAGGTGTTCGTGAAGCCGGAGGCGCAGAAGACCGACGCCAAGCAGACCAACCGGAATCTGCTGCTCAGCGACGGCGCCAAGGTGGACACCAAGCCGCAACTCGAGATCTTCGCGGACGACGTGAAGTGCACCCACGGCGCCACGGTCGGCAGGCTGGACGACCTGGCCCTGTTCTACGCCAGGAGCCGCGGGATTCCCGTGCTGGCCGCCGAACGGCTCCTCACCTACGCCTTCGCGGCGGAAGTGATCGAGGAGGTCGCCCTGGAGCCGGTGCGGACCGAGTTGGAGCGCCTGGTACGGGAGCGGCTGGGGTCGTGACGGTCCGCGGGGCGGAAGGCCCGGGTCGGGGCACGCTCCCGCCGCGCGCGGTTCCGGCCGAGCACCCCGCCCCGCTGCCGGCCCGTCTCACCGCGCCGGCCCCGGCCTGGCGCTCCGACTTCCCCATTCTCTCCACCACGGTCCGCGGCAAGCCGCTCGTGTACCTGGACAACGCCGCGACCAGTCAGAAGCCCCGTCAGGTCATCGACGCGATCTCCGCGTTCTACGCCGGCGCCAACGCCAACATCCACCGCGGAGTCTACGATCTGAGCGAGCGGGCCACCGGCGCATTCGAGGAGGTCCGCCTCAAGACGGCGCGGCTGATCGCGGCCGAGTCGGCGGAGGAGATCGTCTTCACCGGCGGCACCACCTCCGCGATCAACCTGGTCGCCCAGAGCTGGGGGCGAAGTACGCTGCGCCCCGGTGACGAGGTGCTGGTGACCGGCATGGAGCACCACTCCAACCTGGTGCCGTGGCAGATGCTGTGCGAGCAGACCGGGGCGGTCCTGCGTGTCGTGCCGGTCACCGGGACCGGCGAGCTCGACCTGGACGCCTTCGACCGCCTGCTGAGCGAGCGGACCCGGATCTTCGCCCTGGTCCATCTGTCCAACGTGCTGGGGACGATCAATCCGGTCGGGGAGCTGGTGGCGCGGGCCCGCGAGGCGGGCGCGGTCACCGTGGTGGACGGGGCGCAGTCGGCTCCGCACCTTCCGGTGGACGTACAGGCGCTGGGCTGCGACTTCTTCGCGTTCTCGGGGCACAAGCTGTTCGGGCCCACCGGTGTCGGCGTGCTCTACGGCCGCGCGGCGCTGCTGGAGCGGATGCCCCCCTGGCAGGGCGGCGGCAGCATGATCGCCACCGTGGGCCCGGAGCACTCGACGTACGCCGCTCCGCCGGCGCGCTTCGAGGCCGGAACGCCGCCGATCGCGGAGGTGATCGGGCTCGGCGCCGCCATCGACTACGTGCAACAGATCGGGCTTCCGGCCATCAGCGTCTGGGAGCACGAGCTGCTGGCCCGGGCGACCGAGCTGGTGGCCGAGGTTCCCGGCGTGCGGGTGGTCGGCGCCCCGGCGCGTCGGGCCAGCGTGCTTTCCTTCACGGTTGACGGCGTGCACCCGCACGACGTGAGCGCCGTGCTGGACGACGAGGGGATCGCGGTCCGGGCCGGACACCACTGCGCGCAACCCCTCATGGCACGGCTGGGGCTGCCGGCCACCGTGCGGGCCTCCTTCGCGTTCTATAATCTGTTGGAGGAGGCGGAAGCGCTGGCGTGCGGGCTGCGCCGGGTGCGGGAGGTGTTCGCGGCATGAGCGCCCTGAACGAGCTGTATCAGAACGTCATCCTGGAGCACAACCGCTCGCCTCGCAACTACCGGGTCATGGAGCACGGCAACCGGCGGGCGGAGGGGAACAATCCGCTCTGCGGCGACCAGCTGACGCTGTGGCTCAAGCTGGCGGACGGCGTCATCGAAGACGTGTCGTTCCAGGCCTCGGGGTGCGCCATCTCCAGGGCCTCTGCCTCGCTCATGACCACCGTGGTGAAAGGAAGGACCGAGGCGGAGGCGGAGGAACTCTTCGACCGCTTCCATCGCCTGGTGACCGGGAAACTGGAGCAGGGGGAGTCGGAAACCCTGGGGAAGCTCGCGGTGTTCTCCGGGGTGTCGGAGTTTCCGATCCGGGTCAAGTGCGCCACCCTTCCGTGGCATGCGCTCAGGCAGGCCCTGGCGGCGGACGCGTCGCGCGACGAAGCGCCCGCGTCCTAGTCTCATTATCCCAAAGGAGCAGGTTCTGATGCCTTACAATCCGGCCCTGGTTGCCCCCATGCGAGAGGAGATGACCCGCATGGGCGCCAAGGAGCTCACCACCGTGGCCGACGTGGACGCCGCTCTCGGCGACCCGAAGGGCACCATGCTGGTCTTCGTGAACTCGGTCTGCGGCTGCGCGGCGGGGAATGCCCGTCCGGCGCTGCGCCTGGCGCTGCAGCACGGAGTGAAGCCCCAGCAGGTGGTCACCGTGTTCGCCGGCCAGGACCTCGAGGCCACCGCCCGCGCCCGGCAGTATTTCGCCGAGTACCAGCCCAGCAGCCCCTCCATGGCGCTGCTGCGGGACGGCGATGTGGTGCACTTCGTCCACCGCCATCAGATCGAAGGCCGGTCCCCTCAGGCCATCGCCGCGGACCTGACCGCGGCCTTCGACAAGCACTTCGGCGTCACGGTATGACTCACGTCTTCCATCCGGGGCACCACGCACTCCACGGGGTCACGGTGGTGCTCGACACCACGGCGGGAGAGACCTTCCTGGGGCGGTTCGACACCGAGGACGAGCGCGGCGTGCATCTGCTCGACGTGGGACGCTACGATGCGGCGCAGGGCGGAACGCGCGAGGAGTATCTCCGGCGGAGCGCCAAGTTCGGGATCCGGGTGGAGCAGAAGCACGTGCTGCTGCCCAAGGCGAGCGTCGCTCGGGTCACGCCGCTGGGAGAGATACAGCTCTAGGGCGCCGGCGTGACGAGCATGCGACGAGGGGCGTGATCTCAAATCACGCCCCTCGTCGCATGTGCGGCGGCGTCCGGTTCATGCCGCGCCGCGTCGAGTGGGCGTCGTCGTCGCTCGCCGGAAGGCTTCGGGCGCGAGACCGGCCGAGTCCGCAGGAGGCCGGTAGTAGATTGCAGCCCATGGCGCGCGACCGTTTCGATGTGATCGTGATCGGCGGGGGCCACGCCGGGGCCGAGGCTGCGGCGCTGGCGGCACGCTCGGGCGCCCGCACCCTGCTGCTGACCCAGAACCTGGAAACGATCGGGCAGATGTCGTGCAATCCCGCCATCGGCGGGATCGCCAAGGGGACCGTCGTCCGAGAGGTGGACGCGCTCGGCGGCGTCATGGGGCGCGCGACGGATCTGGCGCGAATTCAGTTCCGCATGCTCAATCGGTCCAAGGGCCCGGCGGTGCGGTCGCCGCGGGCGCAGTGCGATCGGGGCCTCTACCGTCGGGCGGTGCGCCAGGTGCTCGAGCGCGAGCCGCGGCTGCGCTTCGCGCAGGGGACCGTGGCCGGGCTGGTGCTCGAGGCCGGTCGCGCGGCGGGTGTCACCACCGCCGACGGGCGGCGCTACCTGGGCCGTGCGGTGGTGGTGACCGCAGGGACGTTTCTACGAGGACAAATCCACCTGGGCCTGCAGCCGGCGGTCGCCGCGGGACGTGCCGGCGATCCACCATCGGTCGAGTTCGCCCAAGTGCTTGCAGGTATTGGACTTACAGCAGAACGTTTCAAGACGGGCACGCCCCCGCGGATTGACGGCCGCAGCGTGGATCTCCACCTGTTGGAGCCACAGGTCGGCGACGCCGAGCCATTCTGGTTCAGCTTCTACGAGCGAAGCCGTCACCCGCCGCAGCGGCCCTGCTACCTCACCTGGACCGGCCCCGCGGTCCGAGATCTCATCGCGCGGCACCTGGGCGAGTCCGCCCTCTATGGAGGAGCGATCAGCGGCCGAGGGCCGCGGTACTGCCCATCGATCGAGGACAAGATCGTCAAGTTCCCGGAGGCGGAGCGGCACCAGATCTTCCTGGAGCCCGAGGGACTCGAGACCACCGAGATGTACGTCAACGGCCTTTCCACCTCGCTGCCGGCGGAGGTGCAGCTCGCCCTCCTCCGAGCCATTCCCGGGCTCGAGCGTGCGGAGATGACCCGGCCCGGCTATGCGATCGAGTACGACTACTTCCCCCCCACCCAGCTCCGGTCAACGCTGGAGGTCCGGCAGGTTCCGGGTCTGTTCCTGGCGGGCCAGGTGAACGGCACGACGGGGTACGAGGAGGCGGCGGGGCAGGGAGCAGTGGCCGGTCTCAACGCCGCGGCCAGCGCCCTGGACCGCGATCCGGTGGTGATCGGACGGGACGAGGCCTTCATCGGCGTGCTGGTAGACGACCTGGTGTCGCGCGGAGTGGATGAGCCCTACCGCCTGTTCACCTCGAGGTCGGAGTATCGTCTGTTGCTGCGCCAGGACAATGCGCTCCGCCGGCTCCTG
>DASUSR010000075.1:0-6812 GCA_036375015.1 Gemmatimonadales bacterium
TCCGAGTCCGAGTGCGCCGAGGCCGCCCGCGTTATCGCCGTGCTCGCGGGCGCCGGCGTGGTGGACCTCTCCGGACGCCCGCTGGGCCGGTTCCTCCACTGGACCACCAGGAAGGGTGTTATTCCCGCCGGCGGTCTTGAGGGGGACGAGGTCCTCCGCCTGGCCTCCGATCGGCAGACCCACGGCGCAGGGCGCCTGATTCCGCTCGGCACCGCCGTGCCCGAGCCGCTCCGCCCCTTCCACGCGCTCACCCGGGCGCGGCGGTCCACCCGGGAGTATCGCGGGACCGCGATCGCGAGGGAGGAGATGGATGCCCTGCTCGCCACCGCGTGCGGCGTCACCGGCTCGCTCCGCTGGCCCGGCGGCGAAGTGCAGCTCCGCGCCTACCCTTCGAGCGGCGCCCTGTACTCCGTCGGCGTCTATCCGGTGGTGTTCGCGGTCGGGGGACTGGAGCCGGCGGTCCATCGGCTCGATGCCGAAGGCCCGGCGCTCGAGCTGATCCGCGAGCCCATCGATCCGGCCGAGTTCGTTCGCGCGGCGCTGCCGATGGAGCGGGCGATGCTCGCGGGCGTGTCGCTGATGGTCTGCCTCACCGGCGTCTTTCCCCGCCACGAGCGGAAGTACGGCGAGGGCGGCTACCGCATGTTGGTGGCCGAGGCGGGGCACGTCTCCCAGAACCTGGTGCTGGCCGCGACGGCGCTGGGGCTGAGCGCCCGCCCGTTCGGCGGCGTGTTCGATCACCTGATCAACGAGGCGCTCGGACTGGACGAGACCCGGGAACAGTTTCTCCTCTCGGTCGTGGTCGGCCGATGACGCCGCGCCGGGGGTTCACCCTGCTCGAGGTGATGATCGCGGTGGTGCTCACCTCGGTGGTCGCGCTGATGGCCTTCGCGTCGGCCCGGCTGAGCGCGGAATCGAGCGCGGTGATCCAGCGGGACCTGATGCGGGTGCGCACCGATCGGGCCGCCCGCCAGACCCTGCTCGACCTGCTCCACAACGTGCGGCCCCCGCGCAGTCGCGGCGACACGTCCTTCGCGCTCTCCGGCGATACCCTGACGTTCACCGCGGGGGGCGCCGCCCCGCTCGACCCCGAGTACGACTGGCTCGTGGCCATTGGCCCGACGGACAGCGGGCTGTCGCTCGTCGCCCGCTCGCTGGGCCGTGGCCCCGCGGCGAGCACCAGGCTGCGGCTCCCGCGCATCACACGATGGCAGGTCCGGGTGCTGCCGCCGCGCGGCCGCGAGTGGAAGGACGTGTGGGCCCCGGCGCCGGTGCTGCCCGAGGCCGTCGCGATCACCCTCTGGAGCGGAGACGATCCGCTCGGCCCTCCTCTCACCATCCGGATGTCGGAAGCCTCGGCCGCGCCCGCGGAATCCGACTACATGGACTGACCGGATGGGAAACGGGGCGCGTGAAGCCGGCCTGGCGCTGCTCGAGGTCCTCGTGGCCTTGGTGCTCCTCAGCCTGCTCGTCGTCGGATACCTGCGTCTGTTCCAGGGCGGACACCACCTCTCCGCCCGCTCGCAGCAGTGGTCCGACGCGGTCGGCTTCGCCATCGACGCGATGGAGCGGGCCAAGGCGGCGCCCGTGGGGCCGGGCGCCGACCGGCCCGAGGAGCTGCCGGGGGGCTGGGCGCGCGAGATCGCCACGAGTTCCTGGCAGCCGGGCGTGGCACTGGTGACGGTGACCGTGACGCTGCCCGACGGCGGCAACTTCCGGCTCCACCGCCTGCGGGCGGAGGCCAGCCGGTGAGCGCCAGCATCGGCATCGAGATCGTCGGCCGTTCGCTCCGGGCGGTGCGGCTCGAAGGCCGCCACCGACGGGCCGTGCGGACCGTCGAGGTTCCCTGGAATCCCGACGAGCCGGCGGAAGGCGCCCGACTGCTGCGCGAGAGTCTCGGCCGCGCCGCGCAGGTGTCCGTCGCCGTCCGTCTCCCGCTGCTTTTCGCCAAGCGGGTGCGCCTCCCGCCGATGCCGCCCGCGGAGCGGCGGAAGGCGCTGCGGCTCGAGCCCCAGCGCTACTTCCCGGTGCGTCTCGAGGACCTCGTGGTGGCGGTCCGCGACGACGACCTGGTCTTCGCCGCGAGGGAGGAGGCGGTGGGTGCCTGGATCGGGGCCCTGGAGGCGCTGGGACCGGTCGGGGTGGTGGAGCCCGGGCCCGTGGCGCTCGCCCGGGCCCTGGGCAAGGCGGGTGTCGAGGACGCGGTGGTCACCCTCGAGGACGACGAGCGCGGCATCGGCGTCGTGGAGGTGCGCGCCGGCGCGGTGACCGGGGTGCGCCGCATCTATGGAGGGACGGCGGAGGCCGCGGGCGCCCTCGCCGCGGCCGGCGACCGCCGCCGGTTCCTGTCGCCCTGGACGGAGGACCGCGCGACCGCCTGGAGCGCGTCGCTGCCGGGGGCGGCGCCCGGCCCTCTGCCCGCTGTCGGCGAAGTGCCCGAGGCGTACCTCACGGCCTACGGGGCCGCGCTGAGGGCAGAAGACGGGCTCGACGGCACGCTGCTCCCCGACGAGCATCGGCACCGGATCGTGACGCACCGCAGGCGCCGGCTGACACTGGCCGCTCTCGCCGCCGCCGCGTCGGCCGCGTTCCTGCTCGCCTCGCTGGACGCCTGGCGGAACCGCGCGGCCGGGAGGCTCGCCGCCGAGGTGGCCGCGCTGGAGGAGCGGGCCAGGCCCGCGCTGGAGCTGCAGGAGCAGATCGCGCTGCTGGACCGGCGCGCGCAGGGCGTCGTCGAGGTCGCCGCCGCCCGGCCCGATCCGCTTGAGGCGCTGCTCGCGGTCACCCGCCGCCTCCCGCGGGGTGCCTACCTCAAGTCGCTGCGGCTGGCCGGCGGCGAGTGGCAGGTGGACGGCTTCGCCCCTCGCGCCGCGGCGGTGACCCAGGCGCTCGGCAGCGCGCCCGAGCTGAGCGGGGTTCGCGTGCTCGGCGCCACCAGCCGGTCGCGCACCGGGGAAGGGACCAATGAAAGCTTCGCCCTCGCTTTCCGCCTGGCTCGCCGGCCTTAGCCGGCGCGAGCGGATCTTCGTGCTCGCCGGCGCGGCCGTGGTGGCGCTGGCGCTCGCGATGACGCTCCTGGTGCTGCCGGCGCTGGACCGCTGGAGCACGCGCGAGGCGGCGCTCGCCGCCAGCCGGGAGCGCCACGCCCGGCTCCAGGCGCTGGTGGCCAGCGAGGAGGGGCTGCGCCGTGCGCTCGGCGAGCGGCGCCGGGCGCAGGCCGGCGCCATGCGGCTCCTGCTGGCCGGCGCGACCCCGGCGCTCGCGGCCTCCAACCTTCAGGCGCTCCTGCAGCAGTACGCCGAGGAGAGCCTGGTGCAGCTCAACCGGGTGGACGTGGCGGGCCAGCCCCGGGCCGACGGCCCCGGCCTCCTGTCCGTGCCGGTGCTGCTGCAGGGGCAGGGCGACGTCCACGGGCTGGTGGACTTCCTCTATCGGGTGCAGCACGGTCAGCGGTTGCTCGTGATCGACGAGATCGCCGTCAACACCCGCTCGTCCTATCTCGGCGACGAGGACCAGTCGCTCATCTGGTCGCTCCGCGCCCGCGGGCTCTACCCCTCCTCGGAGGCCACCCGATGATCGGCCCGCGTGCCTTCTACCTGGCCGCCGCGGCCTTCGCGGCCGGCGGCGCCGCACTCCGGCTCGCTCCGGTGGCGGTGCCGGCGGCCCCGGCGGCCCCGGCCATCGCGACGGCCGCGCCCGGGGCGCGGGAGGCGCCGGCGGTGGAGCCGAAGCAGTTCGCGCCCATCGTCGCCATGAACGCCTTCGCCGCGAGCCGTACCGCCCCCGCCACCCGCTGGGTGCCGGAGGGGCTCCGCCGAGACACCCAGGCCGTGGCCCGACCGGCCCGGAAGCGGGCGGAGCCCGTCGCGCGGCTCTTCGGCATCACCCGCGGCCCCGGCGGCGCCGTCGCCCTCATCGATGCCGACCCATCCGTGCCCGGTGCCGAGGTCTACCGGGTCGGGGACGAGGTCCGGGGCGGCCGCATCACCACCATCGGCGACTCGACCGTCGTGCTGACCCGCCCCTCGGGCCCCCTCGTGCTCCGCCTGCCCGACGCCGGGGATGGGCGGTGAGGGGGGCCGCGGTGGCGCTGCTTCTTCTCACCGCTTCGCTCGCGCCTCGGGTCGAGGCGCAGCAGCCCGCGACCGTGCGGATCAATTACGTCAACGCCAGCTTGCCGGACGTGATCCGCTCGCTCGCCGCGTCGCTCGACCTCAACGTGGTATTGGCCGACGTGCCGGCGAGGCGCATCACCTTCCAGACTCCGCAGCCGGTGCGCGTTTCCGAGGTCGGGGCGGTGCTCGAGGCGATCCTCGAGAGCGAGGAGCTGGTCCTGGTGCGCACCGGGCCCGTCGCCCAGGTCATGCCCGAGGCCAAGCGGCCGGCGACCGGTCCCGTACAGGTGGGCAAGGAGATCCAGAGCCCGCCGCCGCTCGGCCTCGTCACCCAGATCGTCCCGCTCGACTTCATGCGCGCCGACGAGGCGGTGGCGCTGCTCCAGCAGATCGCCACCCGCACCGCCCGCATCGAGATCGTGCCCCGGTCGAACTCGGTGCTCGTCACCGACCGCGGGGTCAAGATCGAGCGCTACCTCGAGCTGCTCCGCCAGCTCGACGTCCGCACCGGCGGCGAGTCGGGGCTCCGGACCTACGTCCACCAGCTCAAGCACGCCAGCGCCGATGAGCTCGCCGCCACCCTGAGCGAGCTGTTCGGCGTCGCGACGCCGGCCCCCGCGGAGCGCAGCCGGGTGAAGGCGCTCGAGGACCGGAGCCTCTCCTCCGAGCTCGAGACCTTCCGCCGCCGCGAGCAGGACGCGCTCCAGGACCGCCGGGAGACGCCGATCCCCGTGGCTCCCGCTCCCGAGCCAGAGCCGTCCCGCACGGCACGGCGCGACACGGCGGCCGCCCAGGGCACGGTGGGCGGTCTGGTGGGGCAGACCACGATCGTGCCCGACCTGGCCACCAACTCCCTGGTGATTCGCACCGCGCCGCCGAACTTCCCGGTGCTCCAGGAGACCATCGCGCAGCTCGACGTGCGGCCGGCCCAGGTGCTGCTCGAGGTGCTGATCGCCGAGATCTCGCTCTCGAACGCCACGCAGTACGGAGTCAACTGGCGGCTGTTCACCCGGGAGCTGGTGAGCGACGACGGCGGCATCACCGGCGGGGTGGGCCCCGACCTGCCGGACAGCCTGCTGGGCGCCGACGGCGGTCTCGGTCTCAGCGTGGTCAGTCTCGGCACCGTGGACGTGCGCGCCGTGCTCCAGGCGCTGGCGAGCCGGACCAACGTGCGCATCCTCTCGACGCCCCGGGTGCTGGCGCTCAACAACGAGGAGGCCCGGATCCTGGTGGGCAGCCAGGTGCCGTTCACCCAGTCCACCCGAACCGGTCTGGACGTGGTGGTGGACCAGAGCGTGCAGTTCCGGAACGTGGGCACCCAGCTCACCGTGGTGCCGACGGTCAACGCGGACGGCTACGTGACCTTCCGCATCCTTCAGGAGGTGAGCGCGCTCAGCGCCCAGACCATCGAGGCGGCGCTCAACGCCCCGGTGATCACCACCCGCGAGGCCGAGACCAGCGCGCTGGTCCGGAGCGGGAGGACCATCATCATCGGCGGGCTGATCGACGAGGCCGAGCAGCGGATCCGGAGCGGGGTGCCGATCCTCATGGATCTGCCGGTCCTGGGTGGTCTCTTCCGCAGCGAGAGCCGCGGCCGTACCCGCACCGAGCTGGCGATCTTCGTGACCCCTCGCGTGGTGTTCGACGACGAGGCGGCCGACTCCCTGCTCCGGAATCAGCGCCTCAAGTTCCGCGCCTCCCAGCCGACCCTCGACAGCCTGCTCGCCCCGCCGCCCGCCGAGCCCACGGGCAGCAAGAGCGAGGCGGAGAAGGCGCTCACCGGCCCATGACCGCCCGGCCCGAGCCCGTCCCCGACACCGTCCGCACCTCGGCCGATCTTCGCGCCGCGGCCGCGGGCCCGCTCGCCGGGCGGCTCTCGCTCCGGTACTGGGAGGAGCACGGGCTCCTTCCGCTCGAGCTCACCGACAGCGAGCTCACGGTGGCGGCGGGCGGCGAGGTGGACCCCACCGTGGTGGACGAGCTCTGCTGGGCGTACGACCGGCGGGTGCGGCTGGTGCCGATGCCCGCGGCCGAGATCCACGCGGCCATCATGTCGGCGCAGAGCGGCGTGGCCGCGGAGGTCGAGGCGGTGGACGCCCGGGGGAGCGACCTGGTGCTGGTCGCCCCCGAGGACGAGGCGCTCGACGACCTGCGCGCGCTGGCCAACCAGGCGCCCGTCATCAAGCTGGTGAACCTCATGATCCTCGAGGCCCTGCGCGCGCGGGCGAGCGACATCCACCTCGAGACCGTGCCCGACGGCCTCAGGGTCCGCTACCGGGTGGACGGAATTCTCCACGAGATCTCCCATCCGCCCAAGCAGTACCAGGCGGCGGTGATCAGCCGGATCAAGATCATGGCCGGCCTCAACATCGCCGAGCGGCGCCTGGCGCAGGACGGCCGCATCCGGCTCCGGCTCAGCGACCGGGAGCTCGATCTCCGGGTCTCGATCACCCCGGCGCTGCACGGCGAGGGCGTGGTGCTCCGCATCCTGGACCGCGGCTCCGGCGTGCGTGACCTCTCCGAGCTGGGCTTCGCCCCCGACCTGCTCGCCGGCTTCGAGCACCTCATCCGCCAGCCGCACGGGATCATCCTGGTCACCGGTCCCACCGGCAGCGGCAAGACCACCACGCTCTACGGTGCGCTCGCCCGGCTCAACCGGCCCGGCGTCAAGATCGTGACGGTGGAGGACCCGGTCGA
>DASUSR010000076.1:0-7422 GCA_036375015.1 Gemmatimonadales bacterium
ACCACAAGCTCGGGACCCTGCTGGAGGAGGGGCTCGGGGAAGAGGGCTTTTCCGTCACCTGGGTGCGCGACGGCGAGACCGCGCTCGAGCGGGCGCTGGCCGACGACGTGGACATGATCCTGCTGGACTACATGCTCCCCAAGAAGAGCGGCTACGAGGTCACCATCGCGCTGCGGAGGGCGGGGCGTCGCACGCCCATCCTCATGCTCACCGCCCGTGATGCGCCCGAGGACCTCGAGCGCGCGCGGCAGGCCGGGATCGACGACCTCATGGGCAAGCCCTTCCGGTTCGCCGAGCTGGTCGCGCGCATCCGCGCACTGGCACCCGATACGGTGGATCGCGGTTGAGATGACCGAATGGCGGTGAGCCTCCGCCGCACCCTGGCGGTCCGATACAGTCTGACCATGGGCGTCGCGCTCGCCGGCATCGCCCTGTGGGCCTATTGGGGAATGCGGCAGACGCTCCGGCACCAGCTGGAGGCGGCGCTCGCCACCACCTTCGAGCTCCAGTCGCTCGGTCTCCGGGAGCACGGCCGGATCACCGCCGCCTCGGGGTCGGCTGATCCGGCCGGATTCGTGGCCCACATCAACCGGCTGGTGCTCGTCCGCGACCGTGCCGGCCGCCTGCTCCAGGCGAACAGCGAGCTGGGGCGGGGGATCGGGATCGACAGCCTCAGTGTCGCCCGCGTCGCGGCCGGCCAGCGCGTCGTCCGCACCGAGCCGTGGCGCGGGGGGACCGTGCGCGTGCTGGCGGGGCCGGTCCGGCCGGGGGGGGCGCCCGAGGCCGCGATTCTCGAGGTGGCCGCCTCACTGGGGCCGCTGGAGCAGGCGACCCGGACGGTGCTCTACCGGATGCTGGCGACCGCGGCGCTGGGGTCGCTGGCGACGCTTATCGGGGCCTGGTGGCTGGCCCGCTCCGCCCTGGCCCCCGTCGAGGAGATCACCGCCCAGGCGGCCGCGGTCCAGGGCACCACGCCGGGCCGCCGTATCACCGCCCATGCCGACGTCGAGGAGCTCCAGGGACTCATCCGGGTGCTCAACGCCATGCTCGAGCGGCTGGAGCGAGCCTACGAGTGGCATCGCCGGATGATCCGCGACCTGGGGCACGATCTCCGGACTCCCATCACGGCCATGCGCGCCGGTATCGAGATGGCGCTGGTGGGGCAGCGCACCTCCGACCAGTACCGCCGCGTGCTGGGCAGCACCCTGGAGGAGGTGGACCGCCTGGCGCTCATCGGCGATGCGCTGAGCCTCCTGGGCCGGCTCGAGTCCGGCGAGCTGAGCGTCACCCTGGAGACGACCGACCTGCGGAAAGTCGTGTCCGAGGCGGTGGGCCGGGCCCGGGAGCGGATCAGCGCGCACCAGGTGGAGTTCGCCTGGCCGGCGTTCCCCGTCGACGCCCCGGCGGATGCCCGGCTCCTCGGCATGGCGCTCGACCAGCTGCTCGACAACGCCATGCGCCACACCCCGGCGGGGACCAGGATCGAGGTGTGGCTCAACCATGTGGACGGCCGAGCGGTGCTCGCGGTGGAGGACGATGGTCCGGGGGTGGAGGACGACCTCCTGCCGCGCCTGTTCGAGCGATTCTACCGCACCGACGCCGCGCGCGGCCGGGAGAGCGGCCCCGGGCTGGGGCTCACGGTGGTGGCCGCGATCGTCGAGCTGCACCATGGCCGGGTCGAGGCGGAGCGGGGCCGCCGGGGCGGGCTGCGGGTGCGCATGGACCTGCCCGGGTACGGCGAGCCGCGAGCGCGCGCCGCCTAGGCCATGGACCGCGCTATCATCGTGGCGCTGCTCGGGGCGGCGCTGGCCGGCTGCGATCCGGCATCCGGATCCTGGAAGGGGGATGCGCTGCACCGGGCGGTGCACGATACCGCCGGCCTGCAAGCACCCGGCGACACCATGGATCTCACCTTGACGCAGGCGCTCCGGTCCCGCCGCTCGGTGCGCGAGTTCGCCGCCAGACGGCTCTCCGACCTGGAGATCTCACGGCTGGCGTGGGCCGCTCAGGGCATCACCCATCCCGACGGCCGTCGTACCGCGCCCTCGGCGGGGGCGCTCTATCCGCTGGAGCTGTACCTCGCCACCTCGGAGGGGTTCTTCCACTACGATGCCCGGGGCAACCGGCTGACTTCCCTTCACGGCACCGACCTGCGCCCGGCGCTCGAGCGCGCCGCGCATGGCCAGGCGCCGGTGGGCACCGCGCCCGCGGTCTTCGTGATCGCGGCGGTGTACGGTCGCACGGCCGCCAAGTACGGCACCGAGCGCGCCGCACGTTACGTGCACATGGAGGCGGGGCACGCGGCACAGAACCTCCTGCTCATGGCCGGCGCGCTCGGGCTCGGCGCCGTGCCGGTCGGCGCCTTCAACGACGCGGCACTGGGCCGGGCACTGCACCTGCCCTCGGGCGAGGCGCCGCTGTATCTGGTACCGGTGGGCGAGCCCCGCCGCTAGCGGCGGCTGCCACGGAGCAGTCGCAGCAGGCTCTCGATCGAGCGGGTGTTGGCGACCTGGTCCTTCCCCGCCCACCCTCGCCGCGCCTGATCCACGCCCCAGTGCATGAATCCCGGCTCGGCCACGGCGTGGGCGTCGGTGGAGACGACCAGTCTGGCTCCCCAGCCGAGCGCGGCGTGGACCACGAGGTCGTCGTGTCGAGCCGGTCGGGCTGGGCATTCACCTCCAGCAGTACGCCCTGCGCCGCCATTCGATGACGAGCCGGGGAGCGCTCATGGCGGAACCCGGGGCGTGAGATAGTCCACACAGCGGTCGAGCGTAGCCAGAGCCGCATAGTCAGTCTCGGGTACCGCGACGTGCAGCGAGCGGTCCAGCTCGATCACGAAGTTGAGGAAGTCGATGGAGTCGATGTCCAGCTGGTCGCGCAGGGGCCGGTCGGCCTGGAGCGCGTCGAGGTCGGCCTCGGGAGCCACGTCGCCCAGGCACTGCAGGACCACGGCCCGGATCTCCTCCCGGCTCATAGCTTCCCCGGCTCCTGGAGGAGCTGCTCCACCCGCGCCAGGAACAGTCCTCCGCGGTGGCCGTCGCTGGCCCGATGATCGCCGGCCAGGCTCGCGGTCACCACCGGACGCGGGACGACCGCATCCTCCACCACCCAGGGTCGCCGGGCCACGCGGCCGAACCCGACCAGCGCCACCTGGGGCGGGTAGATCACCCCGGTGACCGCATCCACGCCGCGCTCGCCCAGACTGGTGACGGTGATGGTGCCCTCGGAGAGCTCTGAGCTGCGCAGGGCCCCGCGGCGGGCCCGGTCCACCAGATCGTGCATGGCGCGCATGAGCGTCTCCAGGTCCCGCCGATCGGTCTCGAGGATGGCCGGCGCCACCAGCCCGCCGCCCCGGAGCGCGATGGCCATCCCGACGTTGATCGCGGGTTTCGGTACCGCGGCACCGTCCTCGTACCAGGCGTTGAGGTCGGGAAACTCGCGCAGGGCGAGCGCGACCGCCTTGAGCTGCAGCACCCCGAGCAGGAGCCGCTCAGCCGGAGCGAGGCCCCGGTTGCGCTCGGCGAGCCACTCGACTGCGGGGCCGAGGTCGATGACGGTCGAGAGGTAGTAGTGCGGAATCTCCCGCTTGGAGCGCGCCATGGCCGCGCCGATCGCGCGGCGCATCCGCGCGGCGGGATCCTCGCTCTTGTCCTCCTCCCGCTTGCCCCCGGCCGCACCCTCCACGTCCGCCATCGTGATCGCGCCCCCGGGGCCCGTGCCCTGGATCCGGGAGAGATCCACACCCCGCTCACTCGCGAGACGCCGAGCCGCCGGTGAGACCTGGATCCGCGGGGCCGGTCCGGCCTCGGCGGCGGGCGGGTGACCCTCGGGGGACGCGGGCGGCTCCTGGGACTCCCTCGCGGCTGCGCTCCGGATCAGCGCGAGCGGAGTGCCCACCGGGACTCGCTCGCCCTCGTGCACCAGAATCTCCGCCAGAGTGCCGTCGGTGAACACCTCGATGTCGATCGCCCCCTTGTCGGTATCGACCTCGGCGATGATGTCCCCGCGGCGGAGCGCGTCCCCCGGCGCCTTGAACCATTGTACCAGCCGGCCCGCGGCCATGTCGGCTCCCAACGAGGGCATCCGGAACTCCTCGATCCGCTCGCTCATCGGCGGGGAAGCAGTGCGCGGGCCGCCGTCACGATCCGGTCCACCTGCGGCAGGGCCGCGTCCTCGAGCTGCTTGGCATAGGGAATCGGCAGCTCCGCGGTGCACACGCGCGCCACCGGCGCGTCGAGGTCGTAGAAGGCCTGTTCCATGAGGATCGCCGAGATCTCGCCGGCCAGCCCGCCGGTCTTCCAGCCTTCGTCGATCACCACGGCGCGGCGGGTCCGCCGCACGGACTCGACGATGGTCCCCACGTCGAGCGGACGCAGACTGCGGAGGTCGAGGACCTCGGCGGAGAAGCCGTCGTGGGCGAGCTCCGCCGCGGCGCCGAGCGCCTTGCCCAGCGACCCACCGTAGGTGATCAACGTGAGATCCCCCCCTTCACGCCGGACCGCCGCCCGCTCCAGGTCAACCGCTCCGGCGTCGTCCGAGAGCTCCCCCTCCACGGGGTACAGGGAGGCGTGCTCGAAGATCACCACCGGGTCCGGACGCCGGAGCGCCGACCCCAGCATGCCCCGAGCATCCTCCAACGTGGCGGGCGCGAGCACGCGGATTCCCGGCACGTGGGCGTACCAGCACTCGAGGCTGTGGGAATGCTGGGCGGCGAGCTGCCGTCCCGCACCGGTCGCCATCCGGATCACCAGCGGGACGCTCAGCTGGCCGCCGGACATGTGGTGGAGGGTGGCCGCGTTGTTCACGATCTGATCGAGGGCGAGCAGGCTGAAGTTGACCGTCATGACCTCCACGATCGGCCGCATGCCGCCGAGCGCCGCGCCGATGCCGGCGCCGACGAAGCTCGACTCCGAGAGGGGCGCGTCCCGGATCCGCTCGGGCCCGAACTCCTCCAGCAGCCCCCGGCTGACGGCGTAGGCGCCCCCGTAGCGACCCACATCCTCGCCCATCAGGAACACCCGCGGGTCGGCCTGGAGCGCCTCGCGCAGGCCGAGGCGCACCGCGTCACGGTAAGTCGTCTTCATCGCGGCCGCTCCGCGCACACGTCGTCGAGCAACCCTTCCACCGGCTCCGGCGCGCCGGCTTCGGCCTCCGCGACCGCAGCCGCCACCTCCCCGTCGACCTCTCGCTCCAGCGCGGCGAGCTGCTCCGCAGGCGGCGCGCCCCGGGACTCCAGTCGGGCCCGGAGCAGCACCAGGGGGTCGCGCTGCTTCCAACGCTCCACCTCGTCCGCGGTCCGGTAGAGGTCCGGGTCGTACATCGAGTGGGCGCGGAAGCGGTAGGTCCTCAGCTCGAGGAGGTAAGGGCGGCCGTCCCGGCGCACCCGGTCCGCCGCCTCACGGGCGGCGGCCTCCACCGCGACCACGTCCATGCCATCCACGGCACTCGAGGGCACGCTGTACGCCTGCGCTTTCCGGGCGATGTCGGTCTGGGCTTGGTGCCGGTCGAGCGCCGTGCCCATCGCGTACAGGTTGTTCTCGCACAGGAACAGCACCGGCAGGTCCCAGAGCGCCGCTAGGTTGAGCGACTCGTGGAACTCCCCCTCGGCTACCGCGCCGTCGCCGAAGAAGCAGGCCGTGATCCGGCGCCGCTGCTGCAGCCGGTCGGCGAGCCCGAGCCCGACGGCAACCGGCAACCCGCCGCCCACGATCGCATAGCCGCCGTAGAAGCGGCGAGACAGGTCGAACAGGTGCATTGACCCGCCCCTGCCCCGGCTGCAGCCGTTGGCCCGCCCGTACATCTCGGCCATGATCGCGCCGGGCGGGACGCCACGGGCCAGCGCGTGCCCGTGCTCCCGGTAGGTCGCCACGATGGCATCCTCCGGATTCAGGGCCTGCATCACACCGGTCGCGACGGCCTCCTCGCCGATGTAGAGGTGAAGAAAGCCGCGGATCTTGCCGGCGCTGTACAGCTCGGCGGCTTTTTCCTCGAACCGGCGGATGAGCAGCATGGTACGCAGCAGCTCGAGCTGGTGTGACGCGGCAGCGTCCTGCGCGGGAGAGGCGGCGGTCGGTGGAGCCAGCTCGGTCATTGGTCGCTCCCCTCCAGCGTCGAGAGATCGCCCTCGGGCAGCCCCAGCTCCCGGGCCTTGAGCAGCCGGCGCATGATCTTCCCGCTGCGGGTCTTGGGTAGCGAGGCGCAGAAGGCGATCTCCTTGGGTGCGATGGCGGCCCCCAGCCGGCGGCGTGCCAGAGCGAGCAGGTCGCGCCGCAGCACCTCATCGGGAGCGTAGCCGTCGCGCAGGGAGACGAACGCCTTGATGATCTCGCCCGCGACGGGATCCGGCCGCCCGATCACCCCGGCCTCCGCCACCGCCGCGTGCTCGAGCAGCACGCTTTCCACCTCGAAGGGGCCGACGAGATGGCCCGAGGTCTTGATGACGTCGTCCGCCCGTCCCACGAACCAGTAGTACCCGTCCGCGTCGCGTCGGGCGAGGTCACCGGTGAGGTAGAATCCGCCGGCGAAGCAGCGGGCGTATCGCTCCGGCTCTCCCCAGTAGCCGCGAAACATCGAAGGCCAGGGGGTGCGGATCGCCAGCTCTCCCTGCTCCCCGGGACGCTCGATCACCTCCACCGCGGCACCGGAGCGGCGGACGATCGCGGCCGAGATGCCGGGCAGCGGCTTGCCCATCGAGCCTGGGCGTACCGGGAGCGAGGCGTAGTTCGCGATCATGATCCCGCCGGTCTCCGTCTGCCACCAGTTGTCGTGGAAGGGCGTGCCGAACGCCCCCTGGCTCCACACCACCGCCTCGGGGTTGAGCGGCTCGCCCACACTGGCCAGAAACCGGAGCGAGGAGAGATCGTACTTCCGGGCCAGGCCGGTGCCGGCTTTCATCAGCATGCGGATCGCGGTCGGCGCGGTGTACCAGACCGTCACCCGCTGCTCCTGGATGATGCGGTACCAGCGCTCCGCATCGAACTCCGCGGCGTCCACGATGCTGGTCACCCCGTTGGTCAGGGGCGCGATGATGCCGTAAGAGGTGCCGGTCACCCAGCCGGGATCGGCGGTGCACCAGAAGATGTCGTCCTGGTGGAGGTCGAGCGCCAGGCGACCGGTCAGGTGGTGCATCACCACCGCGCCGTGCACGTGCAGGGCGCCCTTGGGCGTGCCGGTGGTGCCGCTGGTGAAGTGGAGCAATGCGGGATCGTCCGGGTCGGTCGGGGAAATCACCAGGTCCTCGGACACCTGGTCCAGCAGGGTGTAGAGGTCCAGCGTCCCCGGCACCTCCGTCCGCTTCCCGTCCTCCCCGACCAGAAGCACGTGGCTGAGGCCGGGCAGGCTCTTGCGAATCCCCTCCACCTTGCGCCGATAGAGCGACTCCGTGGTGACCAGGGCGGCGGCCTCGCCGATGGCGAGACGGGC
>DASUSR010000077.1:0-4057 GCA_036375015.1 Gemmatimonadales bacterium
GTGCCTGAGGACAGCCAGTGGGGCGAGCGGCGCCGGCGGCTCCTGACCGGCATGCGCTGGGCCGCGCTGGCCCTGGTGGCCGTCGGGGCCGGCTACATCGCGAACGAGGTGCGGCGCACGAGCGGGGTGCCGAGGGTGGCGACCGAGTCACGCCCTGCGGAAGAGACCGACACGCCGGCGGGCGCGGTGGTGAGCCCGGAGGAGACGGCCCGCCCCGACAGCATTCCGGCGGTAGCCGCCCTCCCCGACCGGGCGGCGAACGAGTCGCTCCGGAAGGAGTCCGTGCCGGTGCGGCAGGTGGCTCCGCCGCCCGAGGCCGCCGAGCCGGAGCCCGAGTCGGCGCCGGAGCCCGAGCCGACCCCGCCGGCCGCCAAGCTGGCGGACGAAGATCAGGAACCGGCGGTCGATGAGACGCCGCAGGCTCCCGCGCCCGAGGACGTGCGGTCCGAGGCTGCGGAGGCGCTGGCCGAGATCGATCGCCAGCGGCGAGCCGAGCGGGCCGCGGCGGCCACGGCGTCGCTGGACGCCGAGCGTCGCCGGCAGCTGGCCCGCAATGCGGCGGCCGCGGAGCCCGCTGCCCCGCCTCCGCCGGCGCCGCGCACCCTGGAGCAGCGCTCGGGCATCTATCTGCGCATCGGTCTGGACGAGGCGGCCCGTCAACTCGGACGTCCGGTGCATGTGATCGAAGGGATGCAACCCCAGTTCATGGGCCTGGCACAGGGGTCCGGCTCGCAAGGCGCGGATCCGACCCGCCCCGTCGTCCGTGTGGTGTATCAGGACAACCAGGGACGCATGATCCTGCTGGATCAGCAGCGCATCCGTCCGGGACAGAACTGGGGCAGCGGTGACACCCGCTGGATCACCGGCGAGATCGGCCTGTCGCTCCGGGGAGAACCGGGCCCCGAGGTCCTCCGCAACCTCCGCCCGCGCGTCAGGTGATCTCGGACGTGGCGCCTGCCGGCGCCGCGTCCAGCACCTGCCGCACCCGCCGCATCAGCTCCTCCGACGTGAACGGCTTCTGCAAGAACGCGGTCTCGGCACCCGAGATCCCCCGGCGCAGGACCTCGTCGTTGCTGTACCCCGACACGAACAGCACCCGCAGCCCGGGCCGCCGCTCGGCCAGGCGCCTGGCCAGCTCGCCGCCGCCCATCTCCGGCATCACCACGTCGGTGACCAGCAGGTCGATGGGGCGCTCGTAGCGCTCGGCCAGCATCAGGGCATCCCGGCCGTGCCGCGCCTCGAGCACGGTGTGGCCGTGGTCCGAGAGGATCTTGCGCACCAGCTCGCGCACCCCCTGCTCGTCTTCGGCCACCAGGATCGTCTCGTGGCCCCGCAGTCCCTCGGCGGACCCGGCGGGCGGCTCGGACGCCTCGGGCTCCACCTGCGGGAGATACACCTTGACCGTGGTCCCCTCCCCCGGCTCACTGCTGATCCGGACCGCGCCTCCGCTTCTGCGCACGATCCCGTAGACGATGGAGAGCCCCAGCCCGGGCCGGTGCCCCTGCGACGGGGCGGCCACCGGCGGCTCGAAGACCTCGCCGAGGTGGTCCGGATCGATCCCCGGCCCGGTGTCGCGGACGGCGAGCACCACGTAGCGGCCGGGGCGCACGTGGCGCCCTCGCGATCGCCCCGCGATCTGCCGCTCGGCGGTCTCGATCCGCAGGGTGCCTCCGGAGGGCATGGCATCGCGGGCGTTGAGCACCAGGTTCACCACCACCTGCTCCAGCTGCCCGGGATCCATGCGAACGGCGCCGACGTCCGGCGTCTCCCGAAGCTCCACGCGGATGTCGGCGCCGACCAGGCGCCGGATCAGACCGTCGAGGCTCCGCAGGACCGGGTTGAGCGCCAGCGTTCGAGGCTCCAGCGCCTGCCGGCGCCCGAAGGCCAGGAGCTGCCGGGTGAGCAGCGCACCGCGGTCCGCGGCCCGCCGGATCTGCTCCGCATCGCTCCGGTGATCGTCGCCCGCCGGCAGCTCGCGCAGCAACACCTCGCTGAAGCCGCGAATCGTCGTCAACAGATTGTTGAAGTCGTGCGCCACGCCGCTGGCCAGGCGCCCCACCATGTCCATTCGCTGAACCTGGCGCAGTTGCTCCTCGCTCCGCTGCAGGGCTGCCCGGGTCCTGGCCCGCTCGGTCACGTCGGTGGCGAGCACCAGCCGCGCCCGGCGGCCGTCCAGCTCGAGCTCGTGGGACACGATCTCCATATCCACGATCGAGCCGTCCTTGCGCTGGTGCGGCGTGAGGGCCACCTCCGCTCGCCGGGTGCCGCGCCCGAGCCCCAGCGGGGCGGCGGGCACGTCGTCCGGCGGCCGGATGTCCATGATGGTCATTTCGAGGAATTCCTCGCGGCTGTACCCGTAGAGACGGACCGCCGCGTCGTTCACCGCGAGGAAGGCCAGGGTGTCGACGTCGAACACCCACATCGGCTGGGGGTGGTCGTCGAACAGGATCCGGTAGCGCCGGTCGGCATCCAGCGCGTCCCGGTACAACCTCGCGTTCTCCACCGCGAGCGACGCGCGCTGCCCCAGCTGCCGGGCGAGGTCGAGGTCCCCCGCGGCGAACCGGCGGCCGTACTCCCGTCCGGCCACCAGCGTGATCACGCCGATCAGGGTGTCGCGCGCGCGAAGCGGGATCTGCAGCACCGTCGCCGGCGACAGCGCGCGATAGAGGTTGAGCCGGTCGCCGTCGGGGGCGAGCGCCCGAAGGTCCTCGTCGCCGGGCGAGAAGATGCGCGGCTCACGATCAGGGGTCCCGAACGGTACCTGCGCACCATCGGCCTCGCCCAGCGCGTGAACCAGAATGTCGCGGGCGGGGTCGCGATGCGCGCCGGCGACGAAGTGCAGTCCCCCGCCCTCGCGCGCCAGATGGATGATCGACCAGTCCGCGATCGACGGCACGGAGAGCCGCGCCAGGTCGCGAAGGGTGACTTCGTAGTCGAGCGAGGACGCGAGCACCGCGCTCGCTTCGCCCAGGAAGGCGAGCTGCCGGTCGAGCGCCTCCGCCTCCTGCCGCTCGAGCACCGCCCCCTCGGCGCGCCACGCGGCGACGCGCAGACGCCCGACCAGCACGGCCAGCAGACCGCCGGTCACCCCGATGACCATGAGACTGTACGCGCTCACAGGGCTGTACTGCAGGCCGCCGGCCGACTCGTCGAGGAAGTGCGCCGAATAGAGCGTCACCAGCACCGCGCTGATGAGTCCGGGAGTGAGTCCACCCCGGTAGGCCGAGTAGGCGACCGAGAGCAGCAGGATGGGGAACGGGTGCCGAACCGGCATGCCCTGCCGGGCGAGCAGGTCGAGTCCGATGAGGACGGCCAGGGTGAGAAGCGGGCCGGGAACGGTCGCGCTCAGCCGCGGCCAGTCCCGATTCATCCACCCGCGGAGCGGGGCGGATCGCACGGGGTTCCGGGTCGTGTCTGCTGCGCCGCTCTGGGTCATGGCCCCCAGCCGGAGTCGTGGTGGCGAGGCGTGGGCGTCGGGAGAGACTAAGGTGGCCGGGCCCCGATGGGGAGTCTGTGACTGGTGGCACAAGCTCGCGGGGACCGCCTGGTTCGGCAGTCCCCGCGAGCGTACGAGCGCGTTGGGGTGGATCAGGTGCTGCGCAGCGCGATCAGGGGATCTACGGTCGCCGCCCTGCGGGCAGGAACCAGACAGGCCACCGCCGCCACCCCCGTGAGGACCAGGGCAACCGCGGCGAAGGTGAGGGGATCCGTGGCCGGCACGCCGTAGAGCATCCCGGCCATGAGCCGGGTGAGCGCGACCGCGCCGAGCACGCCGAGGACGAGGCCCGCGAGCACCAGTCGCATGCCCTGTCGGAGGACCATCCCGAGCACCTCGCTCCGCTCGGCGCCCAGGGCCATGCGGACGCCGATCTCCTGCGTGCGCTGGCTCACCGAGAACGCCACCACGCCGGCCAGCCCCGCGCCCGTGATCAGCAGCGCGAGCAGCGCGAAGAGGCCCAGCAGCGAAGTCGTCACCCGCGGCGAGGCCAGCGAGCGGGCCCGGATCTCCGCGAGGGTCTGCACCTGGGCGAGCGGCTGGGCGGCGTCGATGGCGTGC
>DASUSR010000078.1:0-15096 GCA_036375015.1 Gemmatimonadales bacterium
ATCGGCCGGTTCCTCGACCGCCTCGATATCCGCGAGGCCACGCTCGTGGGAGAGTCCATCGGCGGCAGCATCGCCCTCCTCCTGGCGGCGCGCAGGCACCCGCGGGTCCGGGGCGTCGTCGCGATCAATCCCTACGACTACGATCGGGGCCGAGGGCTGCGTCGGAGCTCGGCGCTCGCCAACCTCGTCTTCGCGGCCAACCGCATTCCGTTGCTGGGCGCCACCGTCATGCGGATGCGGAACCGCTTCGTCGAGGAGCGAATCCTGCGCGGCGGTGTGCACCGCGACGGCGCGTTGCCGCCGGAGCTCGCGCGGGAGATGTACGAGGTCGGCAACCGGCGGGGGCACTACCGGGCCTTCATGTCGCTGGTCCGGCACTGGCCGCTGTGGGAGGCGGCGCGGTCGGAGTATCCGGCGATCGACCGCCGCGTGCTCCTGCTCTACGGCGAGCATGACTGGTCGCGGCCCGAGGAGCGCGAGGCCGACCGGCGTGACATCCTCGGCGCTCAGCTCCGGGTCGTGCCGGACGCGGGGCATTTCCTGAGCCTGGACGCTCCGGACGACCTCATTCGGAGCGTGACGGAGTTCGTGGCCGCGGGCGACCGCCCGCCGGCCGAGCGGCAGGCCCCCGGAAGCCTCGCGCCGGCCCGCTGAGAACGCGATACGGATGAAAGGAGAGCCGCCATGATTCCCGTCATACCCTGGTACATCGGGCTGATCGCGCTGGCGACCAACCTCGTCGTCGCGCTGGCCGCCTGGACCGTTCTGTCGGTGGCCGCGGGCCGCAGCGATCTCGCGCCCGCTGCGCGGCGGCGGGTGAGGATCGGCAGCGGGCTGTTTCTGGGCGCGTGGCTCGGCGCGGCACTCATTCTCGCGCCGGCGGCAGACACGCTCTCCGCCCGAGACCGGTTCTACCTCAGTCCGCTGATCCCGCTGTTCGCCGTGGGAGGCATCGGTACCGCTCTGCTGGCCGCCCGGCTCTCGCCGGCATTCCGGCGGGTGCTCGCCGCGGCCTCCCTTCCCGCGGTAGTCGGGGTGCAGCTCTACCGTGTCATCGGCGTGGTGTTCCTGATCCTGCTGGCCCAGGGACAGCTCCCCGCGCATTTCGCCCTGCCGGCCGGCTGGGGCGACATCGCCGTCGGGCTCACCGCGCCCCTGGTGGCGCTGGTGCTCGCCCGTGAGGTGCGGGGCGGCCGCACGCTGGCCGCCGTGTGGAACGTGTTCGCCCTGATCGATCTCGTCGTGGCGGTGGGGATGGGCACGGGAATGCTCGCGCCCTACCTGGCGCCGGAGCTGGGGCCCGCCGTGCCGCCGGCGGCCGCGATGGGCGTCTTCCCGATGATCCTGGTGCCGACCTTCCTGGTGCCGGTGTCGGTGCTGCTGCACCTGCTGGCTCTCGGGCGGCTGTGGCGGGAGGCTCGGCTCGGTCTGGGACTGGTGCCGAAGCGGGCGAGCTGAGGGCGCCGCCAGCGATGCCGCCGTCGCGCTACCGCACCCTCCTCGCGAAGTTCCTCAGCACCGCCGGCCGCGCATCCCCGTGCAGGTGGAGCAGCACATCGCCTGCGCGCCAGCTCGTCTCCGTGGCGGGCGGCACCCGCGTGCCGGGTCCGATCCGCTGCTGATCGAGCAGGATCAGGCTCCCGTTCGGGCCCATGTACACCGACCGGACCAGCGGCCGCGCGCCGGCGGTGAACGGCGGAAACCGGCTCCGCGCCAGCCCCAGAAACAGCGGGGCCGCGCCCTCGATGGCGTGTGCCGGCCGGCCGAGCAGCGCCCTGGCCTCGTCCAGCCCGATGCGGAGATAGATTCCCGCACGCTCTTCCATGGTGGGCGGCGGCGGTTCCTCAGGCGGGGGAACCTCGAGCAGGCCGGATTCGATCGGAGGGTCGGCGTCGGTCTCGTCGGCCGGCGGCGGCCGCCGCCGCGCGGGACGGGGAGCTGCTTCGGGGGCGGCGGACGGATCTTCCCGCGCGCTGTCCGGCTGGCGGGTTCCGGCGCGTGCGACATCCGGGCGAGCCGGCGGCGCCGTCCGGGTTGGCGCCGTCCGGGCGGGCGCTGGAGGGGGTGAGCGTTGAGGCGTGGACTCGCGCACTGCGGGGGGACCAGGTCCGGTGCCTTCCCGAAGCGCAGGACCGCTCGGTTCAGGAAAAGGACCGGCTGGTTCCCCGGCCCCCCGCAAGCCGGGAAGCAGTGCGATCGCAGCCGCCAGGACGGCCGCGCCGGCGGCAGCCGCCACGAGCGTACGGGGGCGGGAGACGCTCGCGCGCGTGCGCTTCACGGCGGGTGCGGCGATCCGCTCCAGCTCGGCCTCGAGCTCGGCGATCGTCTGGTATCGTTCCTCCGCCGAGGATGCCAGCGCCGTGCCGAGCACGGGACGCACGAGCGCGGGGACACGTCCGTGGACCTCGCCCGGCTCCGGTGGGTGGCCGGTCAGGAGACGATGAAGCACCGCGCCGAGGCTGAAGACGTCGCTCCGTTCGTCCGGCGGGAACCCGGCGAGCCGCTCGGGACTCGCATACCGGGCGCTCTCACCGGCGACCGGAGGCGCCACCTCCGGTGACCGCAGCGCGGGCCCGATGGTGAAGCGGACGAGTTTCACGAGGGTCCGTCCCTCGGCCGCGGCGGTCACCAGCATGGTGTGGGGCGAGAGATTGCCGTGAACGAACCCTGCCTGGTGCGCGGCCGCGAGCCCCGCGGCCGCCTGAACGGCGATGTCGAGGGCTTCCGACAGCGTAAAGGCGCGGCCCGCCGCAAGGATCGTCGCGAGGGGCTGCCCCGCCAACTGCTCGAGGATGGCGTAGGGCGAGCCGTCCTCCAGCTCGCCCATTTCGTAGATCGCCGCGACGTTCCGGTGCTGGATCCGGATCGCCTGCTCCAGCCGTTCGCGCCTGGCGCGCGCCGCGTCGGGAGCCTCGGCCCTCAGGATCAGCAGCACCACCTCGAGGCCCGTGGGGTACTTCGCGTGGTACAGCGTCCCTTCGGCATTGGTCCCCAACCGGTCGAGCACGAGCACGCCACCCGGGAGGGTCCGGCCCACCAGGGTAGCGGTCTCGGGACTACCACGATCGTCGGGGTTGCCGGAGGACCAGGGAGAGGAAGGGTCAGCGGGAGCGATATCCGGCGGTGACATCTTCAGCCACATGCTCTGCGCCGCTCAAGCCGGCGCGATCTCGGGTCATTCGGGGAGTGCGGGCGAAGGGCCTGCACGCCGCGGGCTACCCCTCTGACGGTAGTGGACCCGTGGCGATTGGACCAGCGGGGTGGCCCGAGCGGAGGAAGCTACCGGGAACCTGGCCCCGCTACGAATCCTGCCCGTGCCCGGTTGGAGCCTTCGAAACAACGAGCGCCCCCTCCCGAGGGCGCTCGAGTGCCGCCGTACCGCCGGGGCGTCAGGGGGTCGGCGCGGGGGCGCCCGCCTGCTCCGCGTGGTCGATCACCAGCGTGACCCGCCGGTTCTCGAGTCCGTCTGCCGGTCCCCGGGCGCCGGGCGCCACCTGACGATTTCGCGCCTCGCCATAGCTCACCGCCCGCACCCCCTCCGCCGGGATGCCTCCGGCCGTCGTCAGATACTCGCGCACAGCCTCCGCGCGCTCCCGGCCCAGTCGGAGATTGTAGGCCTGGTTCCCGGCCGGATCGGCGAACCCCTCCACCGTCACCACCGCGCCCGGATAGTACTCCCGCACCACCTGAGCGAAGCGATCCAGCACCGGGCGATCGGTCTCCCGCAGCTCGCTCTGGTCGAACTCGAAATGCACCGGCACGTTGAACCTGAGCATGCCCTTCGTCTTCTCGATGCCGACCTGGTATTCGCTGCGCATCGCCTGCAGCTCCTGCTCCAGGGCGTCCAGCCGCCGTTGGTGATCGGCCATCGCGCGGTTGGTCGAGTCCACCCGACCGGCCACCTGGCGGTCGCCGGCCTGCATCTCCTCCCGCAGCCTGGCCATCTCGGCGTTGAAGTCCTCCTGGTTCACCTTGGCGGCGCAGCCTGCCAGGCTCACTGTCAAACCCACCGCCAATGCCGCGCGCGTCACATGACGTATCAACATCGCTCCCTCCTCTGGGTGATCGGCTACTCGGCCACCGGCTGACGTGCTCACCGTGCGGCTCCTCGCCGCCGGGACACCGTATCTCGCGGCGGCCCAAGGGCGCTCAGGAACCGGTGCCGCCAGATGCGGACTACGTGCGAGGGCTGCCGCACCTCCCGCCGCCCGGAAGCTCCGGCTCGCGCTGACGCATGAGCGCCTCGATCTCGGCGATCTCCCGGGGCACCCCGTCGGAGAGCCGCTCGAGCCCGTCCCTGGTGAGCGCGTAGACGTCCTCGACCCGGACGCCCATGCCGCGGTACTTCTCGACGGCGGGCCGGATCCTGGCCAGCATCGCGCGGTTCCTGGGGGTGTCGGGCAGACTCTTCAGCAGCTCCGGACTGACGTAGAGACCCGGCTCGATGGTGAAGACGTCGCCGACGCCGAAGCGATCGTCGATCTCCTGGTAGTACTGTGCCGGATCGTGCACCTCGAGGCCGATGCCGTGTCCCCCGAAGCCGTGCAGCGCGAACAGCCGGAGCTGGAGGCACCCGCCGGAGCCACACGCCATCCCCGGCGGCGGGTCCATCGTCGCGTCCGCCGACTCGATCAGGCCGAGACGAACCAGCCCTTTCGCGACGACCGCCCTCGCGGAGTCGTTGCCCACGTCGTAGCTCACGCCGGGTCTGATCTCCCGGACGAAGGCCTCCTGCGCGTCGCGGACGATCTGATACAGCTCGCGCTGCGCGGGGCTGAACCGCCCACTGACCGGCATGGTGCGCGTCACATCGGACGAGTAGTGCCCGAAGGACGTTGCCGCGTCGATGAGCAGCAGCTCGCCGTCCCGCATCACGCGCTCGTTCTCGGTGTAGTGGAGGATCGTGGCGTTCGGCCCCGAGCCGACGATGCTGCCGTATCCCGGGCGGTCTCCGCCCAGCCGCCGGAAGGTTCCCTCGAGCAGCGCCTGGATCTCGTTTTCGCCGCAGCCGGGGGCGGCGGCCTTCAGGGCCTCCCGGTGCGCATGGGCGCTGATCTCGGTGGCCCGGCGGAGCAGGGCGATCTCCGCCGGGCTCTTCCTGGCCCGGAGGCGGGTGACCAGGGTGTCGAGCGAGTGCACCACCAGCCACGGGTGCTCGCGCCGAAGCCGGGCCAGGAAGCTGGCTCCCCGGGTGAGTGAGTCGCGCGCGGCATAGTCGCCGGAGCGGGCGTCGGTCACGACGTAGAAGGGCAGGGGGCCGGCGGCCAACGAGTCCACGGCGGCCCGGAGCTCCGAGACGTCCCTTCCACCGATTCCGAACCTGGCCTCGAGCTGGGCGGGCCCGACACGGGGGCCCTCCCAGCGTTCCCGCACCGGGTTGCGGGGTGGGACGAACATCGTCGCGGTGAGGGTGCCGCCCCGCTTGACCATCAGCAGGACCGCGTCGCTCTCGTCGAAGCCGGTGAGATAGTAGAAGGAGGGCGACTGGAAAAAGGCCGGCCAGTGCCGCACCGGCTCGACAGCGCCGAAGGCGAGGACGACGCCGGAGTCGATTGTTGCGGCCAGTGCGGCGCGTCGGGCGGCGTACTCCGGGAGAGGGACCTGCGCCTTGGCCGTCGAAGCGACCACAGCGAGGACGATGAGCGACTGGCACATCCTGCGACGCACTGCTTGCACGGGACCTCCGGCCGGCGCGGCGGGTGGCGGCGGTGAGACGGAGCGCAGCGCAAGTGTGCGGCCTTCCGCCGGCCCGCACAAGATGTGGCGGCTGCCGGCATCGCCTTGGCTGCGCGCGGAGCTGGGTCTGGTGGTCCGCCCGCGATCGGGCCACATTCCAGATCTTCTCCTCCGTTAGTCTGTCATGCATATCGAGCTCCGGCACGCCGGCCGAAAGTCGAGGCCGCTGGACGGCTGGGCGGTACCCAATCCGCCGGGTTCCGGGGACCCCGGCGGCGGGGGCATCACGCTCCGCGACCTGATTGCCCGCATCGTGCGGGCGGAAGTGGCGGCCTTCGAGGCCCGGGACCGCGCGCGGCGCCTCGTCCGGGCGCTCACCGCCGCCGAGATCGCCGACGGGGCCGCTCGGGGGAAGGTCGATCCCGGTGGGCGACCCTCCGTCGGCGCGGCGGATGCGGACGGCGCCGTGGGCGCGGCGCTGCAGGGGTTCGAGGACGGGCTCTACCTCGTGATCCTCGACGGGGTCGAGCAGCGCAGCCTCGACCGTCAGGTCTATCTCACCTTCGACAGCAAGCTGGTCTTTCTCCGCCTGGCCTTCCTCGCCGGGGCATGAGCATATGGACCAGGAGCGACTGAAGGCCGAGCTCGAGGCGAAGCACGATCCGGGGGCCGTCATGCGGCGACTCCGCGGGCTGCGTCAGCTGGCCTCGAGGCTCACGGGAGGCGGGCTGCCCGGCGATCTCCGCGCGCTGATCGAGGAGGCCTTCGCGGTCCCGTCCTACGTCCGGCCGTCGGTGGTCTCCCGCCGCCGCGGCGACATCGGCGCGCAGCTCCAGGCCCTCTCCCTCGAGGACTGGCACCGGGCCATCGCGGTCCTCCTCCCCCACCTGGCTCCGAGCGTCGAGTCGGCCTGCGGCCTGCTGTCGTTCCGCCCCTACCAGGAGGGGCTCACCCGCAAGCCGTTTCGCTCTCCCGGCTCGCCCGCCACGCTGGCCGACGTGCGGGGGCGGTGGCTGCTCAACACTACCCTGCTGCTCGGCGAGTACGACGCCGACATCCGCTGGGTCGCGGAGCGCGCCGCGCACCTCGCGGGATGGTACGGCAGCGCCGATCTGGGCTGGCTGCTCGCCGGCGCGATCGACGCCGGCGGGACGACTGGGCGGGAGGTCCAGGAGATTCTCGTCGCGTCGGCCCTGGGCGAGCACGAGACCGGGATGATGGGCCGCCACGTGACCCAGGCGCTCATGAGCTGCAGTCGTCCCGACGCATGGGAGTTCGTCGAGAAGCTCCTGCTTTCCGCGCAGCGACAGGAGGGCCTGCGGCAGGCGATCCTCGAGAGCGTGGACGAGGCGCATCCGCAGGTGTTCCGGCGGATGCTCCGGCTCATCCTCGAGGAGGACCTCGCCCGGTTCTCGTCCGTGGTACGGGCCGCGGACACCTGGTTCGGGTTCATGTGGGACGGCTCGAGCGGGGTGAAGATCGACACCCTGCTCCGACGGGTGCTGCTCCTGCTGGAGGACCCCGCCGCCCGCGCGGCCGCGCTCGACGAGTCCGATGCCGAGACCGTCTATCTCGCGCTCTGGGCCACCGCCTTCGAGGACGTGGAAAAGGCGGTTGGTCCCGCCGCGGCCCGACTGGGGTCGAGGTCGCCCGAGGTGCGGTTCGTCGCCGCCCATTTCCTGGTGCAGGCCCTCTGGACCGGTGCGCTGCCGCCGCTGCTGGATGCCCTGACCGACGCGGACCTCCGGGTCGCCGCACGCGCGCTCGACGCGTTCGGGGTGGACCAGAGCGCCTCGGTGGACGGGGAGCGGCTGTTCTCCCAGCTGGAGCGGCTCATGGGGCGCCTGACGAAGCGCTCGCAGATGCTCGGGCCGCTGGTCTGGCCCTGGTGGACGCGCAAGCTCGAGCGGCCCCAGGTCGCCGCGGCGCTCGCCGCGAACGTCTCGGCCGTCCCCGGTGAGCGCCTCCTGCCCTACGTGCCGGACCTCGAGGCCGGCGCCCGTGCGACGTTCATCCTGCGCGCCGCGGGTTTCGCACGCCTGGGGGAGCGGCCCACGCCGGAGCGCCGGCCGCGGGCGCTTTCCCCGGCGGAGCGCACCGTCGCTCTCGACCTGCTGGGTGATCCGTCGGAGCAGGTCCGGGCTGCGGCGTTCACGGCCATCGGCGGGCTGCCGGTCGGGCCGGACGAGGTGGACCGTCTGGTGGAGCTGCTCGGGCGGAAGCCCGGCGACCTCCGGAACGGGGCCCTCAGGCGCCTCCGCACGCTCGACGACGCCGAGCTCCTGGCAGCGGCGGACCGGCTGCTGGCCGATTCGAGCGAGCAGCGGCGCCTCGCCGGGCTCGAGCTGCTCCGCGATGCCTGGGAATCGAGCCGCGGCCGGTCCGGGGTGCGGGAGCGGGTGGCGCGCTATGCCGCGGGCCATCCGTCGCTCACCGACCCGGAGCAGGCCCACGTCACCGCGGTGCTCGGCGAGCAGATCGCCACGGCGACCAGGGACGACGCCCTCGGTCTGGTCGATGTCACCCGGCTCCGTCGCTGGCCCGAACCGCGCGCCCGCCGGGTGGTGCTCGAGACCCCCGCGGCCCGCGCCTCGCTCGAGTCGCTGGCCGGCCTGGTGCTGGCGCACCAGGCGCAGGAGGTGCGCACCTCCACCGGCGAGATGAAGCTGCTCGTGGAGGCCGTCACCTGGCACTTCGGACCGCGCAAGCGGGAGGATCTGGCTGCCGCCGAGTCGCTCCTGCCGCTCGCCGCGACCTGGAGAGCCTGGCTGCGGGAACGCCCCGCCGAACTGCGCGACGGGGACGCACTGGAGCTGCTGCGGGTTCTCGCCCCCGACGAAGGACACCGCGCGTGGAAGGGCAGACTGGTGCAACAGCTTCGCGGGGCGAGCGAGTGGAGCGCGGGAATGCGCTTTCTCCGCGGCCTCTGCGAATGGTGCGTCGCCTGGGAGCCGCCGGCCGGCGGCGTGGACTTCCTGCTGGATGGGCTGGAGAACGAGATGGCCTCGTTCAGCGAGGAGGATTGCCGCGAGCTCGCCGCCCAGCGCGCCTCCACCGCGACCATCATCTACCGCTACGCGGACGAGAAGCAGCCGGCCTGGGAGCCCAAGCTCCACCGGGCCGAGGCCTGGCTGCTGCTGCTGCGCTGGTGGCGTGAGCTCTTCCCGGACTCGGTGCGGCCGGAGCAGGCCGAGCGGCTCTATGCCCTGCTGCGCGCATTCGAGTCGCGCGCCGCCGGCGCGCGTGCGCTCCGGGTCCGGTTGAGCGAGTTCCTGGGCGTCTACCGGGCGGGGCTGGTGGACCAGGCGGAGCTGCTGGATCTGATGGCAGGCCGGTGGAGCTTCCAGGCGGACACCTCGATCCTCCGCGAGGCGTCCGCTCGCAAGCCCGCCCGCGAGCTGGCCGAGCACCCCGAGCTGGTCCAGGCGGTGGACCGCTGCCGCCGGCGGGTGGTCGAGATCGAGACGCGGCGCGGCGATCGCCAGACGGCCGCGTCGGGCCTGGCAATGGAGCTTCGCTGGACCGGCGGCCTCGATACCGTGACCCGCGCGGTGGCCGCGCTGGGCAAGAGCCACTTCTCCCGCACCTTCGGCTGGGCCGCCGCCGGCGCCTCGCGCCAGGAGACGCTGAGCCACCTGGTCGTGCGCAGCGTGCCCCGGCCGGAGGACACCCCCGAGGCCTTCGCCGGCTGGGCTCGCCAAGCGCGGCTGTCCGAGGCGCGGCTGGTGGAGCTGGCGGTGTACGCGCCCCAGTGGGCGGCGCACGTCAACCAGGTCCTGTGCTGGCCGGGCCTGGACGGTGCCGTCTGGTGGATTCAGGCGCACACCAAGGATGATCGTTCCTGGCGGCTCCAGGAGATGAAGGAGCTGTGGGCCGCCGAAGTCAGCGAGCGAACTCCCCTCTCGGCCGGCGACCTGACCGAAGGCGCCGTGGACGTCGCCTGGTTCCGGCAGTGCTTCGGAGAGCTCGGGGCCGAGCGCTGGCGCGCGCTGGACCAGGCGGCCAAGTACGCGGCGAGCAGCGCGGGGCACACCCGGGCGCAGCTCTTCGCGCGGGCCATGGCCGGCCTCGTCACCCGCGACGACCTGTTCCAGCGGATCGACTCGTCCCGGCACCAGGATTCGGTCCGGGCACTCGGGCTGCTTCCGCTTCCGGAGGGCGGGGCGCGGCGCACAGACTTGCTCGAGCGCTATCTCCGGCTGGAGCGGTTCCGCCGGGAGTCACGCAGGTTCGGCGCTCAGCGCCAGCAGAGCGAGAGCAGAGCGGTGGCCATCGGCCTGGCCAACCTCGCGCGCACGGCCGGGTACCGCGACCCGCAGCGGCTGCAGTGGGCCATGGAGCAGCAGGCCGTGGCCGACCTCGCGCGCGGGCCGGTCGTGGTGACGCGGGGAGACGTGAGCCTCGCGCTGGCGGTGGACGCGGAGGGGGTGCCCAGTCTCGACGTGAGCCGGAACGGCACGCCGCTCAAGACCCTGCCGGTCAAGCTTCGGAAGGACACCGAAGTCGAAGAGCTCAAGCGCCGGCTGCAGGAGCTCAAGCGCCAGCGCTCACGCGTGCGCGAAGCGCTGGAGGAGGCGATGTGCCGCGGCGACCGGTTCGACGCAAGCGAGCTGCGCGTGCTGCTGGAGCACCCGATCCTCGCGCCCGCGCTGTCGCGGCTGGTCTTCGTGGCCGAGGGCGGCGCAGGGTATCCGGCCGAAGGGGGGCGGGTGCTTCGGGATCACGCGGGTGCGCCGCACGTGCTGGGATCGGACGAGGAGGTACGGGTCGCACACCCGCACGATCTGCTCGCCCGCGGCGACTGGTCCGCCTGGCAGCGCGAGTGCTATCGGGCCGAGCGGGTGCAGCCCTTCAAGCAGGTCTTCCGCGAGCTCTATCCGATCACGGAGTCCGAGCGCGAGGCCCCGCGATCCCGCCGCTACGCGGGGCACCAGGTCAACCCGCGGCAGGCGCTCGCGCTGCTCGGCGGGCGCGGCTGGGTGGCCCGCCCGGAGGAGGGGGTCGGCCGCACCTTCCACGCCGAGGGGCTCACCGCGAGGCTGGGTTTCCAGGAGGCGTTCTACACCCCGGCGGACATCGAGGGACTTACGCTCGAGGATGTTGTCTTCACCCGGAAGGGCGAGTGGGGAGAGCTGCCCCTGGCCGAGATCCCCCCGCGGGTGTTCAGCGAGACGATGCGGGATCTGGATCTCGTGGTCAGTGTGGCCCACCGTGGGGGCGTGGACCCCGAGGCCACGGCATCCACGGTCGAGATGCGGTCCGCCCTTGTGCGGGAGACCTGCCAACTGCTCGGCCTCGACAACGTCCGGATCCTGAACCACCATGCCCTGGTCCAGGGCGATCTGGGGCAGTACTCGGTCCACCTCGGCAGTGCGGGGGTCATGCTGTTGCCGGGCACCGCGCTGCCCATCGTCGCCGTGCACTCGCAGCACCGGGGCAGGTTGTTCCTCCCCTTCGCCGACGACGATCCGCGCACGGCCGAGGTGCTCTCCAAGGTTCTCCTGCTGGCACGGGATCGGGACATCCGGGATCCGAACATCCTGGAGTGGATCCGTGCGGGGCAGGGTGGCGGTACGAACTAGCGTTGGGCTCCATCGTGGTGTCCGCACCGCAGGCAATGTGGCGGAGGCACCCTAGGTCCGGGCCGGATAGCGGCGCTCCGGACGCCGGAAGCGGCGGAACTCACGGCCTGAGGCTTGCTTACTGAAACGCGCCGGTCGAAATTGGTCAACTCTGGCCTCCTACCATCGACCTCGACCGGCAGGCCTGTCGCCGCGCGGCCACCGGGATCTCGATCCGCATGAGCTCTACCCACATCCTCGGCATTTCCGCCTTCTATCACGATAGCGCCGCCTGCCTGCTTCGGGACGGCGAGATCGTCGCTGCCGCGCAGGAGGAGCGATTCACCCGCAAGAAGGGCGACGCCGACTTCCCCCGGGAGGCGGTCGCCTACTGCCTGCGGGCCGGCGGTATCACGGCGGCGGACCTCACGCTGGTCGGCTTCTACGACAAGCCGTTGCTCAAGTTCGAGCGGATCCTGGAGACCTATCTGGGCACCGCGCCGCGGGGCCTGCGGTCGTTTCTGATGGCCGGCCCGCTCTGGATCAAGGAGAAGCTGTTCACCGACCGGCAGTTGCGCGAGGACCTGGGCTATGACGGGCAGATCCTCTACGCCGAGCACCACGAGTCCCACGCGGCCAGCGCGTTCTTCCCGTCGCCGTTCGAGGAGGCTGCCTTCCTGACGATGGACGGCGTGGGCGAGTGGGCGACGACCTCCTTCGGCGTCGGCCGGGGGTCCGACATCGAGATCCTCAAGGAGCTTTACTGGCCCGACTCGCTCGGCCTGCTCTATTCCGCCTTCACCTACTACACCGGGTTCAAGGTGAACTCGGGCGAATACAAGGTCATGGGCCTCGCGCCCTACGGGGAGCCCAAGTTCGTGGACCTGATCTACCGCGAGCTGATGGACCTGAAGGAGGACGGTTCCTTCACCCTCAACCAGCGGTACTTCAACTACCTCTCGGGGCTCACCATGACCAACGGCGAGTTCGACCGGCTGTTCGGCGCGCCGCCCCGGGAGCCCGAGAGCAAGTTGACGCAACGGGAGATGGACCTGGCCCGGTCGGTCCAGGCGGTCTGCGAAGAGGTCATGCTCCGCATGGCCCGCACGGTGCACCGCGAGACCGGGCTCGACCGGCTCTGCCTCGCCGGCGGGGTGGCACTCAACTGCGTGGGCAACGGCCGGCTGCTGCGCGAGGGGCCCTTCAAGGAGCTGTGGATCCAGCCCGCCGCGGGAGACGCCGGCGGCGCGCTCGGAGTGGCGCAGCTCGCCTGGCACCGGCAGTGCCGGCAACCCCGCCGCGTGACGCCCGGCAAGGACAGCATGCAGGGGGCGTATCTGGGGCCGTCCTACAGCGAGAGCGAGATCGAGGCGTACCTGCGGTCCGTAGGGGCGCCGTACAGGAAGCTCGAGCGGCAGGAGCTCCTTCAGAGCGTCGCCCGGCTCCTGGCCGAGGAGAAGGTGGTCGGCTGGTTCAACGGGCGGATGGAGTTCGGCCCCCGTGCGCTGGGCTCGCGCAGCATCCTGGGTGATCCCCGGAGCCCGCGGATGCAGGCGCAGATGAACATCAAGATCAAGTTCCGCGAGGGCTTCCGACCCTTCGCGCCCAGCGTGCTGCGCGAGCGGGTGAACGAGTACTTCGAGCTCGACGCGGACTCCCCCTACATGCTCCTGGTGGCGCCGGTGCGGAAGGAGCGCCAGATCCCGATGGATCAGACGGCGGACCGGCTGTGGGGTATCGACAAGCTGAACGTGGTCCGGTCCGACATCCCGGCCGTGACCCACATCGACTATTCGGCCCGCATCCAGACCGTCAGCCGCGACACCAACCCCGACTACTACGATCTCATCCGTGAGTTCGAGTGTCTCACCGGGTGCGCGGTGCTGGTGAACACCTCGTTCAACGTGCGGGGCGAGCCGATCGTCTGCTCGCCCGCGGACGCGTACCGCTGCTTCATGCGGACACACCTCGACCACCTCGTGCTCGGGCCGTTCCTCCTCGAGAAGACCGGCCAGCCCGAGTGGAAGGAGAGCGGAAATTGGCGGGCGGAGTTCCAGCTCGACTGACGGCGGCCGAGGGCCGCAAGTTCGGTCTCGTGGTGGGCGGGGCGTTCCTCGTGCTGGGCACCATTCTGTGGTGGCGGACTCACGTCACCCCGGCGACGGTGGCCCTGGTGCTGGGAGCCGCCCTGAGCCTGGCCGGACTCGCCATACCGACCCGGCTGGGGCCGGTGTACCGCGGCTGGATGCGGCTCGCCCTCGCCATCTCCAAGGTGACCACCCCGATCCTCATGGGGGCGATCTACTTCCTGGTGCTCACCCCGGCCGGGCTCCTCGCCCGGCTGGTGGGCCATCGGCCGGTTTCATCGCCGCGCGGCGTGCCGACCTACTGGCGCGCCCGCCCGGAGGGCGAGCGGCGGGGTGCAATGGACCATCAATTCTGAGGCGCAGAATCCTATGAGCCATCCGGGCATCGCGCGCGAGCTGTGGAGCTACATGAAGGTGCGGAAGAAGTGGTGGCTCCTGCCCATCATTCTCGTCATGCTGCTGGTGGGGGCCCTCCTGGTCTTCGCCCAGGGCTCCGTCCTCGCGCCGTTCATCTACACGGTGTTCTAGGCCGCACTCCCGACTACGGCGTGGCCCGCCCGGGGAACTCCCGGGCGAGCCACGCGGCGATGAGCGCGCCCGCGGCCTCGTGGCCGGCCTCGTTCCAGTGGCCGACCCCGAGGGTGTCGCGGTGCTGGTGGAAGTAGACCCTCTGCCGCTCGGCCTGCTCCGCCATCGTCGGCGCCAGGTTGAGCACGGGAAAGCCTTCCCGCCGTCCCAGGTCGGCCAGCCGGCGCTCGGGATAGTAGAGGTTCTCCGCACCGATCTGCTCGAGAAACGCCTGCTTCTTCTCCCGCAGCGGAGTGACCTGGATTCCCCTCGTCAGCGTCACCAGGGCGAAGGGCGTGCCCTGCTTCCGGCACTCCTCGTGCATCAGTCGAAGGATCCCCTCGGTGACGCGCCACGCTTCCCGCCATTCGGGGGTGCTGGGCGGCAGCTGTACTTCGTCCCGCAGCCCGACCTCGTCTCCCGGAATCCCGCCCGCGTTCGCCTCCTGCCGCTCGCGCTTGCGCCAGTTGTGCCGCACCCGGTTGAGGAGCTGGAACAGCCGGGAATGCTGGACCACCCACGACAGCCGTCTCGTCCACAGGGTGCGCTGGCGATATCCGCGGGTGGCGAGAAAGCTGCTGTCCAGCACCAGATCGGGGCCGTCGTAGACGTAGTACGGGATGTCGTTGGCCCGGCGCAGCGGGCGATAGTTGTCGGAGACGTCGTTCCCGGTGGTCACCGCCACCAGCACCAGATCCGGGGAGTACTTCCAGACCTTGTGCTTCAGCGTGAGCAGCTCCTGCGCGGTGCCGTATCCTCCCACGCCGAAGTTCAGCACCTCGACCGGCGCGCCGCGCAGCTCGGCGAGCCGGCGCTCGACCACCTCCCCGACCGTCTTCGGGTAGGGGACCTCGAAGGCCTCCATGAACGAGTCGCCCAGCAGGGCGATGCGGAAGGTGCCCGGAGGGGCCTCGAGCCGCGCCTCCGGCCCGCGCATGCCGTCACTGTTGATCTCGATCCAGGGTCGGCCCTCATAGTGTCGCGAGCCGGCGGCGCCGGGGATGTGGGCCACGCCCACGATCGGATCGGTCCACACGAAGACCGGATAGCCGACACCGATCAGCCGCAGCAGCAGCTCACAGACCGCGACGCCCGCGAGCACCGCGAGTGCCCCCAGCGCGAGATTGCCCGCGAGGCTCGTTCGTTTTCGCTGGTCGCCGTGGACCCCGTCCGTGTGTTTGGCCGCCACGATCTTTCTCCCGGCA
>DASUSR010000079.1:0-6779 GCA_036375015.1 Gemmatimonadales bacterium
GGTGAGGGGCATGGAGAAGAGTAAAGCGTGAAGGGGGAGGGGTGAAAGGTGAAGGGGGCCCACGGAGCGCCCCCTTCACCCTTCACCCTTCACCCACGCTACTCGTACCTCAGCGCCTCCACCGGATCGAGCCTGGCCGCCTTTCGGGCGGGGTAGAGGCCGAACAGCACGCCGGTCAGGATCGACGCCGCCACGGCCGCGACCACCGAGAGCAGCGGCACGGTGGCGGGAATGGGGGTCAGGGAGCGGACCCCCCAGGCGATCAGCGCGCCCAGGGCCATCCCGATGAGACAGCCGACCAGGGTCAGCGTGGCGGCCTCGACCAGGAACTGGAACATGATCTCGCCCCGGGTGGCGCCCAGCGCCTTCCGCACGCCGATCTCCCGGGTGCGCTCGGTGACCGAGATCATCATGATCGCCACCACGCCCACGCCGCCCACCATCAGTCCGACGCTCGACAGCACGATCATCGCGATGAAGAAACCGGCGGTGATGCTGTTGAAGGCGTCGAGCACCCGGTCCTGGCTCACCAGGGCGAAGTTGTTCTCGTCGCCGGGGCGGAGCCCGCGCCGGGTGCGCAGCGCGGCCGTCACCTGGTCCTGCGCCTCGGCCACCGTCGCCGTCTCGGTGGGCACCACCGCGATCTCCATCCAGCCCGGCCAGTACTCCGCCACCTTCCGGAAGGTCGTGTGTGGAATGGCCAGCCGCGGCTCGTCCGCGTTGCTGAAGAGCGAGGCCGCCTCGGCGTGGAGCCCCACCACCTCGAACGGCTGCCCGAAGATCTTGATCCGTTTCCCGATCGGGTCGAGCCCGGGGAACAGCGACTCGGCCAGCCTGTCGTTGATCACCGCCACCCGCGAGCCGGCGGAGTACTCCAGCATGGTGAAGTTGCGCCCGGCCAGGATGTCGCCGCCGTTCACCTGCGACCAGGTGGGGCTGAAGCCGGCGATGTTGACGTCCCCCAGGTGCACCGTCTCGTAGTCCACCGGCCCGTCGGTGTACTCGCCGACGTTCACCTCCCGGACGGCGGGGAGCGACCGGACGAGCCTGGCCTCGTCCACGCTCAGCTCGGGCATCCGGCGCCAGGGGGACATCTCGTCGGAGCCGTCGGACACGTTCAGGCCTCCGGACCAGTAGCGGAGGACGAAGAACGTCTTGGGACCCGCCGCCTCCAGGATGCCGGTGATGCTGCGATTGATCCCGCTGATCGCGGAGCCCATCGCGATCACCACGGTGACTCCGATCGCGACCCCCAGGATGGTGAGCGCGGCGCGGACCTTGTTGGCCCGGATCGAGTCCAGCGCGATGCCCACGCCCTCGAGCATCCGGGTCACCAGGGTGACCGGGCCGGCGCGCCTCACTCGGCCCTCAGGGCGACGATGGGGTCGAGGCGCGAGGCCCGGGTGGCGGGGTACACGCCCGCGGCGATTCCCACGCTCACCCCCAGGATGACCCCGACCGCCACCGACCAGGGCGCCACCGCGGCCGGAAGCGGCGTGAGCGCCTTGACGGCGAAGGCCAGGGCGATGCCGAGCCCGATGCCGAGCGCCGCGCCGGCGGTGGAAAGGGTGGCCGCCTCGACCACGAACTGGGCCAGGATGTCGCGGCGCCGCGCGCCCAGCGCCTTGCGGATGCCGATCTCGCGGGTGCGCTCGCTCACCGCCACGAGCATGATGTTCATGATGACGATGCCGCCCACGACGAGCGAGATGGCGACCAGCCCGGGGAGCGCCAGGAAGAGGATCCGGGAGATCTTCTGCCAGGTATCCAGCGCTCCCTCCGCGGTCTGGAACGCGAAGTTGTTCTCCTGCCAGGGCTTGAGCTGCCGCAGGCTGCGCATCGCCGCCTCGGCTTCGGCCTGAGCCTGCTGCATCGAGGTGGGATCGTCGGTACGGACGATCAGGGCGTCCAGGATGTTGATCGGGCAGATGAGCCGTCGTCCCGGCGCGCTGAACGGCATGATGGCGAACTTGTCCAGCGAGATGCCGAACAGCGTGCCCTGCTTGGCGATCACGCCGATCACCCGGTAGGGCAGCCCCGCGATATGCAGCTCCTTGCCGATCGGATCGACTCCGGCCAGCAGCTTGTCGGCGAGCTCGTGCCCGATCACGAGCACCGGCTGCGCCGCCCGCACCTCCTGGGCGGTGAAGGCGCGGCCCGCGGTGACCTCGTAGTTCCGGATCCGGAAGTAGCTCTCCTCGGTCCCCACCAGGTCGATGTCCCTGGCCACCTTGCCGCCGTACGAGACGGTGACCCGGTCCTCGCAGAACTTGGCGAAGGTGGCGGGGGTGCGGATCCGGTCGCGCACGTGGTCGGCGTCGCCGTAGCTGATGCGCGGCCGCCGGCGCCAGGCCATCCGGACTTCGTCCGGTATGTTGCCCATGTTGATGCTGGGGCGCTGGCGTAGCTCGAAGGTGTTGGCGCCGATGAGGGTGTTGGCGAACCGGTCCACCATGTAGCGGTTCATCCCCTGGACCACCGACACCACCGCGATCAGGAAGGTCACGCCGATCAGCACGCCCACGAGGGAGAAGAAGCTCTTGAGCTTCTGCGCCCGCACGGTGGCGAGCGCCATCCGGATCGCCTCGCGGAGCCGCATCTACGCCGCGGCGTCGCGGGTGAGGCGGTCGGACTCGACCCGCCCGTCCCGCAGCACCACCACCCGATCGGCGCGGGCGGCGATGTCGGGCTCGTGGGTGACCATGATCACCGTCTGGCCCGCCGCATGGAGATCGGCGAAGACCCGCATGATCTCCTCGCTCGTGACGCTGTCGAGGTTCCCGGTGGGCTCGTCGGCCAGCAGGATGCTGGGCCGGTTCACCAGCGCCCGGGCGATGGCCACCCGCTGCCGCTGCCCGCCGGACAGCTCGTTGGGGCGGTGGTCCATGCGGTGGCCCAGCCCCACCCGCTCGAGCGCCTCCACCGCGCGGTCGCGGCGCTCCCGCGCGCGCTCCCCGGCGTACACCAGCGGCAGCTCCACGTTGTGTAGCGCCGTGGCCCGGGGCAGCAGGTTGAAGGTCTGGAACACGAAGCCGATCTCACGGTTGCGCACCCGCGCCAGCTCGTCGTCGGAGAGCCGGGACACCTCCATGCCGTTGAGCCAGTACTCGCCGCCGGTCGGGGTGTCGAGGCAGCCGAGCAGGTTCATCATGGTGGATTTGCCCGAGCCGGAGGGCCCCATGATGGCGACGTACTCGTTCCGGACGATCTCCAGGCTCACGCCGTCGAGCGCCCGGATGCGCTCGGCCCCCATCTGGTACTCGCGGTCGAGCTCCACGATGCGGATGATCGCGCTCATGATTCCGCCACCTCGGTGCGTGTGGTATCGGCCTGCTGCACCCGGTCGCCGTCCTTGAGGTCGCGGATGGCCTGGTAGGTGCCCGCCACGATGGTCTCGCCCCCGCGCAGCCCATCCACCACCTCGAAGTACTCGTCCCCGGCGATGCCCACTTTCACCGGACGGAAGGTGGCCAGCCCTTCCCGTACCACGAACACGCCCTCCTCCTCCCGCTGGCGGAGGCGGCGGCGAGTGGTGTCCATGCCCGGCACGATCTCGTTGGGCACCCGCTCGTGATCCCGGACCGTGAGGGCGATGATCGGAATGCTGAGCACGTCTCCGCGGGTGTCGGTGATCACCCGAGCCGTACAGCTCAGGTCGGGGCGGACGTCCTCCGGCGGCGCGTCGAGGGTGACTTCGACGTCGAAATCCACGGCCCGGTCGTTGGAGCCCGAAGCGGTCTGGGTGGCGGTGAGCCTGGCGCTCTGGCTCACCTGGGTCACCCGCCCCACGAAGGCGGTGTCGGGATAGGCGTCGATGGTGACCTCGACCGAATCGTTCAGGGAGATCCGGACCACGTCGGTCTCGTCCACCTGCACGTTCGCCAGGATGATGGACAGGTCGGCGATGGTCATGAGCAGACCGGTCTCCCGGGAGAAGGTGCCGGGGACGGCGACCTCGCCCTCCTCGACCGCCAGCCGGACCACCCGCCCGTTGATGGGTGAGACCAGACGGGTCTTTGCCAGGTTGTCCTTGGCCGCCTGCAGGCTCGCGCGCGACTGCGCCAGCTGGGCCCGGGTGGACTGGTAGGTGGCCTCGGCCACATCGAACGCGGTCTGGGCCTGCTCCGCGGCCGCGGGGGCGATGAGGTTGGGCCCCAGCTCGGTGAGCTGCCGGGCGCGCCGCCATTCCCGCTCCGCCTGGTCGCGGCTCGCCCGGGTCTGCAGCAGGGTGGCCTGGGTGGAGGCGACCACCGCCTCCGCGCGGGTCACCGCCGCCTGGTACTCCGCGGGATCGATCTGGATGAGGAACTGGCCCTTCTTGACGACCTCGCCCTCGCGCACCGCGATCCGCACGATGCGCCCGGTGATGTCGGCGGAGATGTCCACCGAGGTCTCCGGCTCGATCTTGCCGCTGGCGGTGACCGCGCTGACCAGGTCGCGCCGGGACACCTGCTCCATCCGGACCTCGGTGCCCGCGTTCTTCTTCTGGTTGATGCGGAACGCCACCGCGCCGCCCGCCAGCAGCACGGCGACGCCGAGGCCCAGCCCGATCTTCATCCCACGCGACATGTGCGTTCCCCGTTAGCGGAGTGGCCGGCCGACCGCCGCTTCCAGCGCGGCGACTGCCTTGTGGTAGTCGTACACCGCGGTCACGTAATCACCCTCGGCCCGCTGCACCGCGTTCTGCGCGTCCGAGACCTCGAGCGATGTGCCCGCGCCCAACCGGTAGCGGTCCTGGGCCAGTCGGAGCTGGTCCCGCGCGGCCTCCCGGTTCGCGGCCTGCACCGCGATGGCGCGGTAGGAGGTGTGCAGCCCAAGGTACCGGGCCTGCACGTCGCTCCGCACCTGGAGCCGGAGCGCCCGGGCCGCCTCGTCCGCATCCTGCTCCTGGGCCCGCGCCTGCGACACCCGCAGCGACCGACCGAACCCGGTGAAGATCGGGAGCGTGAGCGTCAGGTTGGCCCGGAACGGCTGGCCGGTATAGTCGAAGGGAAAGACGTCGTTCGCCGCCCTGATGTTCGCGGCCACCTCCGGCTGCAGGGCGCCACCGGTGGGGTCGAGGCCGGCCTCACCGAAGCAGTCGCTCGGCGCGCCCAGACTCAGCGCGGTGCGGACCTGGTTGTCGAACTGGCAATCCGCCGCCTGCGACTGGGCGCTGCCCAGCGTCTCGCCCAGGAGCAGACTTTCGTCGGTGAACTCCTGGGTGAACCCGCTCCAGCCCGCCTGCAGCGAGAGGGTGGGCAGGAACTCGGACTTGGCCGCCCGCACGTTCCAGCCGGCCGCGCGCTGCCGGGCCCGCTGGGAGCGGAGCACGGGGTTCTGGTCGTCGGCCAGGGCCAGCAGCTCCTCCACCTGGAACTCCGGCGGCTGCACCGGGAAGGAGTCGCTGAGCGCGATCTGCTCCACCGGTACCGGCGGCTCGACGCCCATGCGCCGGACCAGCTCGAGCTTGGCCTCGTTGTCGGCCTGCTCGGCTCGCAGGAGGCTGACGTCGGACTGACCCTTGATCACCTCCGCCTGCCGCACGTCGAGCAGGGTCGCCTGCCCGACGTCGTAGCGCGCCTTGGCGAGGCGGAGGAAATCCTGGTTGCGCACCACCTGCTGCCGGGCGACCTCGACCTGGGCGGCCGCCTGGAGGGCGTTCAGATACTGGGTAGTGATCTCCGCACGGAGCTGGATGCCGGCCCCCGCGATGTCCTCTTCCGTGGCGCGCTGCAGCGCTTTCTGCTGACCGGGGCCCGAGAGCACCCGCCCATCGAGCTGCCAGAAGAGGCCGAGGCTGTACCCGGAGGTGAGGAAGGCGGACGTCGGACGCACGAACCCGCCGCCGAAATTGGATTGGCCGGTGCCGATGTACCCCAGGTCGCCGCTCGCCGTGACCGAGGGCAGGAAGTTGGCGTAGGCGTTCCGCACCCCCCACTTGGCCGGATTGGCGTCGTTGAGGGTCTGGCGGTAGGTCGGGCTGTTGGAGCGCGCCTGCCCGATCGCGTCGTCGAGCGAAAGAGTGACGGCGGGAGCCGGCCGCAGCGCGGCCGTGGTGTCGGAGGGCCGAGCCTGCGTGGTGTCCTGTCCCGCGAGCGGGAGGGGTAGCAGCCAGGCCAGCGCCAGGATACCGAACCAGCGTGTCATCGAGGATGTCCTTTACGGTGAGGACGTGACCGCGGCCAATACGGCCGCCTTGCCGCCCAGGTTTCAGGTTGCGACAAAGGAGGCTGGCGAGTTGTCGGAAAACGAGTTGCGAGGTAGGAGCTACTCCACCCTGGTCACGACCAACCGCCGCGCGGGCAGCTCGAGCCGCTGCAGCCGGCCTTCCGCGTCGGTCACCAGCGTCCCGGCGATGTCGCCGGTGAGGCTGATTCGGAGCGCGCCCCCGTCACCGGCGGCCTCCCCGCGCGCGGTGAAGGACGCCCGTTTGCCCGACCGGGGGAAGATCGCGGTGAGCCGGCGCCCGGCCGACGTGGCCAGGCTCGCCACGCCGGCGAAGAGGGAGTGCACCTCCTCGTCGAGCAGCACGACGTCCGGGCCCCCCGGGAGCTCCCGTCCGGACTCGGACCCTTTCCCCACGGTCCGCACGATGAGCCGGGCGCCGGAGCCGGCCGCCAGGATGACGGTAGGCCCAGCGGGCGACTCGACCTCGAGCTGGAACTTGGCCAGCGAGAAGTCCTCGGTGCGCTCGAGGACCGCGTGCAGCTGCGTCGTGGGGCTGGTGGCGGGGTAGCGCGCGCTGGCGCTGAGGGTGGAGCCGGCAGCGCCGCGGGCGCGCCCCGACCGCAGCGAGA
>DASUSR010000080.1:0-16973 GCA_036375015.1 Gemmatimonadales bacterium
GATGCCGCCGATCCCCTCGGAGCCGGCCAGCATGCCGACGAGGAGGAAGAACAGCGCGATCGGCACGCCGATCCGCTGCGAGGCACGGCTCGACAGCACGCTCACCACCAGCAACACACCGCAGACGGTGAGGAGCAGGGCGATGCCCGCGGGCTCGGTAGGGTAGGTCGCCACGTTTGAGGTTAGCACACGGTCTGTGCGCCACGCCAGAGCCGGAGCTCTTTCGTCCATGTCTCACGAATCCTTCGCCGCCACACTCGCGCTCGTCGGGCTGGTGATCCTGGTCTCCTCGCTCCTCTCCGGGGCGGTGGAGCGCACCGGACTTCCCCAGGTCGCGATATTCCTCCTGCTCGGCGCCCTGCTGGGGCCGGCGGGTCTCGGGCTGGTGGACCTCTCCCTGGAGTCGGAGTCCCTCCAGGTGATCGCTACGCTGGGGCTCGTGCTGGTGCTCTTCAGCGACGCGATCTCCATCGACGTGGGAGAGCTGCGGGAGCGGCCGCGCCTCGCCGCCTACATCCTCGGGCCGGGGACCCTCCTGCCCGCGCTGCTCATCTCGCTGGCCGCCTGGCTGCTGCTCGGGCTGTCGCTGCCGGCCGCCGCGATCCTGGGAGCATCGCTCGCCAGCACCGATCCGGTCCTGCTCCGCACACTGATCCGGCATCCGGCGCTGCCGGCGCGTGCGCGGCTCGCGCTCCGGCTGGAGAGCGGGATGAACGACGTCATCCTGCTTCCCATCGTGGTGCTCAGCATGCTCGCGCTGCGGAACGGGATGGCGCCGGCCGCCGAGGTGGGGGAGCGGATCGTCGGGCTCTTCCTGCTGGGACCCCTGCTGGGCGTGGTCGTCGGCTATCTCGCGATCACCCTGCTCGACCGGGTCCGCCGCCGGGTCGGCGTGCGGCGCGACTACGAGTCGCTCTACGCCCTCGGCGTGGCGTTCACGGCGTACGCGGCCGCGGAGGCGGTCGGGGGGAGCGGATTCCTGGCGGCGTTCGCCGCGGGGCTGGTCATCGCGGCGCTCGACGTCGAGCTCTGCGACTGCTTTCTCGACTACGGCGAGGCGTCGGCGGAGATGTTCCTCCTCCTCACCTTCGTCGCGTTCGGCGCCTCGCTCATCTGGGGCGGGTTCACCGCCGCCGACGGGCTCACCGTGCTCTTCGCCGTGGTGGCGCTGGGGGTGCGGACGGTAGTGCTGCTGCCGGTGCTGGCCCGGGCCGGCCTCGACCTGCGCGACCGCCGCATCATCGCCTGGTCAGGGCCTCGCGGGCTCAGCACACTGCTTCTTGTCCTGCTGCCGGTGTTCGCCGGCGTCGAGGGGTCGGAACGGCTCTTCGCCATCGCCTGCCTGGTGGTGCTCATCTCGGTGCTGGTGCACGGCGGCGGCATCGCCTGGTATCTCCGGCGCGCCGCGCGCGCGGCCGCGCCCCCGGTGGAGCCGGGCCCGGTGGCCGTCCCCGCCGCCCCGCCGGCGCCGGTCGCGGAGCGTGACGAGGTGCCGGAGCGCATCACCCTGGCCGAGGTCCGGCGGCTCCAGCGGGAGGGCCGTCCCTTCGTGCTGCTCGACGTGCGAACCGAGCGCAGCTATCGGGACGACACCCTCAAGGCCGCGGGCGCCCGCCGCTTCCCACCCGACCAGGCGGTCCGCCTCGCCCGTGAGCGCAGGCTCGATCCCGAGGCCGAGCTGGTTCTCTACTGTACCTGAAAGGACGAAGCCACAAGCGCCCGGGTGGCGCGAGCGCTTCGTCAAGCTGGTTGGAAGCGGGCCCGCGCGCTGGTGGGCGGCTGGAAGGCCTGGCAGACCGCCGGCCTGCCGGTGGAACCCAAATAGCCTCCGCGGTGGCGGTCGCCAGGCCGCCCCGCACGCCCCTCTGCCCCCGCCGCCCGGCCGTCCATAGGCACGACCGTTGCCTCTCCCTCCCGGCGATGCCGTCCTTTCGTCCTCCGCAGAGGACTGCAAAGGATGGCGCGCCTCGGAAATCTCTCGATTTCACAACGAGTTTCGCCGGTGCTTTCGATATCTCTTCAGAGGGAGGCTGCCCAGATGCGTGTCCTGCATTACGCCAGTCGGACTGTCGCTACTGTCGCCCTGCTCGCGCTCGCGGCGGGCTGCAGTAGTGACTCCACCGCGCCGGACGCGCCCTACGATTCCTCGGGCACCTCGGCCGACCTCGCGGCGATCGACGAGTCGTTCGACGCGCCCGCCCTGGAGGCGTACGCGGCGGCATCGGCCCAGATCAGCGCGGTCGTCGGCGGCTCCGCCGGCGCCGCGGTGCTCGCCGCGCCGTCGGCGGCGATCGCGCGGGACGGGAAGGCCGGCGCGCTGCGCTACGCCGCCTCGCTCGCCCGGCACTACAACGTCGGCGGGATTCGCCCCTCGTTCTCGACCGCCGCGATCCCGGCCGAGTACCTGGGCGTCACCTTCGTGTACGACGTGGACACCGACACCTACGTCGCCTCCGAGCTGACCGGGGCGCCGAGCAACGGCGTCCGCTTCGTGCTCTATGCGGTAAACCCGGTGACCGGCTTCCCGGTCGAGCCGCTGGTCCAGGTGGGCCACGCCGACCTCACGGTGTCCGAGACGGTGAGCTCGTACAGCGCCCACGTGATCGTCGTGTCGGGCGGGGTGACCTACCTGGACTACGCGGTCGTCGCCTCGGGCGGGATCTCGTCGGCCAACGTCTCGATCGGCGGCTACGCCACCAACGGGACCGACCGGGTCAACTTCGACCTCGAGACCACCATCACCGGGAGCGAAGCGGCCGGACTCGGCCTGGCGATCGATTACCTGCTGGTGGTGCCGACCCGCGGCGGGTTCCGCCTGGAGATCGAGGCCGCGACCACCGGCCTCGGCACCGAGACGACCGTCACGACGCTGAATCTCGAGGCCCGCGGTGACCACGGCACCGTGGACATCCAGGGGTCGGAGACCAACGGGGTGGGCAGCTTCGAGGTGGACGTGAACGGCGATCTGTTCGCCACCATCACCATGACCGGCGGTGCCGGGCCGGTGATCCAGGGCGCCGACGGTCAGCCGCTGAGCGAGGCGGACCAGGGCGTGCTCCTCGCCATCTGGGCGATGTTCGCCGATGGCTTCGATTTCTTCGAGGACCTGATCGACCCGATCGTCTGAGCGAGTTCATTGGAGCCGAGCGCCCCGCCGGGCTGGTGCCGGCGGGGCGCTCGGTTTTGGTGAATCCGCTGGTTGCCAGGCTGGCCTGCAAACCAGCTTAAGGACCTGAGGAGCCCCTCAGGTCCGTCACGCTCCTCGGACCGAGCCTAGCCGGCGAGCCACCCCTTCCCGGAAACCAGCTCCCGCACCAGGTCTTCGCTGGTCCGGTCCGCCGCTTCGGCGGCGAAGTTGGTGACCATCCGGTGCCGCAGCACCGAGGTGGCGACCGTCCGCACGTCCTCGAGGTCCGCCATGGGCCGTCCGGCCAGGGCGGCCCGCGCCTTGGCGCCGAGCACCAGGTACTGCGATGCCCGGGGACCAGCGCCCCAGTCCACGTACTCCCGGATGAACTGAGGGGCGTCGGGATCCGCCGGCCGGGTGAGTCGGGCCAGGCTCACGGCCGCGCGGATGAGCCCCCGGGACACCGGGATCCGCCGGACCAGCGCCTGCATCGCGAGCAACTGCCCGGCATCCAGCACCGGTTGGAGCGCCACCCGGGCCGACCCGGTGGTCTGCTCGACGATCGCCTCCTCCTCCTCCCGGCTCGGGTATCCGACTCGCAGCTCCAGCATGAACCGGTCGAGCTGCGCCTCGGGCAGCGGATAGGTGCCCTCCTGCTCGATCGGATTCTGGGTGGCGAGCACGAAGAAGGGATCGGGAAGCCGGTAGGTCGTGCCGCCCGCGGTGATCTGGTGCTCCTGCATCGCCTGAAGCAGCGCCGCCTGGGTCTTGGGCGGCGTGCGGTTGATCTCGTCGGCGAGCACTACGTTGGCGAAGATGGGACCCTTCACGAACCGGAAGGCCCGCTTCCCGGTGGTGAGGTCCTCCTCGATGATCTCGGTCCCGGTGATGTCGCTCGGCATCAGGTCCGGGGTGAACTGGATCCGGTTGAAGGACAGGTCCAGCGCCTCGGAGACCGTGTGCACCATGAGGGTCTTGGCCAGCCCCGGCACGCCGATGAGCAGGGCGTGCCCGCCGGCCAGGATGGCGGTGAGGATCCCGTCCACCACCTCCTCCTGCCCGACGATCCGCTGCGCCACCTGCGCCCGCAGCCGGGTGACGGCGTCGACCAGACGCTCGAGTTGTCGGACGTCGTCCTGGGGGGCGGCTTGGGTGACTGTCATGCGCTCTCGGTGCAGGGGTCCGGTTGAGATTTAGTCCTGTGGGATAGCCGGCGCCAGCGCCGTCCCATCAGTCCTTACGCCCGCGGCGCGGGCCAGGTGTCCTCGCGATGCCCCTGTCCTGCGGCCCCGGGACCGGCCGAATTTAGCCGGCGGGACCGACACCGTTCGGCGCTTGCGAAATTTTTCACAAGCCGGTAGGTTTGCCCCGTGCATGCCCCAGAGCCGGGCGGGGGGAAGACGCCCGGGCCGATGCGCTTTGCCGGGCTGGGCATCCAGCTCGCCGTCAGCCTGGTGGTCTTCGTGCTGGCCGGCCAGTGGGCCGACCGGAAGCTGGGTACCGGCGGGATCCTGACCGTCGTCGCCGCCTTTCTCGGGTTCGGCGGGACCATGTACTCGCTCATCCGGGCGCTCAACCGCAAGGACGGCGGCGACGGGTGAGTCTGGCGCGGCGCTACCTGCTGGGCGTGGCCGCCGTCGGCGTCGGATGCGGCGTGGTGGTTCTGGCGGTCCCCGGGGCGGTGCGGTACGAGGTGCTCTGGGGCGCCCTGGTGGGGCTGGCGCTCCAGGCGCCGCTGGGGTGGTGGGCGCTCCGGAGCCTCGGGACCGAGCGGTTCCTGCTGAGCTGGGGGCTCGGCATGCTGGTGCGGTTCACCGCGGTGGCCGTCGCGGGCCTCACGGTGCTCCCCGCGCTCGGCGGCTCGGCGGGGCCGATGCTCGGCACGATGGTCGGGGTACTGGTGGCGCTGCTCCTGGTGGAAGGCGTCACGGCGGCGCGGGAACACTCCCGGAAAGACGAACGATGATGCGACTGGCACGACTGATGGGGATCGCGGCGCTGCTCGGTGCCGGCCTGGGCGCCGGGGCGGCGCCGGCGGGGGCACAGGAGCACCAGCCGACTCGGGAGATCGCCCGGGACCTGGTGGCTCCGGAGAGCCAGCACGCGGCCAACCAGAACCAGATCGACATCGTCCACCACATCGGCAACGCGCGCGAGATCGAGATCCCCTTCCTCGGCGTGTACGAGCTGCCGCACTTCCCGCCGATCCACATCGGCAACCTGGTGATCGATCTCTCGCCGACCAAGCACCTGGTCTTCATGCTGCTCTCGGCGCTGCTGGTGACCCTCGTGTTCGTGCTCAGCGCGCGCGCGGTGGCGCGGGCCCAGGCGGAAGGCAGGCCGGCCAAGGGCTTCGCCGGCGCGATGGAGGCGATGGCCCTCTACATCCGGCAGGAGGTCATCCTTCCCAACGTGGGACACCACGGGGAAGGCTTCGTGCCCTACCTGCTGACGCTCTTCTTCTTCATCCTCACGATGAACCTGCTCGGCCTGCTGCCCTGGGGCGCCACGGCGACGGGCAACATCGCGGTGACGGCCGCGCTCGCGCTGATGGCGTTCGTCACCATCGAGATCGCGGGGATGCGGGCACTCGGGGCCAAGGGCTACCTCCAGACGATCTTCTATCTCCCTCCGGGTCTCCCCACGGCGCTCAAGCCGATCATGCTGATCATCATGACGCCCGTGGAGATCATCGGGAAGCTGTCCAAGCCGTTCGCGCTCGCGGTCCGGTTGTTCGCCAACATGACCGCGGGGCACGTGCTGGTGTTGGCGCTCATCGGGCTGACGTTCCTGTTCCAGAGCTGGGTCGTGGGCATCGGGGCGTCGATCCTCGCCACGGCGATCATGCTGCTGGAGCTGTTCGTGGCGTTCCTGCAGGCGTTCGTCTTCACCCTGCTGACGAGCGTGTTCATCGGGTTGATGAGGGCGGAGCACTAGGCGGCGGAACAGACGTAGTCACCAGGGCGCCGAGCGCACGCGGCGCTCCTGGATTGGTAATCCGCCGGATGGCGGATGATATCCGCTGGTCCACGGACCGAGGGCGGATCACCGCGGCGAGCCTGCTCCGGAAGAGGCGGGCCACGCGCGGCGGGCGCGGACGACACGGAATCTTCCGTTCACTCTGGGAGCAGACATGCTGTACATCTTCGCCTTCCTGCAGGCCGCCGCGGCGACCGGTTCGGACCGGGGCCTCGGTCTCATCGGCGCGGGCCTCGCGGCCGGCCTCGCGGTGCTCGGCGCCGGGATCGGCATCGGCCGGATCGGCGGCTCGGCCACCGAAGGGATGGCGCGCCAGCCGGAGAACACCGCCCGGATCCAGACCGCGATGATCATCGCCGCCGCGCTGATCGAGGGCGTGGCGCTGTTCGTGGCGGTCATCGCGTTCCTGATTCAGGGAAAGATCACGTTCTAAGCGGCCGTCGAGGGTCGGGAGTCAAGGGTCGATAGTCCCGGCCCTTGACCCTGGCCACTCGACGCCGAATCGGAGTGCACACATGCCGGCTTTGGCCGCGATCCAGGAGGCGCACGCACCCGCCGGTCCGCTGACCGTCGAGGGCGGCCTCATGGTCTGGACGGTGATCGTCTTCCTCCTCCTGCTGGCGATCCTGCGCAAGTTCGCCTGGCCCGCCATCCTCGGCGCGGTCGAGGCACGGGAGCAAGCCCTCGAGGCACAGCTCGCGGAGGCGGCACGCGACCGGGCCGAAGCGGCCTCCCTCCTCGCCGAGCACCGAAAGCTCGTGGCCGAGGCCAAGACCCAGGCCCACGCGATCATCAGCGACGCGCGGGTGGTGGCGGAGAAGGAGCGCGCCCTGGCCGTGGAACGGACCAAGGCGGAGCAGGAGGAGATGCTGGCGCGGGCCCGCCGGGAGATCGGTGCCGAGCGCGACCGCGCGGTGGCCGACCTGCGCCGCGAGGCGGTGGACCTCTCGCTGGCCGCCGCCTCGAAGCTGATCGGTGAGCGGCTGGGCAGCGACACCGATCGCAAGCTGGTGGTGGACTACCTGGGCACGCTGGAGTCGCGCACTTGAGGTCCGCCGCCATCGCCCGTAACTATGCCGAGACGCTTTTCGACCTCGGCGAGCGGAGCGGGCAGACGGAGCGCTATGCCGATCTGATCGACGCGGTGGCGGCGGCGGTGGAGACCACCCCGGAGGTTCAGGCGGTGCTGATGTCCCCGCGGGTTCCCAAGGCGACCAAGGCGCGCATTCTGGCCGGTGCGCTCCGCGACGCGCCGCGGGAGTTCGTGCTGTTCCTCCAGGCGCTGGTGAAGCGCGGCCGGCAGGAAGTGCTGCGCGACATCGCCACCCAGTACCTCGGCCTGCTCGACATCAAGCTGAACCGGATCCGGGCGGGTGTCACCCTGGCCCGCCCCGCGGACGAGGCGCTTCGACGCGACATTCGGGAGCGCCTCAGCCGGCAGCTCGGCAAGGAGGTCATCGCCTCGTTCTCGGTGGATCCCACCATCCTGGGCGGCGCGATCGTACGGGTCGGGGAGCGCGTGTACGACGGCTCGGTCCGCCGGCGAATGACCAGGCTGCGGAGACAGCTGCTCGCGCGCTGACGGCCCCGCTTCGTTTCAGGGGAGCGGCTGGAGGTCGGGCTCGACCCAGCCGAAGCGCGCTGCCGGGCTCATGAGGAGGTCGCGGCTGTAGTAGCGAAGCAGGTGTTCCCGCTCGCCGTGACGCGTCAGCAACCGCTCGACGCGGTCTGCCCACCCGCTGGTGCCCCGTTCCTCCGCCACGAACGAGCAGATCAGTCGCATGTACGCGCGGGTGATGGTTTCGTGATATCCGCCCGTGGGCGTCGTGACGACGCCGTGCACCGCGTTGAGCCGCGCGATCCCGTGTCGTACGGCGTCGAGGGCCTCGCCGGCCGGAAGCCGGACGGCGTACCAGAGCCCCACCAGCAGGTGGGCGCGATGGGTCCACTCGGCCTTGGGCAGGGTGGCACGCTCGAAGGCCTCAGCGAGCCGGGGCACCTCCTCCTCGCTTCCCGGCACGATCGGATCCGCCGCGGGGGTCGCGATCATGCCCGCGCGCCCCTCGGCGCGGGGCTTGGCTCGGGCCGGGAGACCCGGCGCGGCGCGAGCTGAATCATCAGGACCGCGCCGAGGATGAGGCCCATCGCCGCGAAGGTACGCAGCGTGACCGACTCGTTCAGGATCATCCAGCCGAGCAGGACGGCCACCACCGGATTCACGTACGCGTAGGTGCCCACGATGGTCGGCGAGCTGTGGCGCAGCGCGTAGGCGTAGGCCGTGAACCCGACGATGGACCCGAACACCACCAGGTACGCCAGTGCGCCCAGGCCCTGGGCCGAGAGCCGCCAGTCCCCCGCCTCGCCGAGCAGCAGCCCCAGGAGGGTGATGACGGCGCCGCCGGCGAGCATCTGCACCGCGGCTCCGCTGAACGGGGTCGTGTCGGTGCGATTCCGCTTGGAGTACACCGTGCCGAGCGCCCAGGACGCGCTCGCCAGGGTGAGGGCGATGGGCCCCTTCAGGTCGGCCGCCAGCAGCTCGCCCGGCGTGACCCCCGCGAGGAGCCCGCTGCCGAGAAAGCCGAGCGCGAGCCCCACGCCCACGCGCCAGGTGAACACGCTGGTCCCGCCCGGGACGACGACGTCGAAGAAGGCGGCCCAGAGCGGCACCGCGGCGACGAATACGCTGGCCGGCCCCGACTCGACGAACTGCTCGGCCCAGACCACCACCGCGTTGCCGCCGAGCAGCAGGAAGAGCCCGGTGACCGTGTGGATCCGCCAGTCCCGGGCGCTGCGGGGGAGCCGGTCGCCCGTGGCGTGCAGGATGAGCGCGAGCAGCCCCCCGGCGATCAGGAACCGCACCCCGGCGAAGAGCAGCGGCGGCAGGTCCTGCACCCCGATGCGGATCGCCAGGTAGGTCGATCCCCACACGGTGCAGACCAGCAGATAGGCGACGAGCGCCTTGCCACGCAGACCGGCCATGTCAGTCGGGCTCCACCGGGGCGATGCCCGGCTTCTCGAAGAGGGTGGAGAGGACGATCGTGGTCCGGGTGCTCACCGGCTCTCCCGGCTCGCGAAGCTGCCGCAGGATGGCCTCGAGACTGTCGATGGAGGGGGCCGCCACCTTGAGCATGTAGCAGTCCTCCCCCGCCACATGATGGCACTCCAGCACGTTGGGGTTGGCCGCCATCTCGCGGAGGCCGGGATCTTCCACCCCTCCAGTCGAGGCCGGGTAGCGCACCGCCACGAAGGCCGTGACCGGGTATCCGATCCGCCGCCGGTCGAGCACCGCGGTGTATCCCCGGATGAAGCCGGCCTCCTCGAGTCGCTTGACCCGCTCCATGACGGCCGGCCGGGAGAGCCCCACCTCGTCGGCGATGGCCTGGTAGCTCGCCCGCCCGTCCCGGGTGAGGAGCTGGAGAATCCGGCGGGAGGTGAGGTCGAGGGTGTCGGTCATAGGCTCGCCTGGTCTCGTGTACGTCAGTCGAATGTACGATTTGCCGACGAATCGTCAATAGGATGGTGATTCCCCTACTATTAGCAAATTCTGTCCAGCCCCACCGGACTCAGCCTGATGTGACGGATGACCGCACCACATCTCCACTTGTCTACATGGAGAACTGCGGATCGGGCCACTGGGGACGGACACTCCGCACGCCCGGGCTATGTTTCCGCCGACCCCAGCCGCAGAGCCGTTCGTGATCGTCCTCGCACTCCTCGCGCTCCAGCAGCCGGCCGTCCGGGCGCCGCTCCCTTACTGGCAGCAGGAGGTGGCCTACGAGATAACGGCGCGGCTGGACGAGCCCTCGGGCGTGCTCGGCGGAACCCAGCGCATCCGGTATCGCAACAACTCACCCGACACCCTCGTCACCTTCGCCCTGCACCTGCACCTGAACGCCTTCCGGCCCGGCTCCCGCTGGTCGGACGCCGACTCCGTCGAGGGCATCCGCCGCTTCAACGATCTCCGGGATCCCGACTTCGCCTTCAACCATGTGCGGGACGTCCGGATCATGGGCGAGCCGGCCGAGCCGGTGTACCCCTTCGCGCCCGACTCGACCGTCGTCCGCTTCCTGCTGCCGCGCGCGCTGGCCCCGGGGGACTCGATGACGGTAGATCTCGCCTGGGACGCGCGGCCTTCGACGCTGCCGCGACGGCAGGGCCGGCGTGGCCGGCGGTTCGATTTCGCCCAGTGGTACCCCAAGGTCGCGGTGTACGACCGACGGGGGTGGGCCGAGCATCCGCTGTATCCGGCGGGGGAGTTCTACGGTGAGTTCGCCCGGTACACGGTGGACCTCGACGTTCCCGAGGACCAGGTGATCGGGGCGACCGGGGTGCCGGTGTGTGGCGACCCGGGCTGGGAGCGGGTCAACCGGCATCCCGCGCGCCCGGTGGACTACCGCCGGGACTACTACGGGACCGCGGGCACGGCCGCGGGCGCATGCGATGGGGCCGAGCCGGGACGGAAGCGGGTGCGGTGGCAGGCGGAGCAGGTGCATCACTTCGCCCTGTCGCTGAACCCGGACTACCGCTACGAGGGCGGCCGATTCGGCGACGTCGCGGTGCACGTGCTCTACGCGCCCGGTGACGAGACCACCTGGGGCAACGGCGTCGCGGTCGAGCGCACCGAGCGTGCGCTCGCCTGGCTCCACGAGCTCTTCGGGCCGTTCGGCTGGCCCCAGATCACCAATCTGCACCGGATCGAGGGCGGGGGGACCGAGTTCCCGATGGTGGTGATGAACGGATCGGCCGACCAGGGGCTCATCGTCCACGAGGTCGGCCACAACTACGCGATGGGCCTGCTGGCCAACAACGAGTGGCGCGAAGGGTGGCTCGACGAGGGCCTGACCACTTTCCAGAACACCTGGTTCTGGGAGGTGATGGGCCGCCCCACCACCTACTACCGGAACGAGGCGAACCTCCTGCTGCTCGATCTCGAGGGCGAGTCGGAGCCGCCGAGCAAGCCGGCCGAGAGCTACCGGGATTTCACCTCCTACAACGTCGCCATCAGCACGCGCGGCGAGCTGTTCTTCCACCAGCTCCGCCACATCGTGGGCGACGCGGTCATGCACCGGATCCTTCGCACCTTCTACGACCGCTGGAAGTACCGGCACGTGGACGAGACGGCCTTCCGCCTGACCGCGGAGGAGGTCGCCAACCGCGACCTGTCCACCTTCTTCGCGCAGTGGCTGCATACGACCGTGCTGTACGACTATGCCGTCGGCGAGGTGGAGACCCGCCGGGTGCCCGGGGAGGGCGAGCCCGCCTGGATCACCCGGGTGGAGGTGCGGCGAAAGGCGCCCGGTGTCTTTCCCGTGGACGTGGCGGTCTACGCCGAAGCGGACACCGGGCTGGCCCGCGCCGAGGGCGAGGCGGAACGCGAGTGGGTCGAGGTGCTGACGCTGGGCCGGCCGCGACGGGTGGAGATCGACCCGGGAGTGCGGAGCCACGACTGGAACATGCTCAACAACCGGAAGGTGCTCGGATTCAGCCTGCCGGCCAGTCTGGCGCCCGCTCCCGGCGCCGATTTCTACTTCCATCCCTACTTCAGCACCCGGGTGAGACGCGAGCGGATGACGGTCGGTCTGCACCCCACACTGTGGTACAACGAGGCCGGCGGGCTGACCCTCGGCGTCCGGAGCAGGGACGACTATCTCGGCCGCTTCGAGCAGAACGTCACGCTGCTGTCCTACGGCACGGGAGTGGGCGTGGAGCGGGACGTGCGGGACCTCGACTTCTTCGTACGGGCCCGGAACCCGGTCTTTCTCCGGGCCCCGCACACCTCCCAGACGCTGGACCTGTACCGTGTCGAGGGCCGCTTCGGAGCGACCGCGCGGGTGGAGCGGGCACGGCCGGCGCGTACCGCCGGCGGGCCCGCCGTCACCGCCGGGCTCGGCGTACAGTGGGTGCAGCCGGACGAGTTCCGCTACCTCGATCGCGGCCGGTACGACGACGTCGGCACCATCGAGGCGCAGCTCTCGGGTGGCGTGACCGCCGGCCGCGAGTGGCGGGTGGGGATCCGGGCCGCCGTCGCGGGCGGGCTCGCCTACAACCGCGACGGTCTCGCCGCGAGCGGGCGGGGAGACCTCGACCAGTTCTACTTCCGCGGCACTCTCGAGGCCGCGGCGCGCCGGCCGTTGGACCGCCACCTCGGGCTCGGCGTGCGACTCTTCGCCGGGGCGGCGGGGTGGGAGCACGATGCGGCCAAGCAGCGCCAGATCTACTTCCAGGGCGCCGATCCGCTCGAGCTCCTGGGCAACCCGTTCCTCCGCTCGCGCGGCGCGCTGCTGGTGGGCGACGACTTCCGCTACCACGCCCCGGGCGGCGCCGGAGTCCGGGGGATCGATCCGCGCCTCTCCACCGGGGCCCTCGTGGCGCTCAATCTGGAGCTCGATCGCACGCTGATGCGGCGGCCGGAGGGCCGCCTCTTCAGCCGGGTGAGCGTCGCCGCGTTCGGCGACCTGGCGCACGCCATCGGCGGCGCACCGCAGCCGCTCACGGGCGAGCGGATCCGCTGGCTGGGCGACGCGGGTGTCGGCCTGCGGGCCGACCACCGCATCGGCGACACGCCGTTTGTGACGCGGCTCGATTTTCCCCTGTTCGTCAGCGAGCCGGCGCTGGCGCAGGATCGGAAGGACGGAGACGACGACGTGGCATTCCGGTGGACCTTCGGCTTTCAGCCGGCATTCTAGACCAGCGGGGCAGCGGGGCTGCTGTGGGGGCGCGCGTACTGCATCCCGAGGGAGCGCCAGCGACCGAGGGATCTTGCCCGCGTCCGCCCCGCTGTCTCCAGCCCCGCCGCCCCCCCGTCCCTACCTATATTACCGCACCTGCCCGGAGGCCCATTGCCCGAAGTGCCGTATCGCGTGGACAAACCGTGGGGCTACGAGCTGGTCTGGGCCCTCACCGACCGCTACGTCGGCAAGATTCTCCACGTCCGGGCCGGTCACGTCCTGAGCCTGCAGTATCACAACCGCAAGGACGAGACGATGCACGTGCTCTCCGGCGAGCTGATCCTGCGCACGCAGCAGGGCGATGCACTGGTGTCCCGACCCTTCCGGGCCGGCGAGACGGTGCACATTCCCCCCACGCTGATCCACCAGATCGAGGCCGTGGTGGACAGCGACGTACTCGAGGCGTCCACGCCGGAGCTGGACGACCTCGTGCGACTCCAGGACCGCTACGGACGAGGCTGAGATGCAAGTGATCATCCCTCTGGCCGGCAAGGGCACCCGCCTGCGCCCCCACACCCATCTGGTGCCCAAGCCGCTGCTCAAGGTGGCGGGGCGACCGGTCATGGACTGGGTCATGGACCGGCTGGAGGGCCTCGACGTGAGCGAGCTGATCTTCATCACCGGCCACCTGAAGGAGCAGGTGGAGGCCTACGCCCGCGCCCGCTACAAGATTTCCTCGCGCTTCATCGAGCAGAAGGTGCAGGACGGCACCGCGGGCGCTGTGAACCTGGCGCGGCCCTACGTGCGCGAGCCGATGCTGATCATCTTCGTGGATACCGTGTTCGAGGCGGATCTCACGCTGATCAACCGGACGGACGCCGACGGGATCATCTGGGCCAAGGAGGTGGAGGACTACCAGCGGTTCGGCGTCGTGGTCACCGACGCTCAGGGTTACATGACCCGGATCGTGGAGAAGCCCTCCACGCCGGTCAGCAAGCTGGCCAACATCGGGCTCTACTACATCCGCGCGGTGGACAGTCTCTGGCAGGGCATCGACCACGTCCTGGCCAGTCCCAAGAACAAGGGTGAATATTACCTGACCGACGCCTTCCAATGGATGATCGAGCACGGCAAGCGGATCTTCACCGCCGAGGTCGGCGGGTGGTACGACTGCGGCGCGCTCGGCACTCTGCTGGAGACCAACGAGATCCTCCTCCGGACGGGTGCCGCCCGCCGGGGGGAGTACCCGGGGGTGACGATCCACGATCCGGTCTACATCGAGGACGGGGTCACGCTGGAGCGGAGCGAGGTGGGGCCCAACGTCTCGATCGAGCGGGGAACCCGGGTGAGCGACAGCCGGGTGCGCAACACCATCGTGGGACGCGACGCGACGCTTCGCGGCGTCACGCTCGACGGTGCCCTGCTCGGCAACAGCGTGGTGTTGGACGGGCTGTGCGGGAGTGCTACCCTGGGCGACCACTCCGAGGTCACCGCCAAGCCGTAGGAGCTCGATGCCAGCGGTCGACGATCTCTGCCGGTCCTACCTGGACCTCAAATACCACTTCGATCCCGCCGCGGCCAGCTCGGCCGGGCTGGTCTCGCAGGACGCCCGTCTGGCGCGGTTCGACGCCGACTCCGTCCGGGAGCATGTGGCCGCGCTTCGGGCCGTGGCCGGCGCGCTCGAGGAGCTGGACACGGACGATGTGCAGCAGGAGATCGACCGGACCGCGCTCCTGGGGGAGCTGCGCAACACGATGTACCGCCTGGAGCACGAGCAGCCGCACGTGCGGAACCCGGGGTACTGGCTGGGGCATCTCTTTCAGGGACTCTACGCCGTGCTGGCCCGCCGAAACGGCGCAGCCGGGGGCCGCGCGCCGGCGGTGCTCGAGCGGTTGCGTGCGGCTCCCGCGTTCCTCGACGCGGCCAGGACAACCCTGCGGGAGCCTCCCTCGGTCTTCGTGGACACGGCCCTGAGCATGCTGGGCGGTGGCGGCGAGCTGGTGGTTCAGGTCGCGGCGACGCTCGGCTCCGAGGCGCCCGGGCTTCAGCAGGAGCTCGAGGCGGCGGCCGGGGAAACGTTGCAGGCGCTCAAACGGTTCGGCACGGCGCTGCGCGACGAGATCGAGCCGAGCGTCGATCCCCACGCCTTCGCCATCGGCGAGGAGCAATTCGGCCGCCGGCTGCACCACGAGCATGCCCTGGGCGCCGGCGCCCCCGAAATCTGGCGCTACGGGCTCCACCTCCAGGAGGAGACCGAGGCGGCGCTCACCGAGCTCGCCGCGGAGCTCGGCGGCCGCGACTGGCGCACCCTGGTGGAGGAGCTCCGCGCCGACACCCCCGAGCCCGACCAGCTCCTGCCCGCCTACCGTGAGGAGCTCGAGCGCGCCCACCGCTTCGTGCGGGACCACGATCTCGTCGGCATACCGGAGAGCCCGGTGGAAGTCGTGGCCACGCCGCGGTTTTTGGTGTCGCTGGTCCCCTTCGCCGCCTACGAGCCTCCCCCGATCTTCCTCGGCCGCCAGACCGGCCGCTTCTACGTGACCAGGCCCGATCCATCGCTGCCGCCGCAGGCTCTGGCCCAGCAGCGGCGCGGCCACTGCCGCCACGCCATCCCGGCCATGGTGGCCCACGAGGCATACCCCGGCCACCACCTGCAGCTGGTGCGCGCCCAGGAGCTCCCCTCCCAGGTCCGCCGCCATCTCTGGACTCCGATCATGGTCGAAGGCTGGGCGCTCTACTGCGAGCAGCTCATGGAGGAGTCGGGCTACTACGACTCGGTGGAGGAGCGCCTGTTCCAGCTGGTGAACCTGCTCTGGCGCGCGGTCAGGGTGGTGCTCGACGTCGGGCTGCACACCCGGGGTATGTCGGCCCAGGAGGCCGTCGAGTACATGGTGCGGCACCTGCCCATCGAGCGCCCCAGCGCCGAGGCCGAGGTGCGGCGCTACTGTGCCTGGCCGACGTACCAGCTGTGCTACGCGGTCGGCCGGCGCGAGCTGCTGCGACTGCGGGACGCCTACCGGAGCCGCGCGGGGGCGGAGTTCAGCCAGCGCCGGTTCCACGACGAGCTGCTCGACTACGGCGGCCTTCCCGTCTCCCTGGCCCGCTGGGGCATGGATCTGAGCGAGTAGCCGATGAAGATCACGGTCCTCACCTACCTCGACAGCGAGAACGAGTTCTCGAAGGAGTACGATCCGGTCGTGACCCAGGTGGCGCGCACGCTCCGCCGCCTGGGCCACCGCGTCTCCATCCTCGGGGTGCACGGCGACGTGAAACGGCTCATCGCCGGGCTGTCGCGCCGGCGGCCCGACCTGGTGTTCAACCTGATGGAGATGTTCGGGGACAACGTCTTCGGGGACATTCCCGTCACCGGGCTGCTCGACCTGCTCGGCCTGCGCTATACCGGAAGCGGGCCCGGCGAGCTCTATCTCAGTCAGGACAAGGGGCTCACCAAGAAGCTGCTGGCGTTCGAGGAGATCCTGTATCCCCGCTTCGCGGTGTTCTCCCGCGAGGCGGCATTCGAGACCGGCGGCAACCTGCGCATGCCGCTGTTCGTGAAGCCTCTCCGGTCCGACGCCTCCCTGGGCATCGGGGGCAAGTCGCTGGTGCACGACGTGACCGAGCTGATGGAGCGGGTGGCGGCCATCCGCAAGGAGCTCAACGACAACGCGCTGGCCGAGGAGTACATCGAGGGACGCGAGTTCTACGTGGGGGTGCTGGGGAACACGCAGGCCAAGGCGCTCCCGCCGGTGGAGATCGACTTCACCGGCTTCCCCGAGGGCGTGCCCAAGGTGATGGACAGCAAGGCCAAGTGGGACGAGCGGAGCAAGGAGTACAAGGGCACCCGCTCGGTGCTGGCCCAGCTGCCCGACGAGCTGCGGGCCCGGCTTCAGAAGGTGGCGGTGGATGCCTACCGCGCGTTGCGGGTCCGCGACTACGGCCGGGTGGACCTCCGCCTCACGGACACCGGGGACATCTACGTGCTCGAGGTGAACGCGAGCTGCTACCTGGAGCGGACCAGCGAGTTCGCCATGTCGGCCGCCGCCGCGGGCATGGACTATCCCCGGCTGCTGGAGCAGATCGTCAACCTGGCGCTGGAGCGGTACGGGAAGAAACGGTAGGGCGGGCAGGCGGGCAGGCGGGCAGGCGGGCAGACGGGCAGGCGGGCAGACGGCAGACGGGCAGGCGGGCAGACGGCAGAC
>DASUSR010000081.1:0-32643 GCA_036375015.1 Gemmatimonadales bacterium
GTGCCGCCGGTGTGCCGGGCGTACAACCAGTTGAAGAGCGCGGTGCGAGCGCCTCCCACGTGGAGGTAGCCGGTGGGCGAGGGGGCGAAGCGAACGCGGGGAGCGGCCATGGTTCCGGAGGCAGGAGGCGTGAAGAGAGAAGGCGTGAAGCGTGAAAGGTGAAGGGTGAACGGGCGAGGTCGGCACGGCCGCCTCTTCACCTTTCACGCTTCACCTCTTTTGCCCTGGAACGGAGCGGGAGGGATTCGAACCCTCGATAGGGGTTGACCCCCTATGCCGGTTTAGCAAACCGGTGCCTTCAGCCACTCGGCCACCACTCCAGCGAGGGGGGAAATTCGCCGGTTAACGGGGGATAGGCAAGGGCTTGCGCGCGCATCCGGCGCCGTCCGGGAAGACCCGGCAGCGCACCGGCGCAGGATCGCCGCGAGCTCGAGTCTGCCACGGAGAATCGTCGGTCGCCGAGGCGATCCACGACTCTGCATACGGTCATACGGCAAGTGGGGATGCTTAGACCCAACCGAGTTGCCGGTATGACGCGAGCGTGCGTGCCAAGCCCACGCGCAGCGGGGTCATCGGCCTGAAGCCGAGCTCGTCTCGTGCGCGGGAGATGTCGAACCAGCGACTGCTGGTAAAAAACTTGACCCGCCGTCGGAAGATCGGGGGCTCGATCCCGAGGGGAACGCAGACCGCCTCGCACGTCGCGCCGGCCAGCCAGAGAGGCCACACCGGCAGACGCCAGCGAGGGGGCTCGACACCCGCTACGACCGCGATCTCTCCAACCAGCTCGTTCAGGGTGGGGGCCTCCTCGCCGGCCAGGATGTAGATCCTCCCTGGGGCCTTCGGGGATTCGCCTGCAAGGCGGATTCCCTCCAGCAAGTCATCGATGTAGACCATCTGCAGCCGGGGCATCCCATTGCCCAGAACCCAGAAGCGCCGGCGAGCCACGCCGCCGATGATCTTGAGGAGGCGGCGGTCCCCTGGACCGTAGATCGGGCCCGGGCGCACCACGGTGAGGGGAAGCCCCACACGTTCGGCGGCGCGCACAGCCGCCTGCTCGCCTTCCAGCTTGGTTCGCTGATAGATGTCCGCCGGCCGGAGCGGGCCGTCTTCATTGACCGGCGCCTGGCCCACATCCCCGTGCACGCCCACGGTACTGCAGTGGACGAACCTCCGGACTCCGGCGGCGGCGCTGCACTCCACCAATCGGGAGGTGGCGTGTACGTGCACACCTCGGTATTCCGAGTCGGGGACGCCGGCACGCCGGAACACCGCCGCGAGATGGTAGACGGTGTCCACGCCCTCGACCGCGGAGCGCGCCACCGACGGGTCGCGGATATCGCCGGTGAGGATCTCGGCGCCGGCGCCGGCGAGCTGGCCGTCCTGTAACGGCCTGCGGACGAGAGCGCGCACGGTGGTGCCACCCGCGAGGAGGTGGAGCGCCAGCGCCAGGCCGGTGTACCCGGCAGCACCGGTGATGAGTACGCGCTCGGGCTGTCGAGTTGATGGGGCGGGGTTCGCCAGGCCAGCTCCGACGGTCGGTGAATCCCACGAAAAGGGTGGCTCCAATAGTAAAGGGCTCGGAGCCCGTCACATAGCTCTGCTGTCGAGACCCATCATACCGCCCCTGCGTCGCAGGCGCTCTGCCATAGGCCCCGGCGGCGCGCACCACGAGGCCACAACACTCAGGACCCTCTCCGCCAGCCCCGTGCCGAGCTGTCCTGCCGTCGCCGGCTCCGGTCCGAGTCGGACCGCCGGCGCATTCCCTTCGTGCTCCGCCGCTTGCGACATCAGCCGTCGGGGGGATACTTTCGCAATCCACCTTCATGACACACCGAGCGGACCAGGCTGCATGAACGAGCAGGGCTCGACGCGTACGACTTCGCCCCTGGAAAGGCCGCCCGGGGGCTATACGGTGCTGGTGGTGGACGACGAGGAGGCCGTGCGCCGGCTCGCCTGCCGCATGCTCACCTGGACCGGGTACCAGGCGCTGGAGGCACGGCACGGGCGCGAGGCCATCGCCACCATCGAGCAGCACGAAGGCCCCATCCACCTGGTTCTCACCGACATCAAGATGCCCGGCATGAACGGGCGCGAGCTCGGCCGCCACGTCGAGGAACGCTGGCCGGGCATCCCCATCCTGTACATGTCGGGATTCGCGTCGGAGGTGTTCCAGGGCGGACTCCTCGAGCCGGGGGCCCCCTTCCTGGCCAAACCCTTCACGCAGGACGATCTCGCCTCCAAGGTCAAGACCCTGCTCGCGGCCAAGTCCTGATTACCTTCCCGCAGGCTCGGTGAGCTTCCTCGCCGCGGGCCGGCCGACGCATCGTTGTATCCCAAGCAGATGCAACGGGTTGTGCGAGACACGGGACCGGATGGGCCGGCCCGGCCCGGCCCGCAGGGGACGACGGACGCGGGTGGATGGTGGCCGGCGGCCAGAACCGGATTGGGCACCGAGGCAGCACCTGCCTGTGGCGCAGGCCCAGCAGCCGGGGCCGAACACAAGGGCCGATCAGGAGTTAGGCCGCTCTGGACAAGCCGGGACATGGCATGGATGTTGAAAGTTGGCCTGCGTCCCTCCGGACGGCGGCACCGGGATCCACTCAGGACGATCGATGAGCACAGGGGCACTCCACGTCCATTCGCCGCCAGAACCTCTGCCGCCTGACCGGGGCCCGGGAGGGCGGTTGCGGATCGTCTGTCCCACCTACTGGTACCCCCAGCACGCCACCGATACCCAGGCCACCTACGTCCACGACATCAACCGCCACCTGGTGCGCCGCGGCCATCAGGTTACCGTCGTGACTCCGGGACCGCCTCCGCTTTCAGCCCGCGAGAGCTTCGACGGGGTGGAAGTCGTCCGCTTCCCGATGGCCCTGCCCGAGGACCTGACCTATGGCCGGGTGGCGCAGACCCGGGTGAGCCTGCTGGGCAAGCTGGCCCGTCTGGCGGTCATGACCGAGTACCTGGAGGCGCAGTACACCGCTACCCTGGCCACCGCGCGCGCCTGCGGGGCTCACGTGGTGCACGCCCACTGGGCCATCCCGACCGGACCCGCCGCGCTGCTCGCCGCCCGGCGGCTCCGGCTGCCCACCGTGATCACGATGCACGGGGGCGACGTGTACGTGAATCCGCAGCAGGGCTACGACTTTCCCACCCGCTGGTACGTGCGGCCGGCGCTGCGATGGACGCTGCGCCACGCCGACGCTCTCACGGCCATCACCGAGGACTGCCGGCAGCACGCCCTTCGGGCCGGCGCGCCCCGGGAATCGGTCCACATAGTCTTCAACGGGACCGACCTTCGCCGGTTCAGTCCGGACCAGAGCGGCGTGAAGCCGGTGGACCCCCGGTTCGGGCCCCACATGATCTTCGCCTGCCGGCAACTCTTCCCCCGGAAGGGAATCCGCTTCCTCATCGAGGCGGCGGCCCAGCTCAAGCCGCGCTTCCCCGACCTGCATCTCGTGCTCGCGGGGGACGGGTTCGAGCGTGCCGAGCTGGTCCGGCTGGCGGAGCGCCTCGGTATCTCGCAGCAGGTCACCTTCCTCGGCTGGGTGTCGAACGCGGACCTGCCGCCCTACTACCGCGCGGCCGCGGTGTCGGTGATTCCCTCCCTGGAGGAAGGGTTCGGGATTCCCGCGGCGGAGGCGATGGGCTGCGCCGTGCCGGTGGTCGCGACCGACGCCGGCGGGCTGCCCGAGGTCGTGGAGCACGAGGTCACGGGCCTGGTCGTGCCGCGTGGTGACGCCGCCGCGCTCGCCGCCGCGATCGGGTCGCTGCTGGAGAACCCCGAGCGGCGGCGCCGCATGGGCGAGGCGGGCCGCCAGCGCGCACTGCGACTGTTCGACTGGGATCGCACGGCCGAGCAACTGGAGGAGGTGTACTGGAAGATCGGCGCCCGGGCCACCGGATGAGCGACCGCCTGTTCGTCTTCCGGTGGGACATCGACCACCGGGTCTGCATGACCGATGGCGTACCCCGCATTCGGGAAGTCTGCCGCGACTTCGGGGTGGCCAACACGTTCTTCGTGAACCTGGGCCGCTCGACCAATCTGCGCGAATGGCTGGGCAAGGGCGTGGGCCGCTCCAAGGCCAAGCTGGCCGACCGCGAGGCGGTCCACCTGATTAAGAAGACGGGCTGGCCGCGCTTCATCCTCGAGACCGCGCTCGCCCGACCCGTCGGCCTGTCCTTCCTCCCCGAGCTCCAGGCGCTTCAGGCCGAAGGCCACGAGCTGGGCCTGCACGGCGGGATGGACCACGTGGTGTGGAGCCGGCGCTTCCAGGAGCTGCCGGACGCGGTCCTCGAGGCCGACGTGGAGACCTCCTACGCCCACTTCGTCCGCCACTTCGGTACCCCGGCCGGCTTCTCCTCGCCCGGGTTCTATTCCGACGATCGCGTGATGCTCCTGCTCGACCGACTCGGCTTCCTCTATGACGGCGACGCCATCGGGGGAGAGCCGCGCCGGGCGGCGGCGGCGGGCCGTATGCTCCGGCACTGGACCATCCCGGTCACCCTGGCCGGCCCCCGCACCATTCCGTGGCTGGAGTACCACGGCGCCCGCCGGACCGCCGAGCCTGAGGTCATGCGCGAGCTCCACGCCCACCTGGAGTCCCGCGACCTGGTAGTGCTCTACGGACACCCCTGCTACGAAGGGGTCCACCACGCCATGCTGCGGAAGGTGTTCGCCGCGGTCCTGGAGCGCGGGTTCCGCTTCGTCACGATGGAGGCGCTGGCGGAGCGGCTCGAGGGGGGCGTACCGGCGCGATGATTCGCGTGCTCAGCGTCTTCGGCACCCGTCCGGAGGCGATCAAGATGGCCCCGGTGGTGCATCGCCTGCGAGAAGCGCCGGCCCGCTTCGAGAGCGTCGTCTGCGTCTCGGCCCAGCACCGGGGCATGCTGGACCAGGTGCTGGAGGTCTTCGGGCTCGAGGCGGATCACGATCTCGACCTGATGACGCCGGGCCAGTCGCCGGCGGAGATCGTGGCCCGGGTGATGGAGCGCCTCCCGGGGCTCCTCCGCGACGTGCGGCCGGACGTGCTGCTGGTGCAGGGCGACACCATGACCACCTTCGCCGCCGCGTTCGCCGCCTACCTCGAGCGCATCCCCACCGCCCACGTGGAAGCCGGGCTCCGGACCGGCGACCGGTTCCAGCCCTTCCCCGAGGAGATGAACCGGGTGCTCACCACCCGGCTGGCGTCGCTGCACTTTGCGCCGACCGCGCAGGCGCGGGACCGTCTCTTGGCCGAGGGGGTCGCCCCGGCCGACGTCCATCTCACCGGCAACACGGTGATCGACGCGCTGCTGGCGACGCGGCGCCCGGACTACCGGTTCCGGACGCCGGCGCTGGCCGCGCTCGATCCGGCCGCCCGCGTGGTCCTCGTCACCACCCACCGGCGCGAGAGCTTCGGGGCGCCGCTCCGCTCGACCTGCGCGGCCGTGCGGGACCTGGTGGAGCGCTTTGCCGACATCCACGTGGTGCTGCCGGTCCATCCGAATCCCGAGGTCAAGCAGCCGGTCGAGGCGCTGCTCTGCGATCTCCCCCGCGTGAGCCTCATCGATCCGGTGGACTACGTGGAGTTCGTCCACCTCATGGATCGGGCCCACCTGATCCTCACCGACAGCGGCGGGGTGCAGGAGGAGGCGCCCTCGCTTGGGAAGCCGGTGCTGGTGCTGCGCGAGGTCACGGAGCGGCCCGAAGGCGTGGCCGCGGGCACCGCCGTGGTGGTCGGCACCGACCGCGAGCGCATCGTGTCCACCGCGTCCGCGCTGCTCGCCTCGCCCGAGGCGTATGCGCGGATGGCGAACGCGGTGAACCCGTACGGCGACGGGCACGCCAGCGAGCGGATCGTGGCGGCGCTGGCGGAGCGGTACGGGTGAGACTGCTGGTCACCGGCGGGACCGGGTTCATCGGCTCGCACCTGGCGGAGGAGGGACGGCGGCGCGGCGCCGAGGTGGTGGTGCTCGGGCTCACCGACCGGCCCGAGGAGCAGGCGAATATTGAGGCGCTTCGCCGCCAGGGAGTGGAGATCGTGTCCGGGAGCATCACCGACCCGGCGCTGTGCGGCCGCGCGATGCGGGGCGTGACCCACGTCTTCCACCTCGCCGTGGCGATGCGCGAGGGCGGGAAGCGGGACGAGTTCTTCGAGCGGGTGAACCTGGACGGTACCCGCCACCTGCTGCAGGCCGCGACCGCGGGCGGCGTGGCCCGGTTCGTCTATTGCAGCACCATCGGCATCTACGGGCACCGGGCGCCGGGCGTGACCCGGGAGGACTCCCTGCTCGCGCCGGGCAACGTGTACGAGCGCAGCAAGGTGGCGGCCGAGGCGCTGGTCCGGGAGGTCGGCGCGGCGACCGGTCTCCCGTTCACGATCCTCCGCCCGGCGGACGTCTACGGGCCGCGGGATCAGCGGCTGCTCAAGCTGTTCCGGGGGGTGAGCCGCGGCCGTTTCCCGCTCTTCGGCTCCGGCTCGGGGCGGCGCCACATGGTCTACGTGGACGACGTCGTGAGCGCGTTCTTCCGGGCCTGCGAGCGGGAGGAGGCGCTGGGGGAGGCGCTCATCGTGGCGGGCCCGCGCTCCTGCACTCTGCGGGAGCTGATCGCACTGGTGCAGGCGGCCACCGGCAGCCGGCGCTACGGCATCCGCCTGCCGCTCGCGCCGATGCTGGTGACCGCCGCCGTGGTGGAGGACGCCTGCCAGGCGCTCGGGCTCGACCCCCCGATCTATCGGCGGCGGATGGACTTCTTCTGGAGCGACTCGGAGTTCGACACGTCCCGCGCCCGGCGGGTGCTGGACTGGGCCCCGGCGGTGGACCTCCCCGAAGGTATCCGTCGCACGGCCGAGGCGTACCGGCGCTCCGGCGCGCTCGAGTGAGGTGAGAGGATGAATCGGAACGGAAGCACGGCCGCGGCCGAGCACTGGCAGCTCCAGCTCTACCGCCGCTCCCTCAAGAAGAAGGAGACGGTCAAGGCGCTGCTGGACCACCTGCCGCCGGTGCAGGGACGACAGTGCCTGGAGCTCGGCTGCGGTACGGGGCTCACCTCCCACTTCCTGCGGCAGCGGGGCGGCACCTGGGTGAGCTGCGACTTCGAGCGCGACCACGTGCGCTCGGCCCGCTCCCTGGTGGGCGAGCGCGTGGTCCAGATCGGCGAGACGGCCGTGCCCTTCCGCGACGCCGGCTTCGACGTGGTGGCCGCGATCAACTTCCTGGAGCACATCGAGGACGACGAACGTTTCTTCGCCGAGATGGTGCGGGTGCTCAAGCCGGGGGGCGACTTCCTCTTCATGGCGCCCAAGGGGGAGCACGGGCGTCCCGGCTTCGCGCTCAAGCGGGCGCTGGGCTTCACCGCCAGCCAGGAGGGGTTCGGGCACGCGCGGGACGGCTACCCGCCGGAGCGCACCCGGGCGCTGATGCAGCGGCACGGGCTGGAGGTGCACGGGATCGAGAGCTACTGCCGGCTCTTCACCGAGTCATTGGAGGACCTGCTCAACTACGCCTACCACCGCAAGGCGACGCAGGGCAAGCAGGATCAGGAGCAGGACTTCCATGGAGATACCGCTCCCATGTCGGCCGAAGCGCTCAACAAGGTGGGGACGGCGTACAAGGTCTACGCCGCGGTGTACCCCGCCTTGCGGGCGTGGACCCTGCTGGACCATCTCATCCCCTTCACCTCGGGCTACATGATGGTGGCCTGGGGCCGGAAGCGCGCCTGAGATGTGCGGCATCGTCGGCCGGGTGAGCCCGGCCCCGGTGAGCGGGGCGGAGATCGCGGCGATGTGCGACGCCATCGCGCACCGGGGGCCCGACGACTGGGGCACCTTCCTCGAGGACGGCGTCGGCCTCGGCATGCGGCGGCTCAGCATCATCGATCTCGCGGGCGGGCACCAGCCGATCGGCAACGAGGACGACAGCATCCAGGTCGTGCTCAACGGGGAGATCTACAACCACGCGCAGCTCCGGACCGAGCTGGAGCGGCGGGGTCACGTGTTCCGCACCCGCTCCGACACCGAGGTACTGGTCCATCTGTACGAGGACGACGGGGAGCGCCTGCTGCAGCGGCTGCGGGGGATGTTCGCCTTGGCCATCTGGGATCGCCGCCGGCGGCGGCTGCTCCTCGCCCGCGACCACTTCGGGCAGAAGCCGCTCTTCTATACCGAGACCGCGCGCGGGCTCACCTTCGCCTCCGAGATCAAGGCGCTGCTGGCGGACGACCCGTCCCTGGCGGAGCTCTCGCCCGCCGCGCTGGACCAGTACCTCACGCTCCGGTTCGTGCAGCCGCCGGAGACCTTCTTCTCCCGGATCCGGGCGCTGCCCCCCGCGCATTTCATGGTCTGGGAGGACGGCGGCGCGCGCGTCGAGTCCTACTGGACCCTCCCGTACGGTCCCAAGTGGGACTACGCCGAGGAGGAGCTGCTCGATCGGATCGACGCGCTGCTGGACGAGACCGTGCGGCTGCACCTGACCAGCGACGTGCCGGTGGGCGCCTTCCTGAGCGGCGGGCTCGACTCGACCCTGGTCGCCTCGTACGCGGCGCGGGCGCTGGGCCCGGAGCTGCGCACGTTCTCGATGGGGATTCCGTTCGGCGACCTGAACGAGCTGCCCGCGGCGGCAGCGGTGGCGGCGCGCTACGGGACGCGGCATTTCGCCGAGGAGATGACGCCCGCCGTGGTCCGCGACCTGCCCCGGCTGGTCTCGGTGCTCGACGAGCCAGCCGATCCGCTCTCCGTGTGCCTGCTGCACCTGGCGCGGATGACCGCGCGGCAGGTGAAGGTGGTGCTCGGCGGCGACGGCGGGGACGAGCTGTTCGGCGGCTACGACCGCTACTCGGCCGAGCGCTGGCTCGACGCCTACCGGCTGGTGCCCGCGGCGGTGCGGGACCTGGTGGCGTCCCAGGTGCTGCGGCGCCTGCCGGACCAGTTCACCTTCAAGAGCTTCACCCACAAGCTCCGCTGGGTGGATCTCATGGCGCGCAAGACCGGCGGCGAGCGCTACGCGGAGAGCATGCAGTTCTTCTGGTTCAACGAGGCCCAGCGGCTCCAGCTCTACACGCCGGGCTACCGGGCCATGCTGGGCGGACGCCGGGCGGATGCCGGCGTGCTCGGCCTGTTCCGGGACGCGCCGGCCGACGAGGCGATCGACCGGATGATGTACGTGGACGCCATGTCCCGGCTGCCGGGGCAGTCGCTCATGATCCTCGACCGCGCGACCATGGCGTACAGTCTGGAGTCCCGCTCGCCTTTCCTGGATCCGCGCTTCGCCGAGTTCATGGCCCGGGTGCCGACCCGGTACAAGGTGCGGGGGCGGCAGCTCCGCTACCTCCAGCGGCGCCTGGGCGAGCGCTATCTCCCGGCCGAGGTGCTGCGCCGCAAGAAGCAGGGGTTCGCGTCGCCGCTGATGTACATCCTGGAAGGCGAAGTGCGCTCGCTGGCGCCCCGGCTGCTGCGGGAGAGCGAGCTGGTGCGGGACGGCTACCTGCGCGGGGAGCGGATCGAGGAGCTGGTGCGGGAGCATCTGGAGCGGCGGCGGGACCATGGGAACCGCATCTGGCTGCTGCTCACCGCGGAGGTCTGGTACCGGCGCTACATCTCCGGCCGCAGCACCGCGGAGCTGGAGGAGGAGCTCGCCGGGACCGGCACTCGGCCCGCGATGGCGCGCACGGGCTCGTGAACCGTCGCAGCGGCGTGGGTGAGATTCGAACTCACGAAGGGGTTGCCCCCTTGGCGGTTTTCAAGACCGCTGCCTTCAACCACTCGGCCACCACGCCTCAGGCCCAAAGCTCACTGCGGGCTCGCCCCGGGACAAGGCCGCCGGGGCTCCGCCGCGGGCCGGAAAGACCCTTTCGCATCCTCCCGGGCCCCATAGATTACGGCAGCCAAAAGGAGACCCCCCTTCGTGCCCCGGGTCTTCGCCACCACGAACGCACCGCCTCCTGTCGGAGCCAGCTATGAGCTTCTTCGATGTCCGGCGCGCCCGTGTCCGTCCCGAATACGCCGGCCTGTATCCGGAACTCACTCCCGGCGTATGGCTCAGCGCCAAGAAGGCCGCGCGCATGGTCTGGCGCAGCGGGCAGCGAGCCGGGCGCCCGGTCCTGGAACTGGGGCACCGGGTGCTGCCCGACCTGCATTTCGAGTTCCGGGGCGGCCGCCGGGGCCGTCAGTACCTGACGGGTTTGTGGACCCCGCGGGCGGCCGTACTCACCGGCTGAATACCGCCCGTACCCGCCGGGTCACCCGGCCGTCTGCACGAGCCAGGACCTCACCCTAGCCGATGAATGCCCCGCGTGCGGCAGCACCGCTGGTGCTGGTCGTGGACGACGAGCCCACGGTGCTCCGGTTCATGCAGCGCACCCTCGCCGCCGCCGGCTATCGGGCCGAGGCCGCCGCCGGTGCGCTGCAGGCGCTCGAGCTCGCGGCCGAGCTGTCGCTGCCGCTCTCGGCCGTCGTCACCGACCTGCGGATGAACCCGATCGACGGCCCCGACTTCGCCCGGCTGCTGGCCGAGATCTACCCGGGCACGCCCGTGCTGTTCGTGACGGGATATCTGGAGGAGTTCGAGCATCGCCGGGTCACCGGCCCGGTGCTCCAGAAGCCCTTTTCCTCGGACCAGCTGCTCACCGCCCTCCAACAGCTCCTGACCGCCCAGCCGCCCGTCACCCACTAGCCCGGACGATCGGCCTGGAGCAGTGCCCGGCCGGCCAGGTCCTGCAGCCGCTCGAGATCGTAGCCGGCCGCCACCTTTGTGGCCGCACCCTGGACCAGCGCGATGTGCTTGGCCACCGCCCGCCGCCTGGCCGGGTCGTGGGTCACCCGGGCCACGAGGGTGAGCATCTGGAGCTGGCGTGCGAGCACGCTCACGTTGCCCCGCGAGGCCTGCCGGATCTCGTCGGTCGCGAGCGCCAGCAGGCTCTCGAAGGTCGGCTCCCGGGCGACCACCCGCAGGACTCCGTCCTCCCCGCGGCGAACCAGCTCCAGCCGGCAGTCGGCCAGGCGGACCATGATCGCGCCCAGGTAGTCCACGCAGGTGACCGCGGTGGTGGTGTCGTTGATGCCGGGCGACAGCGCCTTGAGCGCGATATCCACGAGCTGCCGCATCCCGAACGCCGCGTCCTGGTCCAGCGTCCGATAGGTCCCCACCACGTAGTGCCTCGCGCTGCGCTCCGCGATCTCCCGCAGCCGGGCCTCGGGCGCGGGGGCGCTCAGGTGTGCCGGGTGCGACGCGAACCAGGCGACCGGCTGTCCGCGCACCACGAAATCCCCGGGGACGCGCTCGATCCGGACCAGGAGGTCGCACTCCTCGGCGATGTCCGTCAGCGCGTGCATGCCGAGGTGCTGGACGTAGCCGGTGGCCGGCGCGAGCACGGCGCTCCAGGCCTTCTCCGGGACGCTCCCGAGCCAGGGCTCGGGATCCCCTTCTGCGCCGGCACCACCCAGCCGGTCGGGGTAAAGCCGGTCGATCGCCCTCCGGGTGTCGTCGGTGATGCGGGCCACGATCTCGGACGCCTGCAGCGTCGTGGCGATGTGGTGCACGAAAAAAATCAGCACCCCGACGCCCACCAGCGCGAGGACGATACCCATCAGCACGGCGAGAGAGGGCACGAAGGTCGGGCCGTCCTCGCCCCGAATGGTGCGGAGCACGACGACGCAGTAGGCGAAGATCCCGACGAAGGTGCCGAGCACCGCCTGGTTTGCCCGGTCGCGCATGAAGTTGCGCAGGATGCGCGGGGTATACTGGGTGGAGGCCTGGGTGACCGCGACCATGGTGATGGAGAAGGTGACCCCGGCCACCGTGATCATCGAGCTGGCGATGGCGGACAGCATGCTCCGGGAGCCATCAGCCCCGGCGCCGAACACCCGCGGCCAGCGGGCGAGGACCTCGGCGTCCACCGCGGCGGACAACTCGACCATGACGACGGCGAGCACGATGGCCGTGAGCAGGATGAGGCTCGGCACGAACCAGAGACTCTCGCTCACCCGCGTCCACAGGGCCCGGAGCTTAGGCACGATCGCCTGCCGGTTGTCCCCGCGACTCGCCCAGGGCGACCCTGAGCGTCGGGAGGCCGGTGAGCTCGAAGGTGGCGGAGGCCAGCGGGATGCCGGCCGCCTGGAGCTCCGACAGCACTTCCCGGCTCATCGCGTCCTTGACCTCCCGGACCCCTCGTTCCCGGACGACGAACCGCACGCTCAGCTCGAGCCAGTTGTCGGTGAGGCGCCAGTATACCCGCGGCTCGAGGTCGGCGGAATCGACGAAGTAGCGCCGCCGCAACTCGCGAAGCGCCTCGGTGCTCACCTCGCTCACGCGCACGGTGTGGCGTCGCGCCGCGGCCAGGAGGATCTGTTCGGCGCGCGCGCGGTCCGCGGTGTACGGCACCGGGAGGTGCAGCTCCTCCCAGAGGAAAGGGAAGTCCCGGGTGTAGTTGTAGACCGGCTCGTCGAAGATCCGGTCGTTGGTGATCGTGACGATCCGTCCGCTGTACTGGCGCGCCTCGACCCAGATGGCGGGCTCGTCGCCCCGCACCGGCGGCGGCTGCCCCATCTCCATCACCGTGGTCCGGAGGAACCCGAGCGCCAGGACGTCGCCGCGCACGCCGCCCATCACGATACGGTCTCCCACCCGAAACAGCCGGCCCCGAAGGATGATGAAGTAGGCCGCGAAGGCGGTCACCACTCGCTGGAGCGCGATCGCGAGCCCCGCAGTGACCAGCCCCGCCGCCGTCGTGAGGCGCCGGGGGTCGTCGAACCAGATCGACAACAGCAGGAGGAGTCCGAGCGCGGCGGCCGCCAGCCGGACAACCTGCCGCCACCAGAACCGGGCATGGACCCGGGCCTCGCCCGGGAGCATCCTCCGGACCAGCGCCTGCACCCCACGGGCCACGAGGCTCAGGACGGCGATCGCGGCGAGGCTCAGCAGGACCTTGCGCCCGGTCTCCAGCGTGACGCCGACCAGCTTGACGCCGAAGATCTGCAGCGCGCCTTCGGGCCCCACCAGCTCGACGACCGACTGGATCAGCATCGGTCGCGCGCCGTCGGGCCGCCGCGCGCGGCGAGCTCCGCCCCCGGCGGCTGGACGTCACGCAGGCTGGTCGCCTCGGCGGCGCTCCGGTCGGCGGGGAGCACGCTGAGGGACCCGTCGGTCTCCAGCACGACCGCGCGGACCTCGCCGAGTCGGAGAATGCCGCTGTTGCGCACGGCGGCGACGACGTCGTCGCGGTTGACGCGGCTGCGGCGCATCTCGTCGGGAAGGAAGCCGCCGTCGTAGAAGAGCAGAGTGGGGTCGCTCTTGACCAGGTGCCGGACGCGCGCCGAGCGCACGCCGAGCCAGGCCACGGCGTACTGCAGGAGGATGAGCAGCGCCAGCGCCAGCACGCCGTTGGCGAGGGGCAGCCGGTCCGAGGTGATCACCGAGGCCAGCGTGGAGCCCAGCGCGACGGTCACCACCAGATCGAACGCGTTCATCTTGGCTAGGGTGCGCTTGCCGGAGATCCGGAGGAAGAGCACCAGCGCGACGTACGCGGCCACCCCCGCGAGCAGGGTCTGGCCCAGGCTCTGCCAGCTCTCGAAGAGTCGCATGTGGTCGGCCCCGGGATGAGTACCTGCTGTGTCCTCCCGCAAGGTATCCGGATGGAGAGGCCCGCCAGTGTGTCGTGAGTCACAGGGGCGGACACCCGTTCGAGAGGCCGGCTAGAAGCGCGCCCCCTCGGACAGCTCCTCGCTCACCCGGCGAGCCACCGAGTCCGCGCGGGCGGCCAGCGCGCTGTCGCCGGCCGCCTCGAACGCCCGGGCCGCGCCGTTGTAGATCACCGCGTAGAGCTGCAGAATGGACCCCGACGGCTGGTCCACCCAGCCGCGCGGGCGGTCGCGGGAGGCCGAGCGCCAGTGGTAGACGTCCCAGAGGAGCGTCCGGGTGAGCGGCACGTTGAGGTAGCCGAGACCGGGGGTGAGGGCCACCGAGTCGGTCTCCTGCGCCGGTTCGGGGAGCAGCCGGCGGACGAAGCCTTGGGAGACGAGATAGCCGGTCAGGCCGAGGGTCTGGTCGGGATAGCCGCCGTCGCTCCAGCTGAAGTAGATCGGCCGTTCGCGCAGGTTGTCCCGGATGAGGAAGATCGTGGCGAGATCCTGCCGCAGCAGCACGTCCTGCCCGAAGCGGATCTGCACGCTGTCGAAGGCGATGCCGCCCTCGGGCGGGACCCGCATCGCCTCCGGAAGGCTGTCGATCTCCTCGATCGGGAGGCTCAGCACCGGGGTCGTGGGGCGCTCGGGCACCGGTCCGTCGCGCCAGACCGCCGCCGCCCCCGAGGGATCGAAGGCCGGCGTCTCCCGGCGCCGGAGCTGGCGCAGGTGCCACTCGGTGTTCATGAGCGAGAGGTTCGCCAGCGTGTCGTCACGCCGGATCCCCTCGACCTCCTGCGCGTACCAGAGCGGGAAGGTGTCGTTGTCGCCCGCGGTGATGAGGATGCCGTAGGGGGCCACCGACTGCAGGATGTCGTGGGCGAAGTCCCGCGCGATGGTCTCGTGCGCACGGCTCGCGCTCACCCGGTTCCCGAAGAGCGGCACCACCGCCAGCAGGAGCACCGGGGAGGCCGCGGCCCAGCGTCCCGCGGCGCTGAGCTTGTCCCCCAGGAACTCGACCGCCCCCCGCATGAGCCCGCCGAGTCCCAGCGCCACGAAGAGGCCGAAGGCGGAGAACGATCCCATGAAGAAGTAGTCGCGCTCGCGGACCTCCCGGGGGAGCGACGGCTGGTCCGGGTACTGGGAAAAGCCGTACTTGAAGTTCATGTAGAAGACGAGCCCGACCGTGAGCACGCCGAGCAGGGCGGCGGCCGCGAGGCCCGCCCGGCGGTCCGAGCGCCAGAGCGACCAGAGCCCGCCGAGGCCGAGCAGGGTGAAGAGCGTGGTCGCCGCGGCCGCGAGCCGGTCCCAGTCCCGGGCGAACTGCCAGGAGTAGTACTGCCAGAAGTTCGCCAGCTGCCCGGTGAAGGTGGCCTGCCGCTCCACCAGGGAAGGCTTGCCGTACTGCACCCGGTTCAGCATGTCGCTGAGCGCCTGGCTGAACAGGCCGACCGGCTCGCCCTCGTTGATGGGCGGGTACTGCGCCGCTCGCCAGGGAAGCCACAGGTAGTTGAGCGAGATCCCGACCACGACCGCGAGCAGGCCGAGATAGACCAGGGGATCCCGCGGGGACCGCCAGAAGGCGTAGCCCAGCACGCCCGCGGTCGCCAGCAGGAGCAGGAGCTGCAGGCCGCCGTCGCCCTGGAACAGGACCAGCCACTTGCCGCTCACCGCCAGCAGCAGCACGTAGAAGGTCACGATAGCCCAGGGGCGCAGCATGACCCGCCAGTCGGTGAGCAGGATGTACACCACCAGCGCGGGGAGCGCCAGGAAGCCCATCAGATGGTTGGTGGAGGTGAGCGCCAGCACGTACGCGATCAGCACGAGCCAGCGGTCTCGGTGGGCGCCGGCCTCGTCGTCGGCCCAGCGCACCACCAGCCACATCACCACCGCGATGCTGAGGAGCGAGACGGTGTAGACCTTCTCGTTCACGGTGGACTGATTCCACACGGTCCAGGAGGTCGCGCCCACCAGCACCCCGCCGAGGGCCGCGCCGTACCGGGCCCAGCGATTGGGGACCACCGCGCGGAGCCATCGCTCGGCCACCAGGAACCAGAACGCCGCCGCACCGGCGCTGGTGACCGCCGCGAACAGGTTGATCCGCACCGCGTAGGACTCGGCCAGCGGCAGCAGGCCGAAGACGTGCGCCAGGATCACGAAGAGCGGATTGCCCGGCGGGTGCGGGATCCCCAGCACCTTGGCCGCCGCGATGTACTCCGAGGTGTCCCAGAAGGCGGTGCCGGGAGCGAGGGTCGCGACGTAGATGAGGAGCACCACCAGGAAGGTGGCGAACGCCCAGAGGTACGGCGGTCGTTCCGGTTCGCTCGAAGTCATGGGCGGGGTCAGTGGCGGAACTGCCGGCGGCCGGTCATCACCATCGCGATGTCGTGCCGGTTGGCGGCCTCGACGACCTCGGCGTCGCGGACCGAGCCGCCGGGCTGGACGATCGCGGTCACGCCGGCCGCGGCGGCCTGCTCCACCCCGTCGGCGAAGGGAAAGAATCCGTCCGAGGCGAGAACGGCGCCGGCCGGCGCGTGTCCCTGCTGCCGGGCCTTGTGTACCGCGAGGAAGACGCTGTCCACCCGGCTCATCTGTCCGGCCCCGATGCCGACGGCCATCTCGTCGCGCGCGAGGACGATGGCGTTGGACTTGACCGAGGCCACGGCCGCCCAGGCGAAGCGGAGATCGTTCCACTCCCGCTCGGTGGGCCGCCGCTCGGTGGCGACGGTCCATTCGTGGTCCGAGGGATCGAACTCGAACTGCTCCTGGACCAGGAAGCCGCCCCGCACCCGCTTGTAGTCGAGGGCGCCCGCCCCCCGGCTCACCGGCAGCTCCACCACCCGCAGCGCCTTCTTGGCCGCGAAGACGGCCATCGCCTCGTCGTGGAACGAAGGGCCGACGACGACCTCGACGAACAGGTCGCTCATCGCCTGCGCCGTGGCGTGGTCCACCACGGTATTGAACGCGACCACGGAGCCGAAGGCCGAGACCGGATCGGTCGCCCGCGCCTTGCGGAACGCCTCCACCGCGGAGGGGCCGACCGCGATGCCGCACGGCGTGGTGTGCTTGATGACGCTGCAGGCGGGGCGGCTGGTCCAGCAGGCCACGGCGCTCATCGCCGCGTCGATGTCGAGCAGGTTGTTGAAGGAGAGCTCCTTCCCCTGCCGCTGGGTCAGGTCGCGCATTCCCCGCGGCTCCTCGGTCACGTAGAGTCCCGCGCGCTGGGTGGGGTTCTCCCCGTAGCGCAGCTGCTGCACCCGCTCCATGGCGATGCCGAGCCGCGGCGGAAGGCCGTCCTCCCTGGCCGTGAGGTAGCCGGCGATGGCGGCGTCGTAGTCGGCGGTGTGGGCGAACACCTTGGCCGCGAACTCGCGCCGGACCTCGGGCCCGATCTCGCCCGCGCGGAGCAGAGCCAGCACCTTCGGGTAGTCGGTGGGATCCACCACCGGGAGCACGAACTCGTGGTTCTTCGCCGCCGAGCGGAGCATCGAGGGCCCGCCGATGTCGATGTTCTCCACCGCATCCTCGAAGGACACCTCGGGGCGGGAGATCGTCATCTGGAAGGGATACAGATTCACCGCGACCAGATCGATCGGCACGATGCCGCGCTCCGCCACCGCCGCGAGGTGGTCGGGCCGGTCCCGGCGGGCGAGCAGCGCGCCGTGGATGGCCGGATGGAGGGTCTTGACCCGCCCGTCGAGCAGCTCGGGGAACCCGGTGACCGCATCCACCGTCGTCACCGCGACGCCGGCGGTCCGGAGCGCGGCGGCGGTGCCGCCGGTGGAGATGATCTCCCAGCCCAGGCCCGCGAGGCCCTCGGCGAAGGCGACGATGCCGCGCTTGTCGCTGACCGAGATCAGGGCACGCGGCATGACGGTACGCTCACGGGTGGGACTCCACGGCTTCGGGAAGCGGGACCGGCCGTCCCGCGGCGGCGGCCGCGAGCACGACGGCGGGGAGCAGGCGGTGCTCCGCCGCGAGCACCCGCGCGGCGAGGCGGGCGGCGTCGTCCCCGGGAAGGACCGGCACCCGCGCCTGCGCCAGGATCGGGCCGCGATCGTACACCTCGTCCACCAGGTGCACCGTCGCCCCGCTCTCGCGGGCGCCGCTGGCGAGCACCGCCCGGTGCACGCGATCGCCGTACATCCCCTTGCCGCCGAAGGCGGGCAGGAGCGCGGGATGCACGTTCAGGATCCGGCCGCGGTAGCGGTCGATCACGCCGGCGGGCACCAGCCTGAGGTACCCGGCCAGCACCACGAGCCCGACGTCGTGCCGCTCGAGCCGGCTCAGCCATCCGGCGGCATCCGACGGATCGGTCAGGATCTCCGCCGACACTCCGTGGCTGCTGGCCCGCGCGAGCGCGCCGGCGTCGGGGCGGTCGCTCAGGACCAGCACCACGCGCGCGGGGGCGTCGGGCCCGAGAGCCCGCAGCAGCGCCTCGAGGTTGCTGCCGTTGCCGGACGCGGCGACGGCGATCCGCATCGTCATGGCCGGGGAAAGTAACCGGCAGCCCGCCGGGGGGGCAGCGGGTCGCGAGGGGTCACGCCGGCGGGGATCCACGCAGGATCCGATCGGCGGCGGAGAGAATATCGGGCGCGGTCTCGATACCGCCCGCCTCGGGCCGCAGCGACTCCTCGCGGCCGGCACCGGTCAGCACGAGCATGCCACGCCCCCCGAGCGCCGCCGCCGCCTGCACGTCGCGCACCCGGTCGCCCACCCACCAGCTCGCCGCCAGGTCGAGGCCGAGCCGCTCCGCCGCGCGCCGGAAGAGCAGGGGGGCCGGCTTGCGGCAGTCGCACGGGCCGGTGAACTCGGGGTGATGGGGACAGAAGTAGTGGGCGGCGACCCGCGCCCCGCGCTCCGCGAGCAGCGCATCCAATCGGGCCTCGGTCGCGAGGTACTGGGCTTCGGTCAGGAGCCCCCTCGCGATTCCCGACTGGTTGGTGACCACCACCATGGGCCACCCGCCGCGGTTGAGCCGGGCCACGGCCTCGGCGGCGCCCGGCAGGAGCCGCACGGCCTCGGGATCCGCGAGGTAGCCGGGGTCCTCGATCAGCGTGCCGTCGCGGTCGAGAAACACCCCGGGACGGAGGCTCACTCGTGAAGCGCCTCGGCGAGGGCGGCCCCGAGCGCGTCGTCGCTGCCCTCCGGCAGCGTGCGGGGGTCCAGCAGGAGCCGGCCGGCGGCGGTGCGCGCGACCACCGCGGGCTCGCCCAGGCGGAGGCGGAGCGCGAGGCGGTCCGCGCCGAGCGGCCCGGGGTCGAGCGCCACGAGCGTAGTGGGAAGCTCCGCTCCGGGAAACGAGCCACCACCCACCGCCGACTGCCCCGGCACCGGCTCCGCCCGGAGCACTCGGGCGCACGCCTCCGCGAGTCGCTCGGCCCGCTCGGCCAGTACCCCCGCATCGAGCGTGAGCATGCGGAGGACCGGAATCGCCGTCACCGCCTCCGCCGGATCGCGGTAGAGGGCGAGCGTGGCCTCCAGCGCGGCCAGCGTCATCTTGTCCGCGCGCACCGCGCGGGCCACGGGATGCTCCCGGCAGCGCGCCACCAGTGCGCGGGCTCCCACGATGCAGCCGGCCTGGGGGCCGCCCAGCAGCTTGTCGCCGCTGAACAGCACCAGTCCCGCCCCCGCGTGGAGCGCGTCGGTCACCCGCGGCTCGCCGGTGAGCCCCCAGGGCGAGAGATCGGCGAGGAGCCCGCTCCCCACGTCGTGGAGGTAGGGAATGCCCGCCCGGTCGGCCAGCGCGGCGAGCGCCGCGGGCTCCGGGGTCGCGACGAAGCCGCGCTGCTCGAAGTTGGAGCGATGCACCGTCAGGAGGGCCGCCGTGTCGGCGCCGAGGACGTCCTCGTAGTCGCGGAGGTGGGTGCGGTTGGTTGTGCCCACCTCCCGGAGACGCGCCCCGCTCGAGGCGAGGATGTCGGGAATGCGGAACGATCCGCCGATCTCGATGAGCTCGCCCCGCGAGATCACGACCTCCCGCCCGGCGGCATGGGCCGCGAGGGCGAGGAGCAGGGCGCCCGCGGCGTTGTTCACCACCAGCGCGTCCTCGGCGTCGGTAATCTCGCGCAGGAGCGCGCGGCAGTGATCGCTGCGGGCGCCGCGGCTCCCGGTGGAGAGGTCCAGCTCCAGGTTGGTGTACCCTCCCGCCGCCGCGGCCGCGGCCAGGGCGGCGGGCGCGAGCGGGGCGCGCCCCAGGTTGGTGTGCAGCACCACCCCGGTGGCATTGAGCACCGGCCGGAGCCCCGGCCGGGTGGCGGCGGCCAGGCGCTCGCGGATCTCGCCGGCCCAGTCCTCGGGCGGGCCGGCCCGGCGCATGCGCGCGGCCTCCAGCGTCTCCCGCACGGCGCGCACCACCGCCGTGCGCGGCGCTTCGTCCAGCATCGCCACGACCGCGGGCTCACGGAGCAGGCGGTCCACGGACGGCAGCTCACGGCGGCGGTCGGACACCCCGGCTATTCCTCCGCCGGCGCTGCCGGCTCGGGAGGCTCGCGCAGGGAGTCGGCCGGGCCGCGCAGTGAATCGGGACCCCCGCGCAGCGAGTCCGGCGCCCCGCGCTCGGGCACCACCAGCGTGCCCCGGCCTTCGCCCACCACACCGGTGACGTTACGCAGCCCGCGCACCACGATGGCGTAGCGCGCGCCAGGGCTCCAGGGCCGGGGCACCCGGAGCACCAGCTGATCCGAGAGGGGCGGGCGGCCCGGCGCCGTGGCCTGCCCCGGCCTCGGCGCGCCGGGCACAGCAGGTCGGCGCCCCTGCACCGGCGCGGGCGCGGTGGTGTCGGCGGGCGGCACCGCTTTGGCATGGAGACTGTCGTCGAGCGGCTTCGGGAGGATCGAGGTCACCGGCGCCGGGGTCGAGTCGGGCAGCACCAGGAGGCTCGCGTCGCGCGGCTGGAGCCGGAGACCGGGCGCGAGCGGCTGGCTCAGCTCGATCACGGCGGAGACGCTGTCTCCCACCCGGACGGTGGTGATGCGGGGCGGTGTGGTGTCGTGCACGAAGGCCCACAGCTCGCCCACCGCGGCGGTGCCCGACGCGGCGCGCACCCGCGCCGTGTCGAAGGCCTCGCGCGGATCGGCGCGGCGGTTGCGGTTCTGGTCCAGCACCCCCGAGACGAGGTACTCGCCCGCCGGCAGCGGCCCCAGCGAGAAGCGGCCCGACGAGTCGGCCAGGGCCCGGTACGGCAGGCTGTCGGGCAGGAGCAGCGCCACGACCAGCGCGCTCGGGGCCGGGCGGCTCACGCTCCAGTCGATGACCTGGCCCTCCAGCCGGGCCTGCGGCGGGGGGGCACCGGTGGTAAAGGTCACCACGGCGCCGTCGGTGCTCCGGTTGCGGCGGAGATCGGTCACCCCCGGCAGCAGCTCGACCCGGTAGACCAGGTCGGGGCGCCATCCCTCATCCGGTTTGACCGTGATGCGGCTCCGCCGCCAGCGGACCTCGGGGACGCGGGTGGTGGGGGAGAGAATGACCAGTCGCTCGAGGTCCCCCGTGCCGCTCCCCTGGCTGGGCGCGCCGCCCTCGGAGACGACCTCGTCGAAGCGGAACTCGACCTCGCCCTCGAAGTCGGGAAGCCGCGCCAGGGACTCCGGCATCGTGGTGACGAGGCGGGGAGGCTCGGCGTCCGGCGGCCCGCCGGGGGGCGGCTCCATGCGGGCGCAGGCCGACAGGAGCAGGACCAGGGTGACCGCGGGGCGGGTGGGCAGGCGGAAGCCCCGGCGCGCCGGCCTGGAGCGCCGCCTAGCGCCCATCCGCGCCGCCGTCCCGCCGTCCCGCAGCCCCGCAGCCGAGCCGCTCCCGCTTGTCCACCAGCACCACCTGCTGCTCCCGCCATGCCGCCAGCTTCTGCCGCTCGCGCTCGACCACCTCGGCCGGGGCCCGGGACACGAACTGCTCGTTCGCGAGCTTCTTCTCCTGCCCGTCCACCATGCGCAGCAGCCGCTCCACCTCCGCGCCGAGGCGGCCGCACTCGCGCTCCACGTCGATGGCGTCGCCCAGCGGCACGAAGACCGCGGTGCCGTCGGAGAGGACGGCGTGCCCCCCCACCCGCTCGGCCGGCTCGCCGAACACCAGCTCGGACACCCGGGCCAGCCGCGCGACGGTGGCCTGCTCGAGCTCGAGGGCCGCGCGCGCGGCGCCGTCCCCGGTCACCACCGCGCGCACGGCCTGTCCGGGCTGCACGCCGTACTCGGCGCGGATGGCGCGGACCGCGCCGACCAGCTCCTGCACCAGGCCGAACTCCCGCAGCGCCCCGGCGTCTTCCGCCCGCCGGTCGGGCCGGGGCCAGGGCGCGATCGAGATCGACGCCTCGGCGGGCCGGTCGGGAAAGCGCCGCCAGAGCGCCTCGGTCACGAACGGCATGACCGGGTGGAGCAGCCGGAGCGCGACGTCGAAGGTCTGGGCCGCCACGGCCCGGGCCACGTCGCCACCCGGCGCGTCGCCGTAGAGCCGCGGCTTGATCTGCTCGATGTACCAGTCGGCCAGATCGCTCCAGATGAAGCGGTAGACCGAGGCGGCGGCCTCGTTGAGGCGGAAGCGCTCATAGGCGTCGGTCGCCTCCCGCACCGTGGCCTCGCAGCGGGCGATGATCCACCGGTCGGCGAGGGTGAGCTCCTCGCGCCGCACCACCGCGGGCGAGTCGCCGCCCAGCGGGCGGGGCGGCCCCTCGAGGTTGGACAGGATGAGCCGCCCCGCGTTCCACAGCTTGTTGGCGAAGTTCCGCCCGGGGCCGAACGAGGTCTCCAGGTCGTCGGGGTCGAGGATGACGTCCGTGCCCACCGACATGCCCGCCACGAGCGAGTACCGCAGGGCGTCGGCGCCGTAGCGGCGCACCACCTCGAGCGGATCGATGCCGTTCCCGAGCGACTTCGACATCTTGCGGTGCCGGGTATCGCGCACCGTCCCGTGGAGGTACATCCGGGTGTACGGCGCCTCGCCCATGAAGTGCAGCCCCGACATGATCATCCGGGCGACCCAGAAGAAGAGGATCTCGGGGGCGGAGACCAGCGTGTGCCCGGGATAGTAGGTCGCGAGATCGGCAGTGCGCTCGGGCCAGCCCAGGCTGGAGAACGGCACCAGCCAGGAGGAGAACCAGGTGTCGAGCACGTCGTCGTCCTGCCGCACGGCCCCGCCGCAGCCGGGGCAGCGCTGGAGATCGGTCCGGCTCACGCTCACCCGGGCGCAGCCCTCGTCCTTGCAGTACCACACCGGGATGCGGTGGCCCCACCAGAGCTGCCGGGAGATGCACCAGTCGCGGATGCCCACCAGCCAGCGCTCGTAGTCATCGCCCCGGCGCTCGGGGGTGAACTGAAGCGTGCCGTCGCGGTAGCGGGCCAGGGCGGGGCGGGCGAGCGGCTCCATCCGGACGAACCACTGCTCGGAGAGTCGCGGCTCGACGACGGTGTCGCAGCGGTAGCAGTGGCCGACGGCGTGCCGGTGCGGCTCGACCTTCTCCAGGAGGCCCAGCTCCTCGAACTCGCGCACCACCCGCTTCCGCGCCTCGTAGCGGTCCAGCCCCTGGAACCGCTCCGGCGCGGCGAGGCTCATCCGCGCCTCCGGGGTCATCACGTCCACACTCGGGAGGCCGTGCCGCTTGCCGATCTCGAAGTCGGTAGGGTCGTGCGCCGGCGTCACCTTGACCGCGCCCGATCCGAACGCGGGATCCACGGCCTCATCCCCCACGATCGGCACCAGCCGGTCCACCACCGGCAGCCGGAGCTCCCGGCCGAGGAGCCCGGCGTAGCGCTCGTCCCCCGGGTGCACCGCCACCGCGGTGTCGCCCAGCATGGTCTCGGGACGGGTGGTGGCGACGGTGACATGGCCGGTGCCGTCGGCGAGAGGGTAGCGCAGGTGCCAGATGTGGCCGTCGGTCTCCTCCTTCTCCGCCTCCTCGTTGGAGAGCGCGGTGAGGCAGCGAGGACACCAGTTGATGATGTAGTGCCCGCGGTAGACCAGTCCGTCCTCGTACAGCCGCACGAACACTTCCCGCACCGCGCGCGAGAGGTCCTCGTCCAGGGTGAAGTAGGTGCGGGACCAGTCGGCCGAGCAGCCGATGGCTTTGAGCTGCTCCAGGATCCGGGCGCCGGTCTGCTGCACGTAGGCCCACACCCGCTCGACGAAGGCCTCGCGGCCCAGATCGAAGCGGGTGAGCCCCTCGCGGGCGAGCAGCCGCTCCACCACGTTCTGGGTGGCGATGCCGGCGTGGTCGGTGCCGGGAAGCCAGAGCGCGCGGCGCCCGCGCATCCGCTCGAAGCGGACGAGCACGTCCTGGACGGTGTTGTTGAGGCCGTGGCCGGCGTGCAGCTCGGCGGTGACGTTGGGCGGGGGCATCATGATCACGTACGGCTGCCCTCCGCCGGGGACGGACTCCGGACGGAACAGCCCGCGCTCCTGCCACCAGGCGTAGAGCGGAGCTTCGATGTCGGAGGGATCGTATTGCGGTGCGAGCGGCGCCGTCATGCGCTCTGGTCGGCGGCCCGGGCCCGGCCGGGCGGCGGCTGGTCGTCTTCCCCGTGCACCAGAATGCTGTTGATGACGCTCTCGATGCCGGGCACGGCCAGCGCGGTGCGGCCGGCGAGCGTGCGCGCCGCGCGGCTGGACACCCAGCCCCGCAGCTCCACCACGCCGCGCGCGACGGGCAGCGCATCGATGCGGAGCCCGGCGAGCCGAGCCTCGCCCTGGAGCGCCACGCCGACCGCGCGGGCCGAGGCCGCGCTGGTGAGGCGGGTCGGCGTGCCCTCCCGCAGCCGGCGAGCCACCCGGGTGACCCGCACCCGGTTCACCCCGCCCACCCACTCGCTCAGCGCGAAGCCCGCGACCAGCCCGGTGCCGACGCCCAACGCGACCCAGAGCAGCGCCTCGCCTCCGCTCAACCCGTCGTTCTGACGCACGCGCATCCTCTTACGAAAGCTTTCGCGATGCCGTTAAGTTAACCGCGTCGAGGTCCACGCGCAGGGAATCGCCACTTCACGAAGGTCCCCCGATGCACGGTCCTGAACCCGCCGCCCGCGGCTCCCAAATGGGCCGCTGGATCCTGATCGCCATCCTCATCCTCCTGGGGATCGGGCTGTTCTTCTGGTATGCCCCGAGCACCGAGCCGGCCGCCCCGCCGGCCGTGATGGAGGAGCTGTGAGCGCCACCATCCGGGTGACGCTGCCGGACGGCACCGTCCGCGAGGTGCCCGCGGGCACCACCGCCCGGCGCATCGCGGAGGAGATCGGGCCGGGGCTCGCCCGCGCGGCGCTCGCCGCCCGGGTGAACGGCGCGATCCGGGATCTCGACCGCCCGCTCGAGGCGGATGCCGCGCTCGCCATCCTCACGGACCGGGACCCCGAGGCGCTCGAGCTGCTCCGCCACTCCTCCGCCCACATTCTCGCCACCGCGGTGCGCGAGCTCTTTCCCGGAGCCGGGATCGGGTTCGGCCCGCCGATCGAGGACGGCTTCTACTACGACTTCCAGGTGGACCGGCCGTTCACGCCGGAGGACCTCGCGCGGCTGGAGCAGAAGATGGCGGAGGTGGCCAAACGGGACTACCCGTTCGTCCGCGAGGTGGTGGACCGCGACGAGGCCAACCGGCGCTTCGCCGACGACCCGCTCAAGCTGGAGCGGATCGCCGAGTTGGGGGACAGCGAGACGATCACGGTCTACACCGACGGCCCGTTCCAGGACCTCTGCCGCGGGCCGCACGTCCCCAGCACGGGCCGGCTCAAGCACTTCAAGCTGCTGCACGCGGCCGGCGCGTACTGGCGGGGCGACGAGCGGCGGCAGATGCTGCAGCGGATCTACGGCACGGCCTGGTTCAAGAAGGAGGATCTCGACGGCTACCTCCACCGGCTGGAGGAGGCGCGCAAGCGCGACCACCGGGTGATCGGCCGGCAGCTCGACCTGTTCTCCATCTCCGACATCGTGGGCCCCGGCCTGGTGCTCTGGCACCCCAAGGGCGCCATGATCAAGTGGCTCCTCTCCCGCGCCGTGGAGGACGACAACGTCGCCAGCGGATACGACCTGGTGTACACGCCGAACGTCACCAGGGAGGAGCTGTTTCAGATCTCCGGCCATCTGCCGCTCTACGCCGCCAACCAGTACCCGGCGATGGCGGCCGGGGCGGGCGAGTCGGAGGACGTGCGTTACCGGGTGAAGCCGATGAACTGCCCGATGCACGCCCTCATCTACCGGGGGCAGCAGCGGAGCTATCGCGATCTGCCGATCCGGCTGAGCGAGGTGGCGAACGTCTATCGAAACGAGAAGTCGGGCACGCTGCACGGGCTCCTGCGGGTGCGCGGGCTCTGCATGGACGACGCGCACATCTTCTGCACCATGGACCAGGTGGAGGACGAGATCTTCCTGTGCCTCGATCAAGTGGACCGCCTGGTGCGCCGGACGTTCGGGTTCGAGCTCGACTTCGAGATCTCGACCCGGCCCGAGGAGCGGCTCGGCGGCGACGAGGTGTGGGACCGGGCCGAGGCGGTGCTGCAACGCGCGCTGGAGCGGAAGCAGATCGCCTTCGGCATCGACGCGGGCGGCGGCGCGTTCTACGGGCCCAAGATCGACATCAAGTTCCGCGACGCCATCGGCCGGCTATGGCAGGGGCCGACCATTCAGCTCGACTTCAACCTGCCGGAGCGGTTCGAGCTGGAGTACACCGGATCGGACAACAAGCCGCACCGGCCGGTGATGATCCATCGCGCCATCTACGGCACGCTCGAGCGGTTCACGGGAACGCTCATCGAGCACTTCGCGGGAGCCTTCCCGGTCTGGCTCGCCCCGGAGCAGGTACGGGTGATCCCGATCTCCGACGGGCAGGCCGAGGCCGCCCGCGCCCTGGCCGGCCGGCTCAAGTCCGCCGGGCTGCGGGTGCACGTGGACGAGCGGAACGAGACCCTCAACTACCGCATCCGCGAGGGCGAGACGCAGAAGGTCCCCTACATGGCGGTGATCGGTCAGCGGGAGGCGGAGAGCGGCTGTCTCGCGCTCAGGGTGCGCGGGGCGGGGAAGAAGCAGGAAGTCCTGGCGGTGGAGGCGTTCCTCGACCGGGTGACCGAGGAGGTGCGCTCCCGGGCGCTCGCGCCCTAGCCTAACCCACCCGCCGGAGCGCCACCTTGAGCCGCAGGGTCTCCAGGGCGAACCCGTACCCCTTGCGGTTCCGCAGCATCGCCAGCACCCGCCGCGGCGGATGCTCGAGGTACCGGCTGGACACCTCCTCCCAGCGCGCGATCCGGGGGCGGCTCACCACCCTCGTGTAGCCGTACCGCTCCAGCTGGGGGCCGGCGAGCGCCTCGAAGATCCGCTGCTCCCGCCGGGTGAGCCGGGTGCGCCACTTGTCCCGGTTGTCCCCCAGCACCGGCTGGCGCAGGCGGTCCACGTTGCGGGCGTCGGTGGGATAGACGGGACCCTGGCGGTAGAACGTGAGCATCGTCGGGTCGTAGTCCTCGCCTAGAAATGCGCAGATCCGTCCCAGCTCGCGCTGCGGGTCCTCCAGCAGGTCCTCGTAGCGGATCGTCAGGAAGGCGTCCGGTCCCAGCGCGGCCCCGGCCTCCTCCGCGGCGGTGAGATACCGCACCCAGTGCTGGGCCGCCTGGTAGACGTGCTTCGGGCCGAAGGGCGCGGTCCGGAACGACACGGCCACGTCTCGGCCGTCGCGCACGAGATGCAGGACCTTGAGGTGGGGAAACCCCTCCAGGATCAGGCGCCACTCCAGGGTGTGGTGCGGCGTCTTCTCCCCCCAGCGCGCCTTCCCCCGACCGATCGTCCAGCTGTCCAGCAGCCCCTCGACGATGCCGTGAAAGCCGGGCCGCCGGATGGCGGCCAGGGTGGCCTCGAGCGTGGGGCGCGGACTCCAGTGCCGCAGGTCGTCCGTGGCCAGGATTCGGCGCACCAGCCGCGCGCGGACCGGCGGCGAGTCGAGATCCGCGTCCCGCGGCAGCATCGGGTAGATCCGGTTGTAGAGGTGGGACTCGTAGGGGACCGCGATGGCCGGGTGGGCGTCGAGCATCCGGGTGAGCAACGAGGTGCCGGAACGTCCGCTGCCGAACAGGAAGAACGGCGGACGAAGCACGGGCACACTGGGGCGCGGCGAAGCACTCACGCGATCGCGACCTCTTTGGTAGACGGCGTCGACACCGGGGGCCTCAAGGATAGCCGGGGACGGGGGCGTTCGTCCATCGGGCGCGCGCGTCCCGCGCCCTACCGCCCCCGCGGCCCTCCGCCTATGTTGCCCGCAGCCAATTCACCGGAGCCGGTCGTGAGCGACAGCACCACTCCCGTCATTCTCTCCGCCGTTCGCACGCCCATCGGCAAGTACCTCGGCGGTCTCTCCAGCTTCACCGCACCCCAGCTCGGCGCCATGGTCATCCGCGAGGCGGTCGGCCGCGCGGGCATCGATCCCGCGGCCGTGGAGGACGTGATCCTGGGCCAGGTGGTGCAGGGCGGCTCCGGGCAGGCCCCGGCACGGCAGGCGCTGATCCACGCTGGGCTGCCGGCCACCATCCCGGCCGTCACCATCAACATGGTGTGCGGCTCCGGGCTCAAGGCCGTGATGCTGGCGTCCCAGGCAATTCGGGCCGGCGACGCCGACGTGATCGTGGCGGGAGGCCAGGAGTCCATGTCGAGCGCGCCGCACTACGTCTACGGCATGCGCACCGGCATCAAGGCGGGCAACCAGACCATGGTGGACGGCATGATCCACGACGGGCTCTGGGACTCCTTCGGCTGCTGCCACATGGGCGAATACGCCGAGTACACGGCGGACAAGGCGGGGGTGAGCCGCGCCGATCAGGACGCCTTCGCGTACGAGAGTCACCGCAGGGCGGTGGCCGCCGCGGAAGCGGGCAAGTTCAAGGCCGAGATCCTGCCGGTGCAGGTGCCGGGAAAGGGCGGGCCCGCCACGGTGGCCGCCGATGAATCGCCCCGCAAGGACACCAGCGCGGAGACCCTCGCCAAGCTCAAGCCCGCGTTCCGGAAGGACGGCGGCACGGTGACCGCCGGCAACGCGCCGGGTCTCAACGACGGCGCGAGCGCGCTGGTGGTGACCTCGCTCGCGTTCGCCCGCGCGCACGGACTCGCGCCGTTGGCCCGGGTCACGGCCTACGCCACCGGGGGTGGCGAGCCGCGCGATCTCTTCTTCGCGCCGGTGCAGGCGGTCCGCACCCTGATGGGGAAGGCCGGCACCCGGATCGGAGACTACGACCTGATCGAGGCCAACGAGGCGTTCGCCGTGCAGGCGATCGCCGACGGCCGCGAGCTGGGCTGGGACTGGGACCGGGTCAACGTGCACGGCGGCGCGGTCGCCCTGGGCCACCCGATCGGCGCCAGCGGCGCGCGGGTCCTCACCACCCTGCTGTACGCTCTCCGAGACCGCGGTGCCGCCACCGGTCTCGCCACCCTCTGCCTCGGCGGCGGCAACGCCGTGGCGCTCAGCGTGGAGCGACTCTGATGCCCACCGATCTCTCGGTCGCCGCCGCGGCCGGCGCTCGCGCCACGCCGCTCCGCCGCGGCCTCGCGGTGGCGCTGGGCGCCCTCGTGGTCGCCCTGGCGGCGCAGGTCGCCGTCCCCGTGCCGCTGAGCCCGGTGCCGATGACGCTGCAGCCGCTCGCCGTGCTGGTGGTGGGCGCCGCGCTCGGAGCGCGGGCCGGGGCGGCGGCGCTGATCCTGTACCTCGTGCTCGGCCTGCTGGGGCTGCCGGTGTTCGCCGGCGGGGCCGCCGGGCCCGCGCGCCTCCTGGGCCCGACCGGCGGATACCTGCTCGCGTTCCCCGTGGCCGCCGGGCTCTGCGGCTACCTGGTGGGCCGCCTCCCGACCCTGGGCCGGACCCTCCTCGCCACTGCCGCGGGGATGGTGGTCATCCACCTCGGCGGCGTCGCCCAGCTCGCCCTCCTGGGAGGCGATCCCGCCCTGGCCTTCCGCGTCGGCTTCGTGCCGTTCCTGACCGGCGACCTGCTCAAGATCGGCCTCGCCACCGCCGCCATCGTCGCCCTCGGCGGCCGATTCCGCGGCCTCCGTTGACCGACCCGGGACCCGCGGGTCGCATCTCACTGGCAAAGGCGATCGGATGGTCGATCGCCTTCGTCGTGCTCACCCTCCTGCTGGCCTCGATGCTGGGCTTCGGCGTCGCCATGCTCCTGCGCGGGTCGCGCGCCGGCGCCCTCGAGCTGCTCACCTCGCTCGGCCCCGAGGCCATGTTGCTCCAGGCGATCGTCACCCTCGTCTCGGCGGGGCTCTTCACCTGGCTCATCGGCTTTCGCGCGCTCGGGCTCGGACCGCGGGAGCTGCGCTGGACGGCCCGCGGGGGCGGCGCGCGAGGCTTCGGGCTCGGGGTGCTGATCGGCGTGCTCGCCGCCGGGGCCACGCTGGTCATCGGGGTGGCGGGCGGTAACGCCGAGTGGACCAGGGACGAGGGCACCTTCGGCGACTACCTGGCGAACGCGGCGCTCACGGTGGGGGTGCTCGCCCCCGCCGCCCTGAGCGAGGAGGTCATCTTCCGGGGCGTTCCCCTCGTGCTCCTGGCCTCGGTCCTCGGGCGCGGCGCCGGGGTCGTGGCCATCGCCGTGCCCTTCGCGCTGGCCCATCTGGGCAATCCCCACCTCACGGCGCTCGGCGTGGGCAATATCGCGCTGGCCGGGATCTTTCTCGGGCTCGCGTTCTACGCGCCGGGCGGGATCTGGACCGCCTGGGGCGCCCATCTCGGGTGGAATGGACTGCTGGCGGCGCTGGACACGCCGGTGAGCGGGGTGCCCTTCGACATCCCCTTCCTCGACTACACCGCGGGCGCGCCGATCTGGCTCACCGGGGGCGCCTTCGGCCCGGAGGGCGGACTGGCGGCCACGCTCGCGCTCACGATCGCCATCTCGGTCGCGGCCCGCTGGGCCGGCAAGGAGCCGTCATGAGTCGTGCCGCCGTCATCGGCGCCGGTACCATGGGCAACGGGATCGCCCACGTGTTCGCCCAGCACGGTTGGGAGGTGGCCCTGGTGGACAGCGCCGCGCCGGCGCTGGACAAGGCCACCGCCACCATCCGCACCAACCTGGAGCGCCAGGTGAAGAAGGGCACCTTGGCGCCCGAAGCGGTCGAGCAGGTGCTCGGGCGGATCCGGCCCGGCGCGGCGGTGGACGCGGCCGCGGGGGCCGAGCTGGTGGTGGAGGCGGCGAGCGAAAGCCCGGCCGTCAAGTTCGCGCTGTTCGAACAGCTCGACCGGGTGTGCGAGCCCGGCGCGATCCTGGCCACCAATACCAGCTCCATCTCCATCACCGAGATCGCGGCCCGTACCCGGCGGCCCGGCCAGGTGATCGGCATGCATTTCATGAACCCGGTGCCGGTGATGCAGCTGGTCGAGGTGATCCGCGGCCACGCCACCACCGACGAGACCACCCGCACGGTGATGGAGACGGCCGCCTCGCTCGGGAAGACCCCGGTCGAGGTGAACGATTACCCCGGATTCGTGGCCAACCGGATCCTCATGCCGATGATCAACGAGGCGGTCTTCTGCGTGATGGAAGGAGTGGCGGAGCCCGAGGCGATCGACACCGTCATGAAGCTGGGGATGGCCCACCCGATGGGCCCGCTCACGCTCGCCGACTTCATTGGGCTCGACGTGTGCCTCGCGATCCTCGAGGTGATGCACCGGGGCCTGGGCGACGACAAGTACCGTCCCTGTCCGCTGCTCCGGCGGATGGTGGCGGCGGGACACCTGGGGCGGAAGTCGGGGCGGGGGTTCTACGATTACGAGAAGCGGGAAGGGTGAAGAAGTGAAGGGTGAAGCGGGCATCGGCTCCCCTTCACCCTTCACTCTTCCCGCCGTCTATTCGGAGTCGCGCATGGACATCTTCGCCTCGATGCAGTCCTACGGCCACGAGCAGCTGCTGCTCTCCCACGATCCCTCGTGCGGGTACTTCGGGATCATCGCCATCCACGACACCACGCTGGGCCCGGCGCTCGGCGGCACCCGCTTCTGGCAGTACGCCTCGACCGAGGAGGCGGTGACCGACGCGCTGCGGCTGGCGCGAGGCATGACCTACAAGGCGGCGGTCGCCGGGATCAACCTGGGCGGCGGGAAGTCGGTCATCATCGGCGACAACCGGCGCACCGACCGGGAGGCCCTCTTCCGGGCGCACGGCCGCTTCGTGGAGACCCTCAACGGGCGCTACATCACGGCGGAGGACATCGGCACCAGCCCGGCGGACATGGAGTACATCAAGCTGGAGACCGACCATGTGGCCGGGCTCCTGGGGCTCTCGGGCGATCCCTCGCCGGTGACCGCCTACGGGGTGTACGTGGGCATGAAGGCTGCGGCCAGGGAGCGGTGGGGAAGCGACAGCCTGGCCGGGAAGACCGTGGCGGTGCAGGGGGCGGGCAACGTCGCGACCCATCTCTGCCGCTCGCTCCATGCCGAAGGCGTGAAGCTCATCGTCACCGACATCCATCCCGACAAGGTCCAGCGGGTGGTGCAGGAGACCGGCGCCCGCGGCGTTGCCCCGGAGGCGATCTACGACGAGCGGGCCGACATCTACGCGCCCTGCGCGCTCGGCGCCACGATCAGCGACGACACGCTCGGCCGGCTCCGAGTCGAAATCATCGCGGGCGCCGCGAACAACCAGCTGGCCGAGGATCGCCACGGGGACGCGGTCGAGGCCAAGGGAATTCTCTACGCCCCGGACTACGTGATCAACGGCGGCGGGGTGATCAACGTCTACGGTGAGCTGCACCGATGGCCGGCGGAGCGGTCGAAGAAGAAGGCCGGGGAGATCTACGAGACGCTGCTCCGAATCTTCGAGATCGCCAAGCGCGAACGCATCCCGACCTACCGCGCCGCGGACCGGCTGGCGGAACAGCGGATCGCCGCGGTGGGCGGGCTGGACCGGATGTGGATGGGGGGACGGCAGTAGGGGGCTGGGGCAGGCGGGCAGGCGGGCCTAGTACCTCATCCCGAGGAGCGCAAGCGACGAGGGATCTTGTACGCCGGGCTCGAGCCATTCCCGGGCAAGATCCCTCGCTACGCTCGGGATGACAACCGCGTGCCGCCCGCCCCTAGGCCCGCCCGTCTACCCGCCCGTCCGCC
>DASUSR010000082.1:0-7590 GCA_036375015.1 Gemmatimonadales bacterium
ACCACGAGGCCCTCGAGGACGGGAGCTGAGAGCGTCCGTATGATCGGCTTTTCGGGCACGCGGGAGTGGGTCTATCCTCTGGCGGTGGACGGCCGGCACCAGCGCCTCCGCCGCTGGACCTTCCTGGCCCTGCACCTCGTGTTGTTCGTCACCCCCTGGATCATGATCGAGGGGCATCCGGCGCTGCTGTTCGACCTGGAGGACCGCCGGCTGTACGCGTTCGGCGCCATCTTCACCGCGGCCGATACCATCCTGATGCTGTTGCTGCTCCTGTTCCTGACCTTCGCCCTCTTCTTCTTCACTTCCCTCTACGGCCGGCTCTGGTGCGGCTACGGCTGCCCCCAGACGGTGTTCCTCGACGCCTGGATCCGCCCGCTGGAGCGCTGGATCGAGGGCGACCGGGCCCGGCGCCGCCACCGGGACGAGAGCGGCTGGACCCTGGACCGGATCTGGCGCAAGGGCGCCAAGTGGTCCCTCTTCGCCCTGGTGGCGTTCGTGACCGCGATGGCGTTCATGAGCTTCTTCGCCGGCGCGCGGGAGCTGTGGACCGGGCGGGCGGGCCCGGTCGAGTACGCCCTGGTCGGGATCTTCACCGCGGGGTGGTTTCTCGACTTCGTCTGGTTCCGGGAGCAGTTCTGCAACTTCCTCTGCCCCTATGCCCGGTTCCAGAGCGCGCTCACCGACGCCGATACGCTGCAGATCAGCTACGACCGCGTCCGCGGCGAGCCGCGCGGCGGCGGCGCCGACGCGAAGGTGGCGGGCCGCTGCATCGCCTGCAACAAGTGCGCGGCGGTCTGTCCCCAGGGCATCGACATCCGTGACGGGTTCCAGCTCGAGTGCATCGCCTGCGCCCGCTGCGTGGACGCGTGCGAGGACGTGATGGGCCGGCTGGGACACGAGAGCCTGGTCCGGTACAGCACCCTCGCGGCCGACCAGGGTCAGCGCACCCGGCGGATCCGCCCGCGCACCGTGGTCTACGCCGGCCTGTTGACCGGCCTGGCCGCCGCCTGGGTCGCGCTGCTCCTGGCCCACGCGCCCTTCGAGGCCGGGGTGAGCCGCGCGCCCGGCTCGCTGTTCACGATGGATGCGGATGGGGCCGTACGGAACACCTATCTGCTGCGGATCACCAACAACGACCCGTCGACGGACCCGATCCCCTTCGAGGTCCGGGTCGAGGGACTGCCCGGCGCCGAGGTGGTGGCCCAGGACGTGAGCCTGGGCTCGACCGAAAGCCGCACCCTGCCCCTGGTGATCCGGGTGCGCGAGGGAAGCACGCTGCCCCGCACGGTGCCGATCAAGGTCCGCGTCAGCTCGCCCCGCAGCGAGATGGTGCTGGACGCCACCTTCAAGAGCGGAGGGGCCATTGTCCCGACGTCGAACTGAGCTCGGCTGGCCGCACGCGATCGCACTGGGCATGCTGCTGGTGATTCTGGTGAACGTCGCGTTCATCTACATCGCCGTCAGCGGGGCCGACCAGGTTGTCCATTCCTACCTCACCGAGCATCGGTGATCCGGCGGGGCCCGGCGCCCCGCCGGTCCGGCAGGTCTCCCGCTGCCCCCACTGCGGCACCGCGGTCGAAGGGCCGGACGACAGCTACTGCTGTCTCGGCTGCGAGCACGCCGCGGCCATCATCCGCGGCGCCGGGCTGGAGAGCTACTACGCCCGGCGCGAGGCCTATGCGCCGCGGCCCGAGCCGTCTGCCGGAGGGTGGGCGGCGGTCGCCACCGAGGCCGGAGCCGACGGGAGCGTGTCGGCGCGCCTGGTGGTGGACGGATTGCGCTGCGCGTCGTGCGTGTGGGTCACGGAGAAGGTGCTGGAGCGGACGGAGGGCGTGCGCTCCGCCGTCGTGAGCTACGCCAGCGGGCGCGCCACCCTGACCTGGGACCCGGCCCGCACCGACCTCGCCGCGCTGGCGCGGCGCATCGCCGCCCTGGGCTACCGCCCGCGGCCGCTCCACGCCGAGACCGCGCCCGATCGCGACATCCTGACGCGGCTGGGGCTCGCGGCGGTGGCGGCGGTGGCGGTGATGGGACTTTACGAGGGGCTCTACGCCGGGTGGTGGTACGGCGGCATGGACCCCCGCTTCGCCGCGCTGTTCCGCTGGACCTCGCTCGTCATCGCCACGCCGGTCGCACTCTGGTGCGCCGCGCCGTTCTACGCCGGCGCCCTGGCGGGGCTCCGCAACCGGGTGCTGCACATGGACCTGCCGGTGGCGCTCGGGGTCGTGGTGCTGTACGTCCACGGCCTCGTCGTCACCCTGCTCGGACAGGACGCCTACCTCGACTCGCTCACCATGCTGGTCGCCCTGCTGCTCGGCGGCCGGCTGCTGGAGGCGCGGGGGCGGCGCCGCGCTGCCGAGGCGGCGACCGCCCTCGCGGCGAGCGTCCCCCGGACCGCGCGCCGGTCCGCCGGCGAGTCGCTGGAGACGGTGGACGTGGCCGCGCTCCGGCCCGGTGACCTGATCGACCTGGGCGCGGGGGAGGAGATCGCGGCCGACGGCGTCGTGACCGAAGGCAGCGGCCAGGTGCGCATGGCGCTCCTCACCGGCGAGAGCGAGCCGATCCTGCTCGGCCCGGGCGAGCGGGTGGTGGCGGGCGCGGTGCTGCTCGACGGCGCCCTCACGGTGCGGGTGGAGGCGGTCGGCGCCGAGACGCTGGTGCAGCGCATGGTCGCGGCGCTGGAGACGGCGGGCGACGCGCGGGTCCGCTCCACCGCGGCCGATCGTCTGGCGCCGTGGTTCACCGCGGCGACGCTGGCGACGGCGCTCGCCACGTTCATCGGGGTGCTGGCGCTGGTATCGCTGGAGGCCGCGATCGCCCGCACGGTGGCGGTGCTGGTCGTGGCCTGCCCCTGTGCCCTGGCGCTGGCCCAGCCGCTCGCGGCCGCCGCCGGGCTCGGCGCCGCTGCCCGGCGGGGGGTGCTGCTGCGCTCGAGCGAGGCGTTCCTGGCGCTCAACGAGGTCACCCTGGTGGCGCTGGACAAGACCGGCACCGTGACCGCCGGCGATGTGGCCGTCGTGCGGGCGGACGACGCGGCGCTTCGGGTGGCCGCGGGCCTCGAGCGCTACAGCTCGCACCCGATTGCCCGCGCCATCGTGGCCGAGGCCGCCCGCCGGGGAATTCCGCTGCCGCGGGGGCGCGAGGTGCGCGAGCTCGGCGGGGTGGGGATCACCGGGGTGGTGGACGGGCGGCGATGGCAGCTCTCGAGCGGCGGACCCGGTCTGGTGCGGCTCACCGGCGATGACGGCGAGACGGCGCCGATCCGCCTGGGAGATGTCACCCGGCGTGACGCGGCAGACACCATCGCGGCGCTCCGTGCGGCGGGGCTCCGCGTGGTGCTGCTCACCGGCGATCACCCCGCCGTGGCGCGCCGGGTGGCCGCCGGGGCCGGCATCGACGAGGTCATCGCCGGGGCCGAGCCGGAGGCCAAGGGCGCCGCCATCCGCCGCTTCCGCGCCGAGGGGCACCGGGTCCTGTTCGCCGGGGACGGCCTCAACGACGGTCCGGCGTTGGCCGCGGCCGACGTCGGGCTGGCGATGGGCCGCGGCGCCGCGAGCAGCCTGCTGATGGCGGACGGGATCGTGAGCAGCGAGGCGCTGGGCCCGGTGGTGAGCGCCTTTCGCTCCGCCCGGGTGGCCGCCCGGGTGGCGCGGTTCAACCACGTGCAGTCGCTGGTGTACAATCTGGTCACGGTCGCCGCCGCGGTGGCCGGACTGGTCACCCCCCTGGTGGCGGCGATCCTGATGCCGATCTCCAGCGCCGTGGTGATCTGGACCTCGCTGCGGGTGGAGCCGGCGGTGCGGAGGCTGGAGCGATGAGCGGGATCCTCATCATCCTGGTGGCCGCCCTGGTGCTGGGCGGCGTGTTCACCGCGCTGCTGCTCTACGCCGCGCGCCGGGGGCAGTTCGACGACCTCGATGACCCGCCCGAGCGGATGCTGCGGGAGGATTGAGCGCGAAGCCGGCGGCGACACTCACTGACGCCGCGCGCCCTCGCCGGCCGCCGGGTGGCGCAGCAGCAGCGGCCCGTGCCACCCCCGCAGCACCTCGTCCGCGACACTCCCCAGCAGCAGTCGCTCCAGTCCTCCGCTGCTTCGCGTCGTCATGGCGATGAGGTCGACGCCGTGCTCGCCGGCATACGCCAGGATGCCGCGCGCGGGCGCGTCGTCGGTTATTACCTGTGCCCGGGCGTCGAGGCCTCGCCGCCGCAGCGCTTCGGCCCCGGCCTCGAGTGTCGCCTCGACGGTGGCGCGCTGGGTGCGCGAGCTCGGCGTCTCGCCGTGCCTGGGCAGGATGGCCCGCAGCGGAGACTCCTCCGCGGTGAGCACCCGCAGCAGCGTGTATCGAACGCCTTCGTCCCCCGCCACGCCGACGGCGTGCTCGATCATCGCCTCGCCCGCGGTAGAGCCGTCGAGCGGCAGGAGCACGTGGCCGAAGCCGGGGTGCACCGAGACCGGAACGTGGGGGTACGCCGTCCGGTGCTCGGGCGGACTTCCGTTCGCCCGCGGGCGCAGCGTCAGCACCGGCGTCACCGAACGGCGCACCAGTCCATCCGCCACGCTGCCCAGCCAGGCCCGGCCCACGCCGCCCCGGGCGTGGGTGGTCATGACCACCAGGTCGATGTGCCGCGCTTCGACGCGTGCCAGCAGCGCGTCTACGGTGTCGCCCTCGATCAGCACGGTGCCGACCCGGGCGCGGTCGGCCCCGTCCATCCGCCCTCGCACGACGTCGAGGTAGTCGCGGGCGGCGCGGCGGCGCTCGAGATCGAACGTGGGATCCCGTACCGGCGCGCCGGCCCCCTGAGAGACGGGAGCCGGCGGCTCGAACACCCGGGCCAGCTCCAGATGGGCCTCGTGCCGGCGCGCCAGGTGCAGGGCGAGCGGGAGGGCGTCCTCCGCGAAGGCGGAGCCGTCGAGCGGGACGAGTATTCGTCGCAACATGCCGGTGCTCCCGTCAGCGCTCCAGCAGTACCCGGAGCAGATACAGTAGCGCGATGCCGGAGGTCAGGCCGGCGAAATGCAGCAGGTTCACCCGCCAGTCGCGGTCCTGCTTGACCTCCGGCACGAGATCGGAGGCGGCGATATAGATGAAGTTACCGGCCGCGAACGGCAGCAGGAAGGCGACGTCGATCGAGAGCGAGGCGGCGTAGGCCAGCAGGCCTCCGACCAGGAAGGTGAGCGCCGAGAGGAGATTGAACAGCAGTGCCCGCCGCCGTTCCCAGCCACCGTGCACCAGCACGGCGAAGTCGCCCAGCTCCTGCGGAATCTCGTGCGCCGCCGCGGCGAGCCATGCGCCGATTCCGAGGCGGATGTCCGCGATGAAAGCGCCCGCCACCGCGAATCCGCCCAGCAGGTTGTGCAGTCCGTCGCCGAGGAGCACCAGGTAGGTGACCGGCCGTTGCGCACCGTCGGCGGGGTCGCGGTGACAGTGATGCCAGTGGAGGAACTGCTCCAGCGCGAAGAAGGCGGTGAAACCCGCCAGGACCCAGAGGAAGGCCGCTACGCCGACGCCCATATCCCCCGCCGCCGCGGGCAGCATGTGGAGGAACGCTCCCCCCAGCAAGGTGCCCGCGGCGAACGCGACCATGGGTCGCAGCAGCCGATCCAGCATTCCGGCGGGCAGCAACAGCGTCAGGCTCCCCGCCAGCGCCAGCAGGCTCATCGCGAGGCCGCCGGCGAGGATCCACGAGAGGGTGCTCACCGCGGCCGGAGCACCCTAGGCGAACTGTTCGTCCCGCAGGACCCGACGAAGGCGCGGGTGCCCGCGCCAGAGGTAGCCCGCCATGGCGAGCGCGCCCGCGAAACCGGCAACGGTCACCGGCCAGAGCGAGACGCATCCCTGGACCGGACCCATGAAGCCGAGCACGGCGGCGGACAGGTGCCACGCGACGAACACGAAGGCCATCAGGGCGCCGAACCAGAGCCCCGGATGCTCCTCGCTGGCGTGGACCAGCCAGCTGCCCACGATCCCCATTCCCGTGAGGGCGACGAGGTGCATGCTGGTGTAGGCCAGCAGGAGCGTCGCACCGGTTGCGACCTGACAGCCCTGCGCACCCCCCTCGAGCACCGCACTGGCGAGCAGCATCGGCGAGTAGAAAAGGGCCCGGCCCGCGGCCAGATCGCCCACGATCAGCACCAGGGCGATCGCGAGGTGCGCCAGTAATCCGGCGACGAGGCCCTCGGCGACGATGGCTGAAGTTCTGGTGCGCATGGTGTGCCTCTTTCAGGCTTGGATTCGCTCTCCTTCAGCCTAGCGACGTGGGCGTGAAGTGCCCGCCTATCCCGGATGAAGAAATCGATAAGCTCTGCCTGAGTGCCCCGATCAGTGCAGACCGAGCAGCCATTCGGGCCGCAGCAGCAGCACCAGCCCCAGCGCCGCCATGGCGACCCCGCTGACCAGCTTGAGCCACCGGCCGGCCCGCTCCTGCAGCCTGGTCGCGGTCAGTGTGATCGTGGCCAGGGCGAGCATCAGCCCGTCGTCCAGCAGGTAGGCCCCCACGTAGAGCAGCAGGTAGCCGTAGTAGGCGGGCCGTCCCAGCTCGTAGGTCCCCAGGACGTGGGTGTACACCGCCGGCAGGCCGGCGGTGCAGAGCAGCTCCACCAGGTTCACCACCGCCGAGAGCACCGCCACAGCCAGCAGCGCGAGCGGCAGGGTGGGTGCGCTGAGCACCCGGCGCATGCGGGCATAGATGCCGGGCTTGGCCCTCATGGGGATCCCGAGCGACGGCCCGCGCCGGAAGGCGACCACGTCCTTGAGGTTCACGGCCCCCACCGCCAGCGCCACCAGTCCGAGCGCCACCTGAAGCCCGCGGGAGAACCCGACCAGGAGGAAGAACTCGAGCCAGGCCGCCAGAAAGACGAAGTAGAGGAGCCCACCGACGGCGATGAAGGTCCCGCCGATCGCGAGCATGCGCCGGCGGTCCTGGAGCCGGAGCAGGACGGCCAGGATCAGGAGCAGGGCCCACATGGCGCAGGGATTGAAGCCGTCCACCAGGCCCAGCGCGATGGTGAAGAGCGGGAGCCCCAGGCCGTCGGGACTCAGGGCGCCCAGAATCGGCACCCGCACGATGTCCCGGCCCGACGGAGGTACGGGCGCTGCCGGTGGCGGCGGCGGTCGGGCCGCGGCCGCCACCAGCGCCAGCACTCGAGCGCCGGTGACCTCCGCTCCCGCCCACCCGACCAGCATCTGATCGTCGATCAGGAAGACCGGAACGCCCACCGCCGTGAGTCCGTGATCCCTGGCCAGCGCGATCAGTCGCTCCCGGGCCGCGGCATCGCGGTTCACGACGTGCAGGCGGATCTCCGCCTGCGCCAGTGCCGGCTGCACCCCCTCCAGCCAGCGCAGCGCCGCGGCGCAGTGGGGGCAGGTCTCCAGCACGAAGATCTCCAGTACGGGCCGTGGGGGTTGCAGCGCCTGTGCCCCGAGCGGACCGCCTCCCAGCCAGAGTCCCACCAGAGCCACCACCGCCCTGGACAAGAGCATCACCAGCCACCTCCAGTCTGTCCTCTCCAGACTAGGAGGGCCTGCCTGAACTCGGGATGAATTCAGGAATACGGGGTCCCTATGGCAGCCTTCCGGCTCCCTTCATCCA
>DASUSR010000083.1:0-3830 GCA_036375015.1 Gemmatimonadales bacterium
CTCGGCCGGGTCGGCGTGCAGCAGGGCCACCCCGGCTGGGTCTCGGCGATGACCTCGTCGCCCTCGGGGTTGCCGGTGAGGAAGGAGTAGGGCGTGACGGCGTTGATCAGCAGCCGCCGCGGGTCGAGCCGGTCGATCCGCTGCACGTCGGCATCCCAGTCGAACCCCACCGCCGACTGGAAGTGCGCCTGCCACTGCGAGGGCGGCTGGCCGAACAGCGGCTCCAGCTCGGTGGTGAGCGGGTCGATGAGGTCGGCCCACGCGCCGGCCCCGGGTCCCCAGCGCCGCCGCCGCCGGATCCCAACCGACACCAGCTCGTAGGTGACCGACAGCTCGTTGGAGTCCTGCCGCCCCGCGCCCGCCGGCGTGGGCGGCAACACCGTGGCCGAGGCGTCGAGCGAGGTCCTGAAGTCGAGCGCGATCTCGCTGTCGCAGCCCACGAGCGGAAGCGCGGCGAAGTCGGCGTCGGCCACGGCGGGAGCGGGGAGCGCGCGGACCTGATCTACCGTGAGCACCACGGGCGCCGCCTCGTCGTCCACCCCGGCCGCGCCGACCGGCACCGCCAGCCGGGGCCCCGGCCCGATCGCGGCCGCGCGGACCAGCGGCCGGGAGCACACCTCCATCTGCTCGGGCGCCGGGCTGCCCGAGGTGCACTCCCAGCGCACGGTCACGTCGGGCAGCCACCACGGGGTCTCGATCCGGATCACGGTGCTGGTGCGCCGGTACTGCGCGTCGCCCGGGCCCAGCACCGCGTGGTCCACCTTGATGCTCGCGCCGAAGTTGAAGCAGCCGAACAGCCGGATCCGGATGCCGGCCTCGATCACCAGCACGTGCCCGGTGGCCACCGCCTCGTTGCGCCACTGGCCCGACACCCAGGTCAGCGTGAAGTACACCTTGAACGTGCCGATCCCGAACTTGACGCTGCCCTTGGCCGAGACGATGGCGCCGAAGACGCGGATGCTCTCGGTGGTGGGGTCGAGCGCGTCGGCGGCGTCCACCCGGTGGTAGCAGAAGCCGACGAACACCTCGAGCTTCCACAGCCGGGTGAGGTTGAGCCGGAGCGAGGGCCAGGTGGCGATGTCGTTGTACTGGCCGATGGCGATGGTGTCGGGCTTGTTGCCGAAGAAGAGCAGCCCCGAGAGGGTGAGCTGGCCGAGCCAGTCGGGGACCTTCTTGAAGAGGTCCTTGGTGCTCACGCAGAAGCCGACGGCGAGGCCCCACTTGTCGCGGGTGTCGTCCCACTCGAAGGCGGCGAACGCGAGCGCCTTCTCCGCCTCGAGCGCGTACACCTCGAGGCCGGCGAGGAAGCCCTTGTTCTCCGGGCTGTCCATCCAGAAGAAGAACCCGTGGAGCCGGATGGCCTTGGTGCCGGCAAAGGTGACCGTGGCCGCGGCGCCCCAGGCCAGCGACTGGTCGGCCGGCGCCCAGGCGGTCAGCGCGCGGTGCTGGGGCAGCTCGACCGCGCCGAGGTTCTCCTTGTACCAGCGGTACAGCCGCATCGGCTGGTCGGTGCCGTCGGCCGGCGGGAGGCGCGGCGCCAGGTTCCGGGCCACGAGCGCCCGGAAGCCGGACAGTTCGGCGCTTCCTAGCGGGATGCCGCCGATCACCGCCGCGAGCATCCCGTAGGTGAAGTCGTCCACCCCGCTGACCCGGCCGCGGTACATGAGGAAGCCCAGGTCCCACTGCCGGCCGGCTGCGGGGAAGCAGACCTGGAGCCCGAACGCCATCTCCTCGTAGTGGTTCCCACCGAGGTCGAACTCGCTCAGCGCGCCGAACCCGCTGATCTCCACCCGGCCGATGGTCACGAACAGCGTCAGGCCGTCGAGCAGGAACCGGGGCGCGTCCTCGTTGCCGCCGATGCGGGTGCGCAGCCGGTGGAGGTGCAGCCCGAAGCCGCGCTGCATCGCCTCCGCCCGGCCGGAGGAGGTGCGCGCGCAGGGGCCGTGCGAGGTCTGCGGGTCCGGCGCCTCGCCGTCCTTGCTTTTCGACGGGCCGAACGCCTTCTCCAGCCGCGCGCTCACCGAGAGGTAGAAGCCGCCGTTGTCCTCGGTGACGAACCCGATCTCCTCGATGTCGAGTGAGAGCTTCTTGAACAGCTTGAGCTGGAGATCGGTGGGGTTGTAGGACGCGCCGAAGGCCGGCTTGCCCAACCGCCAGCCGAGGCCCTCCATGTACGCGGAGCCCTCGTTGCCGGTCTTGGACTCGAGGGTGGCGGGGCCCGGCTTTGCCGCGGCCGACTCCGCCTTGCGCAGCTCGAGGTCGAAGAGCGCGATGAACGCGTCCTTGGGGTTCTCCACCTGGGCCAGCGCCATGCCGAGCCGCGCCCCCGCGAACCGCACCTCCCGGCCGAACACGGTGAGCACGCGGGGGCGGGACGCTTCCGGGAGGACCACGCCGAAGGTGAGCGTGCCGTCGTCGGTGAACGAGAGTGGGAAGGCCCAGCGGTCGTTCGGCGTGCCGCCGCCCGAGGTGTCGTCGCCCTTGCGCTGGACCACCGCGTCGAACGCGACCGGGGTCTCGCCCTCGAAGTCGGTGGTCTGGAGCAGGATCCGGAACAGCCGGACCACCAGCGGCCCGACGTCGAGGTCTACCGGCGCGTCCTCCAGGTTGTAGTTCTCGCCGCCGGCATCGCCGGCGAGCACCTGGCGCCGGAGCCCCGCGCGCCCGTGCACCGGCAGCGGCTGGGCGATGAACTTGAGGATCGGGATCGCCACGTCCTCGATCACGAACTCGACCGGGTCGGACTCGCTCCTGGTCTTGAGCTTCTCGGCCAGCAGCCGCCACGGCCGCGCCTGCATGTCGAGGTCGAGGGTGCGGAAGGTCAGCAGCCCGCCGATGCCGTTGCCGGGCAGCAGGTCGAGCCGGTGCCGCTTCCACTCGAGCGGCAGCTCGGCGTCCACGTGCTCCGCCGGGACGCCGTCCGGCGTCGGCTGCGGGATGATCTGCAGGTCGTGGACGCCGTTCATCGGCAGCCCCGACAGCAGGCACCCGCCGAGGGAGATCGGCACCACCGGGTCCACGGAGAAGTCGCCCAGCTCGGTCATCCGCAGGTTGACGCGCACCCGGATCCGGCTGGGGCCCTCGTCGCTGAGGAAGATCTCGAGGCTGTCGGGGCGGCTGGTGTCGAAGCCTTCGATCGGCCCCAGCGGCGGCGGCGGCGGCGCCACCCGCACGTCGGGCATCGGCTGCCCGGCGGCCTCGTCCTTCTCCTCGACGGTGCGCTTCGGCATGACGAGGCCGGGCGGCAGCAGGATGGTGACCGGCAGGCCGTGCACCGCGACCTCGGTCCCGCCCGGGCCCTCGGTGAGGAACAGGTGCGCGGGCACGTCCCCCGTCGCCTCCAGCCGGAAGCCGATCTTGGGCATCTGGGCGAGCACGATGGCCGGCCCGGGCGGGACCGGCGGCGGCGTCACGTGCAGCTCGGCCGTGAGCCCGACCGCCACCGGCTCGTCGGGGTCGAGCCCCGGCTGCGCGGCGCCGGGGCGGATCGCCCTGAATTCGAGCGCGGTCTGGAGGTACGTCATCAGCTCGGGGAAGCCGGTCTCCGAGCCGGGCGACAGCCCGCCCGTGTCGGGCTGCACCCGGTCCTGCGGCCACTTGGCCGACGCGTCGTCGGGGTTGGTGACGCCGAGCAGCTCGAAGAAGGTGGCCATCGGCTAGATCCCCACCGCGTTGCTGACCGCGGTGCGGCCGTCCAGCCGGCGGGCGCGCAGGCGGAGGAAGGCGGGGCCGGCGGGGGCGCGGTAGCCCGTGGTGGTCGCGCTCGCGGGCAGCCGAGGCGACACCCGCTCGAAGCTGGTCCCGTCGGTCGAGCGCTCCACGATCACCTC
>DASUSR010000084.1:0-16023 GCA_036375015.1 Gemmatimonadales bacterium
GAGAGTACCGCGGCGGAGGCGTAGGGCCAGCGCCCTCCGGCGCTCTGGCGCAGGTCCACCCGCTCGACCGGGCCCAGAGCGCCGGAGGCGAAGAGATCGCGGGCGAACCGGGCGACGGGGAAGTGCCGGAAGTCATGGCCCACGGCGAGCACCGCGCCTCCCGCCGCCGCGGCCGCGAGCATGCGGTCGCACTCCGCCGCAGTGCGGGCCATCGGCTTCTCGACCAGCACGTGGGTGCCGGCCGAGAGGAACGGCAGCGCAAGACGCTCGTGCAGCGCGTTCGGGGCCGCCACCAGCACCGCGTCCACCCGTCCGAGCAGGTCCTCGTGGGAGCCGTGCGCCTTCGCGCCTTCGGTGCGTGCCGCCAGGGTCCGCGCCCGCTCGACCGCGGGATCGGCGTATGCGACGACGCGGATGTCGGGTGAGGCGAGCAGCGCCGGGAGGTGATAGCGCTCGGTGACGGCGCCGCACCCGATCACGCCCAGACGGAGGGAGCCCACCTCAGTCGAAGGTGAGCGTGACGAGCGGCTCCGGCGTGCAGTCGGGCGGCGCCAGATTCTGGGCGCAGCCGGAGAGCGTGGCGCTGGGGACCCCGGTGATGTCACCCGGCTCGAGGGTCCACTCGACGCGCCCGTGCCCCTGGAGATCGGTCCGATCGGTCTGCGGGGTGACGTCCCCGGTCGTGACCGTGAAGAGCATCCAGGCGCCCGCGATGCGGAGGTTCCCGCCGTCGGTGACGAGCGCCTGGTAGATGTGGCGGACGGTGCCGTCCGGCAGCGTCTCCGTATTGGTGGGGGTCACGGTGATCCGGTAGACCTCCAGGTCCGGCTCGGTGGCGTCGTCGCCGCAGGCGAGTGCCACGCCCGCCACCAGCGGCAGCCACGCCCTTCGCAGCGGCATGTGTCCGATCCCGATGGAATGTGAGATGCAGTGGGGAAAGCTGCCTTCCAGCCACTCCGCTGCGCGAGTAACTTGGCCCGGTTCCCGGAGCCCACGCAAGCACGGCCGTGAACGCCTGCACGAGGGCTCCGCCACGTGGCCGCCCTTAAGATGGCAAGGGTGCGGACGGCCTCGTTTGCATCTCGGCCCGGGTGAGTCGGCGGGTCCCACGGTCCGCCGCCCGACCCGCGGGGCTGGACGCACCTGAGAGCGGGGCTGAGCGGGGTGGGTGCTCGGGAGGCAGCGTGCTGTAAGGTGAGAACGAAAATGCCCGAGGCGAGATTCGAACTCGCACGGGGTTGCCCCCGGTGGATTTTGAGTCCACTGCGTCTGCCGTTCCGCCACTCGGGCAAGATGTGAAAGCTCGCCCCCTGGGGAGAGGGTGCGCAAGCTGGCCGACGTCGGCAGATGGTGGCCTCACCCCCATTTGACAGCAGCCGTCCACCGGGTGAACATCAGCGGCCCTCACACGGATGTCGGCATCCCAGCGCGCACCCGGCCGCTTCGCTCGCTCTCCCGCTGCTCCGCAGCGGTTCCGCTGATCCTGCCGGTGGTCACGGCTGCCGTCGGATGGCTGGTGCACCGGCACCGCCCGCTTCTGACGGCAGGGGACGCCGCGATCTACGCGGCGTACGCGCGCCGCACCCTCGCAGGCCAGCTGCCCTACTCCGACTTCCAGATCGAATACCCGCCCCTCTCGCTCCTGCCGTTCCTCATGCCGCACCTGCTCACGGGGACCCGGGAGCTGACCGGACGGCAGTACGGGATTCTGTTCGGGCTGAGCATGTTGGTGCTCGCGACCCTCGTCGCGGTGGTCGCCGGGCGTACCCGTCGCCACCTGCCGGACGCGGTCGACCCGTGGCCGGTGATCGCCTTCGCGGCGGCCGTGGTGCTCCTCGCGCCGGTCATGCTCTGGCGATACGACCTCGTGCCCGCGCTGTGCACGGCCCTCGCTCTCCTGGCCATCCTGCGCGGCCGGCCGGGATGGTCGGGGTTCGCCCTGGGGCTCGGGGTCGCCGCGAAGCTGTATCCCGTGGTCCTCGGCGCCGTGGTGTTTGCGGAGCGCCTTGCGCGCCGGGACGCTCATGGCCTCCGCGCTCTCGTGCTGGGAGGCCTCGCGGCACTGACACTGACCGTGCTCCCTGCGGTGGTGACGGCCCCAGCTGGACTGGCGCGTGTCTGGCGTTATCACGCGGAGCGAGGCATTCAGGTCGAGTCCGTGGCCGGCGGTCTCATCCTGCTGGCAGCCCGGCAGGGCTGGACTGACGCGGCGGTCGTCGAGAGCCATGGCGCGGATCATATCGTGTCGCCTTGGGCGGACGCGGTGCGCCCCGTTCTGCCGCTGGCGACCGTCGCCGGCATACTGCTGGTCGCGGCCCTGGCGTACCGCCGCTTTCGTCAGGAAGAGGCGGCGGGCGACGACACCAGCCAGACGCTCGTGGCCTACTCCACGCTGGCGCTGCTGGTGTTCATGCTGACGAGCAAGGTGCTGTCGCCCCAGTATTGCGTGTGGCTGTTACCGCTGATACCTCTGCTTCCCACCCGTCATTCCACCGTCGTGCTCGGCGCCTCGGCGCTCACCGCCGCGCTGTACCCGTGGCACTACTGGGAGCTGCTCCGGGTGGAGCTGCCCGCCGTTCTCCTCCTGAATGCCCGGAATGCGGCGCTCCTGCTGGCCGCGCTCGCGCTCCTGCGCGAATACGCCGCCAGCCCGGTAGGGGCAGCCCCGGCGCGCGAGAGCGAGGGCCACCCTGGCACTCCACCAGGATACCGGTGAGGCCGGGCCGGCTTCCGCCGGTGGTCACCACCCGAAATCCCGGTCCAGCATGGCATAGAGTCGCTGGTTGTGCGGTTTATAGAAGTCGCGCAACCGGCTGAGGCATTCCGCGGGTATCTCGGACTGGTACTCTCCGACGTGAAACGGCTTCCACTCCGCCCGTGGCAGGATCTCGGCCAGCCCCAGAAAGCCCGCCACCTCGCCTAGGGCGTCCTGAGTCCGTTGCCGCAGGTACTCGCTGTCGAGAATGAGGATCTGCCGCGGATCGAAGTACTCGAAGTAGCGGGTGAGCTGCTCGTAGTACAGCCCGCGCCCGCAGTATCCGGGATCGGGCGGACGCCGACCCGCTTCCAGCGCTTCGATCTCATCGCGAATGGCCTCCTCGAAGCTGCGGCTCTCCCTCTTCGGCGCGTAGATCAGGGGACGGTACCCGCCGTACCCCCGATACATTTGCCACGCAGAGAACGCCCGGTCGACCGGGTCTCGAAGGAGCACGATGAGCTTCATCTCCCGGTCGTACTCCCAGATCCGGCGTGCCGCGGCCGGGTAGTACAGGTAATCAGGTGTGGCCTCGAAGGTGAGTGAGCCGGACGGGAGCCGGTGGGGCCACGGGAAATGACCGTGATACCAGGCCACCGCGCGCCGACAGCCCGAAGGATGCTCGAAGACCGACCCCCCGGGAGCGCACAGAATGTGGTGATTGGGATGCTCAGGCCAGTCGGCGAACAGCTCCGGAGCGAAGAAGCCGATCTCCTTCCTTTTGGGCGGCACGATCCGGGGATGCTCGGCCAGGTAGAAGTACAGCGAGGTCGTCCCGCCCTTCTGGGCGCCGATGATCAGAAAACCGGGCCGCGAGTGGTACCCCGCGCGGAGTGCCAGCCCCTCGAGCCGGCGAACGGCAGCGGCGCGGAGATCCTTCAGGTCGGTCAGTGTGCGCCTCATGACGGAGTATCGGAAAGACCGCCGGCCCCGCACGACCAGACCGCCGGAGAGCGACTACCTTTCCCCAGATGCGCTCCGCGCACCTTGCCGCCCACTTCCTCCGGAAAGGATCCTCTCCCCCGTGCCGTCACCCGCCACCCCCGGTCTCCACCCCTGGCACGACATCCCGACCGGCCCTGACCCGCCACGCGAGGTCACGGCCGTGATCGAGATTCCGACCAACGAGCGCAACAAGTACGAGCTCGACAAGGCGCTCGGCATCTTCCGGCTGGACCGGGTGCTGTACAGCGCGGTGCACTATCCCGGAGACTACGGCTTCCTCCCCCGCACCCTGGGAGACGACGGCGATCCGCTCGACGTCCTGGTGCTGATGAAGATTCCGGTCTTCACCGGGTGCCTGGTGGATGCCCGGCCGATCGGGCTCTTTCACCTAGTGGACCGGGGCGCGGCGGACGAAAAGGTGCTCGCGGTGCCGCTGAGCGATCCGTACTCCGATGGCCTCGATGACCTGGACGACATCCCGCCGCACTATCTGAAGGAGATCGAGCACTTCTTCCAGGTGTACAAGGACCTCGAAGGCACCCGCACCGAGACCCGCGGGTTCGAGGGCGCGGAGGCGGCCCGGGGGGCCATCACCCGCGCGATGGAGGCGTACGAGCGGATGCGGCGGGGAGCCTAGCGCTCCCGGTCGCGGAGGGAGACCGGGGGGCCCAGCACCTCGCGCCACACCACCGCCCGGCGCAGCTGCTCGACGGATAGTCGGCGAACCGCCGTGGCATCGGCGGGCTCCTGGCGGATGCGTTGATCGAAGGCCAGATGATCGGCCCTGGTCAGCGGGCCGCTCCGTTTCGCGCCCGCGGCGATGCGCCTGGCGACCAGTCGCTCGGCCGTGTCGTCCTCGCTCACCCGGACCCTCTCGGGCCGTACCACATCTTCCTCCAGGCTCACCACGACCGGGGCGGCCTCCAGGGAGTCGCGCTCCTCCACTTCCTCCGCCGGGGGCAGCCGGACGGTGGAAGGCCGGCCGAGCGGCCCGGTGGCTTGCCCCTGCTCCAGGGCGCGCTCGAACTCGCGGAGCAGCGCCTCGAGCCGGCCCCCCTCCCGCTGCGTGGCGTCTCCGCTCGCCGGTGGCGGCGCGGGCGGCAGCGGACTGCCCGGCCGCCGCCGGGTCTGCTGCGTCTTGCCCCGGCTCATCAGGCTGAAGACGAGCCAGAGGAAGCCGAGCATCAGGAGACCCCCGAAGTCCTCCATCGGTCACCCCACCGTGGGGGGCGCGTTGTCCCCCTGCCCCGCGATCGCCTGCCGCATCGTGGTGTCGGCCTGGATGTTCTGGTACCGCTGGTAGTCCATGACGCCGAGGTTGCCGTTCCGGAACGCCTCCGCCATCGCGAGCGGGATCTGGGCCTCGGCCGCGATCACCTTGGCCCGCTGGTTCTGCGCCTCGGCCTTGTACTCCTGCTCCATGGCCACCGCCAACGCCCGGCGCTCCTCCGCCTTCGCCTGCGCGATCCGCTTGTCGGCCTCCGCCTGGTCGGTCTGCAGCTCGGCGCCGATGTTCTTGCCGACGTCCACGTCGGCGATGTCGATCGAGAGGATCTCGAACGCCGTTCCCGCATCGAGGCCCTTGGAGAGCACCGTCTTCGAGATGAGATCGGGGTTCTCCAGCACCGCCTTGTGGGAGGAGGCGGAGCCGATGGTGCTCACGATCCCCTCGCCGACCCGCGCGAGAATGGTCTCCTCGCCCGCGCCGCCGACCAGTCGGTTGATGTTGGCCCGCACGGTGACCCGGGCCAGCGCCAGGAGCTGGATCCCGTCCTTCGCCATGGCCGCGACCTTGGGTGTCGTGATGACCTTCGGGTTGACGCTCACCTGGACCGCCTCGAACACGTCGCGGCCGGCCAGGTCGATGGCGGTGGCCTGCTTGTAGGTGAGCGGGATGCCGGCCTTGTCGGCCGAGATGAGCGCGTTGACCACCCGCTGGACGTTTCCTCCCGCGAGGTAGTGGCTCTCGAGGTCGTTCACCCCGAGCTGGATGTTGGCCTTGTGCCCGCTGATCATCGGCAGGACGATGGCGCGCGGGTCCACCCGCCGGAACCGCATCCCGAACAGCGTGAAGAAGGAGACGCGGACGCCCGAGAAGAACGCGGTCAGCCAGAGCCCGAACGGGATGAACTGGAAGAAAATGACCAGGAGGATGACGCCGATGAAGATCAGCGCCAGCACCACTCCGAGACTGAGCATGGTCTGATCCACGGTCGGCTTCCTTGCTGGAGAGAGTAGAGTCGAGAGCGGGACGCGCCTTCGGCGTCGGGTCAGGCTTCCTGGATGCTCGCGCCCGGACGTCCGACCGGCGTCACGACGTGACGGTACCCCTCGCTGCGGACCACCCGCACGGGGCTGCCCTGGGCCACGTACTCGCCCTCGGTGACCACGTCCACCCGCTCGTCGCCGATGCGGGCGGTGCCGGCCGGCCGGAGATCGGTGAGCGCCACCCCGTCGCGTCCGACCAGGTCGTCCCGCGGCGCGGCCGAGATGAAGCCGTCCGCGCGGTCCATACCGCCGCGGAGGAAGAGCCCGGAGAAGCGGCCGCTGGCCGGAAGGTGCCGGAGCCAGGCGAACGCCACCGCGGCCGTGATGACGAGGCTGGCCCCGAGCACGGCGAAGGCCTGCACGATGTCGCCCGAGGTGGGAGCGGCTCCCATCATGGCCAGCACCACGGCGGCGGCCAGCGCCACGATCCCGAGGATGCCGGCCACGCCGAATCCGGGCAGCACCAGCACCTCCACGCCGATGGCGATGAGCCCGAGGCCGAGCAGGAGGATCTCCTCCCAGCCCGCCAGCCCGAGCAGGAAGCTCGAACCGAAGAAGAGCCCCAACGACGCCAGACTCACGATGCCGCCGAGCCCGAATCCACCGGTCTTGACCTCGAACATCAGGCCGAGCACCCCGAGCGAGAGCAGCAGCGGCGCGACGATGGGGTTGGTGAGGAAGCGAACCACCTGCTCCGCCCAGTTGGGCTCGGTCACGACCACGCGCGCGTTCGGCAGGCCGACCGCCGCGAGCAGTGCCGCCTCGTCCTCGACCTCGGCCCTGGCGTATCCCACCTTGAGCGCCTCCGCGGTGGTGAGGGTGAGCAGCTCGCCCTCCCGCTTCACGTCGGGGATCTCGACCCGCTCGTCCACCATGGCCTCGGCCACGCGCGGGTCGAGCCCCCGCTGCTCCGCCACCGCGCGGAACTCGGCCCGCATGGCGGACACCATCTTCTCCGATGCCCGGGTCCCCTGCCCGTCCACCGGGGTCGCCGCGCCGAGCACGGCCCCGGGCCGCATGTACACGGCGTCGGCCGAGATGGCGATGAGCGCCCCGGCGCTGAAGGCGCGCGGATTGACGAAGCTGTAGACCGGAATGGTCGCGCCGCGGACCGCATCGGAGATGCGCTCGGCGGCGTCCACCCGCCCGCCGGGGGTGTCGATGTTGAGGTACGCCGCCGCCGCGCCCGCTTCGGTGGCCTCGGCGAGGCTGCGGGCCACGTACGGGGCCAGGCCGTTCTCCACGGTGCCGGTGACGTCGATGCGGTACACCAGCGACTGGTCCTGCAAACCGGTTGCCGGCCGGGCAGCGAGGAGAGCGAGCGTCAGAAACCACCAGCGGCGCATCGCGGCATCCTTCGGTCGGAGGGACTCGTGAAATGTAGCGGGACGGGCCGGCGAGGGTAGGCGAGAAACGCCGGCGGGTGCCGGACAGCTGTCCGGCACCCGCCGTTCCAGGAGTGCGTGGAGTTCAGGCCGAGTCGCGCGGGGCGGGCGCGGGACGTCTCCGCCAGTGGAAGTCGCCTCCGCGGCGCTCGCCGCGGACCTCGTGGGCCCGGCGCATTAGCCGCTCGCGCATCATGTAGAGCTGCGCCCGCTGGACCGGGTCGAGGAACTTGGAAATCTCCTTGTGCTCGTCCCGGAACGTCTGCGCGTAGCTGCCGCGAATATCCACCAGCGCATCGGTGAGACGGGCCACACTGTCGCGATCGGCCGCGACCTCGGGTCGGAGCTGCGACTCGAGCGCCGTGCGCAGGCTGCGCTCCCGGCCCTCCAGCTCGCGGCGGCGGCCGCCGAAGGTATTGGCGGTCTCGCGCAGGCGCTCCGCCTGCTGGTCGTTGAGCTTGAGCTCTTCCCGCACCCGTGCGGTGAAGCGCTCGTCGAGCCGCCGGCGCATCTCTTCGCGGTTCGGGCGGGCGGTGTCGTGCTGCGGCCATGCGGCCGTGGTGGCCCCCAGCGTCAGCACCACCGCGAGCATCAGGATCCTGCGCATCATCCCTCCCAGGTGCGGAGCACCCGCTCCAGTTCGTCCTCGTTCAAGTCGCCCAGGGTGGGCGTGTCCAGCATGGACCAGCCGGCCAGCGGCACGTCCTGCCGCTCCAGCAGGGAATCCACCTGTGCCGTGGTGAGCGTCTCGGCGGGCTCCGCCGCTCCGCTGGCCACGGTCGTGGGGCCCGGCCCCGCGCCGAGCCACACGGCGGCCGCGAGGGCCGCCGCCGCGGCGAGTCCCACCCATCGGATCGCCCGGCCGTCCACCCGCGAGACGGGCTCCTCCGCGAGGCGGCGAAGCAGTCCGTCGGTGAGTGCCGCCTGATCCGCGACTCCCGGCGATGCGGCGGCCAGCCTGTTCGCGGCCTGCACCAGATCCCATTCGGCCCGGCAGTCGGCGCAGCCCGCGAGGTGGGCTTCCTCATCGGCGCTCCAACGGGTGCGCCGCAGCACGACGGCGGGCATCCGGTCGGACAGGTGATCGCACGGTGTCATCGGACCAGCTCCTTCAATCGCTTCACCGCATGGTGGTAGTGCACTCTCGCCGCCCCGGCGGTCGTTCCGAGCGCCGCGGCGATATCCTCGTACGCCGCGCCTTCCTGAACCCGGAGCAGGAACACCTCCCGCTGCATCGGGCTCAGCCTGCTGAGCCCGGCCCGCACCCGCTCCTCGGCTTCACCCGCGGCCAGCTCCGCATGGGGATCGGACCGGTCGGGCAGCTGCCGGTCGTCGAGCTGGATCAGCAGCCGTCCCCGGCGGCGGCGAGCCTCGTCCCGGAGCAGATTCCCCCCGATGGTGAAGAGCCAGCTCCGGAAGGAAGCATCACGGCGCCAGCCGTGCAGTCCCCGGAAGGCGCGGAACAGCGTCTCCTGCACCAGGTCCTCGGTCTCCTCCAGCGCTGCGCCGGCGCTGTAGAGGAATCGCGCGAGTGCGTCCGCGTGGCGGCGGACCAGCTCGGCTGCCGCCTGCTCGTCACCGCGGCCGTAGGCGGCGGCCAGCGCGTGGTCGGTCGGCAACTCGGTCGCGGGAGCGCTCATGCGCAAGGGTAGACGTCGCCTGTCGGGGTTCGTTAAGGCTGCGTAGATTGGGCCATGCGACGACCCAGCGTCATCGCCCATCGGGGCGCCTCCGGCTACGAGTACGAGAACTCCCGCGCCGCATTCCGGCGCGCCGTCATGCTCGACGCCGATGGGGTGGAGCTCGACGTGCATGCCACCCGGGACGGAGCGCTGGTGGTGCACCACGATGCCGACGTCCCCGGTCTCGGCCCCATCGGCCAGCTCTCCCTGGAGGAGGCACGCACCGTTCCGCTCCGCAACGGTGAGGTGCTCCCGCTCCTGGGGGAGATCCTCGACCTGGTGGGCGAGCGGGACGTCTGGATCGAGGTGAAGACCCTTTCCGAAGTCCACGACGCGCAGCTCTTCGCCGCCATGGATCGTGGTCCGGCGCCGGGGCGGTACGCCGTCCACAGCTTCGACCACCGCATCGTCCGCCGCCTGGGAGAGGCACGGCCGGCCCTCCGGCGCGGCATTCTGCTGTCGGCGTATCTGGACGACCCGGTCGCCGCCATGCAGGCGGTGGGGGCGACGACGCTCTGGCAGGAGTGGCAGCAGGTGGACCAGGACCTGGTGAACCGGGTCCATGACGCCGGGGCCGCCCTGATCGCCTGGACCGTCAACGAAATCGGCGACCTCGAGCGGTTGTCCCGGCTGGGTGTGGACGGACTCTGCGGCAACTACCCGGACCGCATCCGCGTGGCGATCGCGCCCCGGGTGGAAGAGGTGATGCGGGCCTAGAGGCCGGCGGCTCCGGCCGTCCCGGCGGCGTCGGGCTCGGCGCCGGTGCCGGCGGCCGCGGGCTGGGGCTCGGGCGGGGTGCGCTGCCGCCGGGTCTCGGCGATCTGACGCTCCAGACGCTCGATCTCCCGCTCGAGATCGTCCAGCCTGAGCAGCAACGCGTCGACCCGGCGCGGGTCGGCCTCGCCTCCCCGCTCCCGCCGGTGAATCAGGATCCCGAGATCCCGGGCGGCGTTGTCCTGGCGCCGGCGGACTCGCAGCAGCTCGATCTGCAGCTTCCCCTCGTCCAGCGCCGACTGCGCCTTGCGGCCGAAGGCCTCGAGCTCGGTATTCAAACGGTCGAACAGCGTGGATCGGTTCATTGGTACCTCCTGTCGTCTTCGAATCATAAACGCAAAACGGGGGACGCGCCGACACCGCGTCCCCCGCTGATCTCCCGCGATTCGGCGCCCTAGGAGGCGGCCCCCTCCGGCGGATACACCGAGACCTTCTGGCGATCCTTGTCCTTGTACTCGAACCGGACCACCCCGTCCACCAGCGCGAAGAGGGTGTCGTCGTTGGCCCGGCGCACGTTCTTGCCCGGGTGAAACCTGGTCCCGCGCTGCCGGACCAGGATGTTCCCCGCGATGACCTTCTCGCCGCCGTAGCGCTTCACGCCCAGATACTTGGGGTTGCTGGTCCGCCCGTTCCGGCTGGAGCCGACGCCCTTCTTGTGTGCCATGGATTCCTCAGCCCAGCTTGAGATCGGTGATGCGGACCTCGGTAAAGCGCTGCCGATGCCCGGTCTTCCGGCGATAGTTCTTGCGCCGCTTGAACTTGAACACGTAGATCTTGGGCTCCTTGCCCTCGCCCACCACTTCGGCTTCCACCGACGCGCCCTGCACCAGCGGAGACCCGGTGCGAACCGTCTCCCCGTCGGACGAGAGCAGCACCTCGTCGAACGTGACCTTGGAGCCCGCCTCGGCATTCATGAGCGGCAGGCGGAGCGTCTTGCCTTTTTCGGCGCGGAACTGCTTTCCCAAGGCCCGGAAGATCGCGTACATGAGCAACCCGTGACTGAAGTGGTTTTTCCGTTAGCCTGGTAGAATAAACACTGCAGCGTGTTGCCGCAAGTCCGCCTCAGTGCTGATCCTACAAGTCGAAGCGGACCTCCATCCCCAGGTACCGGCTTTCCGACCGGAAGAACTGGCGCTGGGTGGAGAGCCCGTCGTGGGCGATGAAGGCGATCCCCACCTCCCGCCCGCCCCCGGAGGGCAGGGTGACACCCACCTTGGCCGAGGTGCTGACGCGCCAGTTGGTGGCACCGTTGGCCTCGGTGTACACCCCGGCCACGGGACGCACCACGCCGTTCAGCATCCGAGCCAGCCCCCGGCCCCGCCAGTCTGCGGCGAGGGCGAAGCCGGGCCGATCCAGCCCGAGCTCGTCCAGCAGGACGTAGCTGGCGCTGCCGGCGAACCGCCACGCTCCGGCGTGATAGGCGGCCCACACGGCGCCCACCTCCCGGGTCCAGTCCAGCCGATCCACCCCGAACCGGTCGCCGTACTCGTCGCCCAGATGGCTGCTTTCGTGGTAGAGCTCGACCGTGAGATCCCAGCGGCCCAGCGCGGCGGTGGCGTTGATGCCTACCACCCAATCGTGGCTGATGAGGGAGGTCTTGGGGTCGCTGAGACTGAACCGGGCGTACACCTGCGAGCCCATGCCGAGCGCGATGGGCCGATCGCCGCCCCGGAGTGAGACGAGCGGAAAATTCTCGCCCAGCGCCACCTCGGCCTCGGTCTCCGGCCCGAACCGGCTGTCGGCCCGGTCGATCGAGAGCAGCCGGCCCGCGATGGCGTGGACCCGGGGCGACGCGGCCGGCAGCTCGTATCGTGGAACCGCTGGTGACACAGGCTGTTGTGCCAGCGCGGCGGCCGCGAAGACGGCGGTCAGGAGCCCCGCGGCGGCCGCACTCCCGATGCTTGACATTGCCCCTCCGGCCCAAGAAGTTCTGCGGGCCAACGACGGCAATAGACGGTACAAGGGACGTAAGTTGCGGCGCCTGTCAAGGGACCGCAACGCCGTCCGCCATCCCGACCCATTCGCGGAGCATGACCAGCATGTTGTGGAGCTCGATACTCGTCGCCACGCTCGTCGCCGGCCCCGGTCCGCAGGGCGACACGCCCACGGTCACGATCGCCGTGGACTCGGGGCGCAAGGAGCTGACCATCACTGCCGGCCCCTTCGACCTGCCGAACATGCCGCCGATGGAGAACCACGCGATGATGGACTTCGGCATGTCGCACGACACGCCGATCCAGCAGTTCGAGTGGCCGATCGACGGATGGTTCCGCGGCTTTCGCATGGAGCTGACCGACGGCTCCGGCCGGCCGGTCCCCCGCGACGTGATCCACCACATGATCATGGTGAACTTCAGCCGGCGTCAGCTGGTGTACCCGGCCGTGGAGCGGCTCATGGGCGCCGGCACCGAGACCGGCGACCTCTCGGTCCCCAAGACCATCGGCGTGCCGATGACCCCGGGCATGAAGCTCGGGATGTACGTCGCCTGGCACAACGACACGGGGAAGGACCTCGAGGGGGTGTTCCTCAAGATCGTGATGCTCTGGACCCCGAAGAACCAGAACCCGCCGCCGGTGAACTCGCTGCCGATCTACATGGACGTGAATCTCACGGTGGGTGGGAGCAATACCTTCGACGTGCCGCCGGGACGCTCCGAGAAGGCCCACGAGTTCACCCTGCCGGTGAGCGGCCGCCTGCTCGGCGTCGGCGGCCACCTGCACGACTACGGCGTGCTCGTGAGGCTGGAGGACGTCGAGACCGGGAAGGTGATCACCACCGTCGAGGCTACCCGTGACTCGGCCGGCACGGTGAGCAAGGTGAGCCAGCGGCTCTTCGGGGTCTCGGGCGAGGGGCTCAAGCTCAAGGCCAATCACCCCTACCGCGTGGTGGGCGTCTACGACAACCCCACCGGGGAGACCCTGGTCAAGGGCGCGATGGCGCACATGGCGGGATTGTTCGTGCCCGACGACATGGACCAGTGGCCCGCGATCGACCCCGGCAATCCCGAGTACCAGCGCGATCTCACGGCGCTGCAGGTGCGGGGGACCGACGCGGGGGGAGAGCACCATGGCGGGGCCGGCGGACACGGCGGCCACGAGTCGGGCAGCGCGCACAACCATTGACTCCGGCCTCGATGCAGAACGGCCCCCGCGGCAGGCGCCGCGGGGGCCGTTCTGCGCCGGGAAGACCTCAATTCGAGGCCTGCACCCCACCGCCGTCCAGGATTCTCCGGGCGCCGACCCAGCGCTGGTACCACCACCGCCCGTAGGGATCCGCCTCGCTCAGCACGCTCACCAGGACGCCCCGGGTGGCGCTGTGGATGAAGCGCCCGTCGCCCAGGTACATGCCCACATGCGTCACCCGCCCGCCGCGGTTGGAGAACGTGAGCAGATCGCCCGGGGCCAGCTCCCCCAGCCGCTTCGGGAGCTTGCGTCCCTCGCGCGCCTGCTCGGCGCTGGTCCTCGGCAGCGCGACCCCATGCTGCGCATAGGCGTACTGGATCAGTCCCGAACAGTCGAAGCCGTCACCCCCGGCGCCGGTCCCCCCGTAGCGGTAGGGCCTGCCCATCGCGTCGGCGGCCGTGGCCACGACCGAGTCGCGCAGGGAGATCGGATCCCGCAGCGCCGAGGGGGGCAGTCCCGGAGCGGGAGCCGCCGGGGCGGGCGCCCGCCGGGGCGCGCCACCGAACCGCAGCGCCAGCCCCGCCGCGATCTCCATCCCCTGGCGCCGGTCGAGCGAGACCTCCCGCCACCTCGCCTCGGCATTGAAGGCGAGGAACGATGCCGGGAACAGTTCGTAGCCGGCACCCGCGGACCACGAGCCCCAGAAGCTGGAGAAGCTCCGCCCATTGGGGGAGCCGAGCCCGCCGCCGAGGCCGGCCACGAGGTACGGACCCTCCGCCCCCCCGCGGAACGCCGTGAGGTCGGCGCCCAGCCCGGCGAAGGCGCCCTCGCGCTCGTCCGCCCGGGTGAGGTAGGAGCCGTGCACCGCGAGTCCGAACGGTCCGCCGAGCGCGCCCCGAAGCCCCAGGCGATAGAGCGTCCACCCGTCGTCCTCGTAGAAGCGTCCGACTTGACCCTCGAAGGCCTGCTGGCCGGCGGCGGGCGGCGGCAGCGCCAGGCCGAGCACGGCCACGGCCGCGGTGCCGGCGAAGGTTCGCAAGGCGTAGCGTGGTGGCATCATCGCTCCGGGGTGGGACGTCCGGTCCTGAGACTCACCAGATAGCTGTCGCCGGGAGCGCACCGGCTGGAGAGCCGGGCGCGCATGGTGCTGTCGTCAACCAGCTCCGGCGCGGTGCCGGTGTAGAGCAGCGGCACCGGAATCCGGGTGTCGCCGCGCCGGATCTCGAGCGCCCGGTCGACGCAGGGGGTTCCGTCGGCCGCGGTGCCCGGGCGGGCCATCGTGTACCAGACCTCGACTCCGCCCGGGGCGGTCAGTGCCAGCGAGTCCGCCGCCGGCTGCCCCGGCGGCGTCGCCGCGGAGGGCGGGGGCGGATCGGCCCGGTCGCCGCCGCCGCACGCGGCGAGGAGCACAGCGGCAAGGACCGGGCCGGGCCTCATCCGCGGCTCGATTCGCCGCTCGCAACGGGCGGTTCCACCTGGAGGAACTCGGTGGTGTCCGGGGTCCCGTCCTCCGTCACAGCCAGCACCTCCCGCACCTCGGGCGACCGGCGCAGATAGCGCAGCCACAGGATCAGGACGGCGAAACCCGCCATCGCCCCGCCCAGCGCGGTGACGGCGAGGCCGTCCACCGGGTCGGCGATCCGCATTGCAATGAGCGCGCCAGCGACCGCCCCGAAAAACGAAGCTGCCCACGCCAGAAACGGCGTGAGCAGCCACCCGAAGATACGGAAGAGCAGCCGCAGCCAGCGCATCGGTCAGGCGCGCCGGCTCCCCAGCGCGGAAAAGGCCGTGGCGAGCGCGAGGCCCGGCAGGAACGCGATGCCGAAGGTCGCGAGGCTCCAGCGGGCGCCGGGAAAGCCGATGAGCACCGCGACCACCGCGGCGGCTACCGCGAGAACGAGCGCCGTGCCGAACGCCGCGACGAGAGAGGTGCGGCCGTTGCGCTCGACCTGATTGGCCAGGATCCACGCGCCCATCCAGGGCAGGAAGGTGCCCGCCATCCACCAGACGGGATGGTACCACCAGTTGCTGCCGCCGATCTCCCACCAGCGGTTGGTGTAGGTGCCGATGTTCTGCAGGAGCACCACGTCCACGAGCAGAAAGACGAAGCTGGCACCGAGCCCGATGCCCGCGGCCCCCGCGATCCCTTCGATCGTGCGGGCGCGGGTCCAGATGCCGGGCAGGAGGGTGACGGCGGCCACCCCCGCGACGAGCAGCAGGGCCAGGAGGACGGTCTCGACCGGACCGCCGAGCAACCGGTTGATCAGGGAGAAGAGCAGCACCACGGCGGCCTCGAACAGGCCCAGCACCAGCGAGCCTCGCACGATGGTGGGGATGTCGGTCAGGTCGTGATCGCCGCGGGGGTGCACCGCCGAGCTCATGCCGTTCTCCGAAGGGGGGATGGGCCGAATAATACCGGAGGCGCTCCGAAGCGGCCAAGGGGCACCCTCACGCGCCCCAGGCGAGCAGGACCGCGGCGTCGGTGACGGCCCAGGCCCCGAGCGCCAGGTACATCCCCCGCTGGTGGTCGGCGGGTGCGAATCGTTTCTGCCGGGCCCGCCAGGGCAGCAGGAGCCCGACCCACGCCGCCAGCGCCACCCCCAGCAGGAGCCAGCGCCAGAGGTCCGCGCCTATTGCCCAGCCCGCGCGGGCTCCGGCGAGGGCGAAGATGGCGAAGGCGAGCGCCGTCGCGCCGAGCGCCACGTCGAGACTCCGGCGGGTGCCGAGGGCCACGGCCAGGGTGCGGTCCCCGCGCCGGAGATCGTCCTCGAGCTGGTACAGCTGGGTGAGCGGGTAGAGCGCGCCGAACAGGGGGCAGAACGCGAGCAGCACCAGCGTGCGCGACTGGTCGAGCGGGAGCCCGGTGGCGGCCCAGCCCGCGTACGGGGTGAGCGTGCCGAACCCCCACATATTGATCAGCCAGTCCGCGCCGGCGACGGCCTTGAGCCGTACCGGCGGGACCGAATACAGCACCGACAGGAGGAAGCACACCGCGTACGCCGCCGCGAAGCGCGCCGGGAGCGCGAGCGCGAGCAGCTGGCCCAGACCCATGAGTGCGAGGCTGAAGCCGGCGAGGCCGCGCGGCGGCGGCG
>DASUSR010000085.1:0-3921 GCA_036375015.1 Gemmatimonadales bacterium
ACGCTGGTGGTCGTGACCCACGACGAGCGCCTGGCCGCCGAGGCGGGGCGGGTCGTCCACATGCTCGACGGGCGCATCGTGGAGGAGGTGGCCGAGCCCGTGGCGCCCCCGTGCTGACGACCCTCGCCTTTCGTCATCTCCTCGTCCGGCCGCTGCGCTCGCTCTTTCTGCTGCTCGGCTTCGCCCTCGGCGTCGCGGTGATGATCGTCCTTCTCTCGGTGGGCGAGGCCATGCTCGACCAGTCCCGCGACGTGTCGCTGGTGGGTGGGGGGGAGGTCACCGTGCTCCCGCAGGGGATCGACGTCGAGGCCATGCGCACCGGTGGGTTGAGCGGCATGTTCTTCGGCATCGAGCGGGCCCGCTTCCTCACCCGGCTGGTGCTCGGCGGACCGCGGCAGGCCGACCTCGTGGAGACGGTGGCTCCCGCGATCGAGGGAAAGCTCCTCTACCTCTGCGCCGCCCGCGACGAATGCGTTCCCAGCGCGGTGCGCGCCGGCGGCGAGATCCCGAGCCGTGCGGCGAGGCTGGGCGCCGGGCTCGACGTGCGGGAGGGGCGATGGGCCGATTCCCCGGCCGATTCCGCCTACATCCTTCCCACCGCGCAGCAGCTCTACGACGAGCTCGACCGCTTTCACCTTCCCCGGCGCCCCGATTCCACCTGGGGTGAGTGGCACTACTTCAACATCGTCACCGGCCCGGGAGAGTGGTGGTACGTGAGCTATCTGGTCGGCGGAGAAGTGGGCGCGCCGCGCCGCGGCGGGACGGAGCGCTGGGGCGGCAGGCTCCTCATCAACCACCGCCGGCCCGACGGACGGTACGACCGGTACACCGCCGACGCGCCGCCGGCGCGGGTCACCTTCGACACCGCCCGCGCCGATCTCTCCATCGGTGAGAGCCACGTGCACCAGCGGGACGGCGTCTACTACCTGCGGGCCCGGGCGCATGGACCCCGAGGCACGGCCCTGCTGGACCTCGCCGTCAGGCCGCTGCCCAACCACTACTTCCCGCCGGTCGAGCTCCGCGAGGAGGAGCTCCTCTCGGGTTACGTGGTGCCCGCCCTCGCCGCCGACGCCGGCGGCCGCATCTGCGCCTCCGGCCGCTGCCGCCGGGTGGAAGGGGCCGCCGCCTATCACGACCACAACTGGGGAGTCTGGCGCGAGGTCACCTGGGAATGGGGCAGCGCGCGCGGCGCGCGCCTGAGCCTGCTCTACGGCGGAGTGTACCAGTCCGGCGCGGTGACCTCGCCGTTCTTTCTCACGCTGGTGGACTCGCTCGGTGTGCGCCAGGTGCTTCGCTTCGGCGCCATCGAGTACCGGGGCTCGCGCGCGGCGGAGGGAGTCCCGGGCGCCGCGGCGCCGGAGCGCTTCACCCTGGTGGGCACCCGGGAGACGGACACGGTCCGGCTCGAGGTTCGGGTGGAGCATGCCCTCGCCACCGACATGGAGGCGGCGACCTTCCGCCGCGTGTTCCTCCAGATGCGGGGCCGATTCACGCTCCGGGGGAAGCTCGGCGGCACCGAGCTGGCCGACAGCGGACACGGGTTCTTCGAGACGTACGTCCCCGGGCCGGAGGTAAGCCCGGGCCGGTGACAATCGGCCCGAGGCGCCGGTAGATTCCCGCGTTCATGGCCGAGCCTTTCCAGCAGCTTCGCGCGGCGCTCGAGGACCGTTACACGCTCGAGCGGGAGATCGGTGCCGGCGGCATGGCGACCGTGTACCTCGCACGCGATCTCCGTCACCGTCGGCCGGTCGCGCTCAAGGTGATTCGGCCCGAGCTGGGCGGGTCCGACGGGCTCCAGCGTTTTCTCCGCGAGATCGAGCTCGCCGCCGGGCTCCAGCACCCGCACATCCTGCCGGTGTTCGACAGCGGGGCGGTGGAGGTCCAGGGCGGCGCGGCGCTGCCGTACTTCGTCATGCCCTACGTCGAAGGGGAGACGCTCCGGCATCGGCTCTCCCGCGATGGCCCGCTGCGGCCCGAGACGGCCGCGACGCTCGCCGCCGAAGTCGCCGACGCCCTCACCTACGCCCATGCCCACGGCGTGGTGCACCGCGACATCAAGCCCGAGAACATCCTGCTGAGCGGCGGCCACGCGATGGTGGCGGACTTCGGCGTGGCCAAGGCGCTGGCGGGCGGCGTGATGCAGCCGGTGGCCGCCGGGGCCGGGCTCACCGCCGTCGGCATCGCGCTGGGCACGCCCCATTACATGAGCCCCGAGCAGGCCACCGGGCGGGACCTGGTGGACGCCCGCTCGGACCAGTACAGCCTCGGGTGCGTGCTCTACGAGATGCTGACCGGCGCTCCGCCGTTCACCGGAGACTCGGCGCAGTCGGTTATCGCCAAGGCAATGACGGCGCCGCGACCCCGGCCCGGCCGGGCCCGACCGGGCATTCCCGCCTTCCTGGACCAGGTGGTCACCCGGGCCATGGCCGCCGACCCCGCCGACCGCTACCCGAGCATGGCCGCGCTCGCCGCCGCCCTCGGCGGCGCGCGAGCTCTCCCGGCGCAAGGCAAAGGTCGGCGTCGCGGCGTGGTCCTGGCCGGCGTCGCCCTCGCCGCAGCGGCGGGACTCGGTCTCTGGCTCACCCGGCGCCCTGCCGCCGGCACCGTGGCGCCGGCGGCGGAGCGCCTCGCGGTGCTCCCGTTCAATACCTCGGGCGTCGGTGTCGAGTTCCTGGGCGAGGGGATGGTGGATCTGCTGTCCACCAACCTCGGCGGCGTGGGGGGCATCCGCACCGTCGATCCCCGGACCGTGCTCCGCCAGGCGGAGGGCGCGGATCAGGGCGAGGCGGTCGGACTCGAGCGGGCGCTCGGGCTGGGTCGGAAGCTGGGGGCCGGCTCGGTCGTGATAGGAAGCGCGGTAGGAACGGGGGAGCGGGTGCGCCTCTCGGCTGACTTCTACTCCATCCAGGGCGACCGGCTCGGACGAGCCCAGGTGGACGGGCCGGCCGACAGCGTGCTCCCCCTGGTGGACCGGCTCAGCCTCGCGTTGCTCCGCGACGTCTGGCGCTCGCGGGAGCCGATCCCCGCCGTGCGTCTGGCCTCCCAGACGACCGATTCCCTCGAGGCGTTGCGCGCGTACCTCCAGGGCGAGCAGTACTACCGCCGCCTCGTCTTCGACTCGGCGCAGCAGGCGTACAGCCGCGCGGTCGAGATCGACTCGACCTTCGCCCTCGCACACCTGCGCCGTGCCCTCACCTATGGCTGGACCGGTGGCTACGGGAGCCCTCCGTCGCGTGAGGCCGGGCAGGCCGGGTCCCGGTTCGCGCACAAGCTTCCGCCGCGGGAGCGCCGCCTCCTCGGTGGCTACCGAGTGTTCGCGGAGGGAAAGCCTGCTTCGGTGGATTCGTTCCGTACCTTCCTCGCCCAGCACCCCGATGACCTGGACGGGTGGTACCTGCTGGGGGAGGCGCTGTACCACACCCGGGAGTTCACCGGCGCACCGCCCGATTCGATCAACGCCGCGTTCGACCGCGTGGTCCGGGGAGACTCGGGGCTGGTCCCGGCCCTGCTGCATCCGGTCGAGCTGACTCTCCTCACCCGCGATTCGATGGGGTTCGCGCGCTATCTCCCGGTGATCGAGCGCAATGCCCCCGCCCGGGCGACCCTGCTGCGCGCCTACGCCGATGCTGCGTTCGGCTCGCTCCCCGGCGACAGCGTGGTCCGGTCTCTGCGCGACTACGACATCGGCCACCTGCTCGCCACGGTGAACGCCGTCTACCAGAATGAGGCCGCCACCTCCGACAGCGTGCTCACCCGGTTCCGCTGGGCGGCCGGCCTGGGACCTGAGACCGCCGAATTCCGGGTCCGCTCGCTCCAGGAGCTGGGTCTGATGAATGTCGGCCTCGGCCGGCTCGAGGCCACGCGGGCCATGGCGGACACGCTCATCTCGCTCGGGGAGAACGAGGCGACCGGGCTCCTGGC
>DASUSR010000086.1:0-9167 GCA_036375015.1 Gemmatimonadales bacterium
AGCCCGGCCTCGGTACCACGATGAAGGTCTACCTCCCCGCCGCGGCGGCCGGTGCCATCGAGACCGACGAGCGGGCCAGGATGCCGTCCACCGAGCCCCAGATGCTCGAGCGGGCGCTGGTCCTCGTGGTGGAGGACGAGCCCGAGGTGCGGAAGCTGGTGCGGCGATCGCTCGAGACGGCGGGGCTCACGGTGCTCGAGGCCGAGAACGGCAGGGAGGCCCTGGATGTGATCCGGCGATCGGGCGAGCTGCCCCGGCTCGTCGTCACCGACGTGATCATGCCCGGTCTCACCGGCCGCGAGCTGAGCGAGGCGCTGGCCACCGCCCGACCCGAGCTGCCGATCCTGTTCATGTCGGGCTACACCGGCGACGACGTCCTCGCCCGGAGTCTCCTGCCCGAGACCGCGCTCTTCATCCAGAAGCCCTTCGCCCCTGAGGAGCTGGTCGCCCGGGTGCGGACCCTCCTCACCTCGAGCGTCAGCGCACCGCCGCGGCCATGAGGGTGGGCTGCGTCGCCGCCAGCAGCTCCTGCCGCAAGCGCCCGGCCCGGGCCAGGACGCGCCCGGGATAGCGGTGGCAATCGGGTGTATTCGTCCCCCGCACGCAGCCGTTGTAGCGCAGGAGCGCGGTCGAGGAGGACTTGGTACGGCGCAGGTTCCGGGCGAGAATCCGGGTGCCGTGGCAGATGTTGCTGTCCACGTCCACCAGGTCCGCCGACCGGCAGCCCAGCTGGCCGGCGTGCATCGGCATCACCTGCATCAGTCCCACCGCCCCGACGGAGCTCTCCGCCCAGGGCTTGAGCGTGGTGTTCTCGGTGACCAGGACGGCCGCGATGAGCGAGGCCGCGACCTGCTGCTGCTGTGCCTCCCGGATCACCGCGCGAGCCACCCGGCGCACCAGCACGGTGTCCCGGTTGAATCGCGAGAAGTAGCGCTCCAGCGGAGCCCGCAGCTCCGCGGGCGAGAGCGTGGCCTCCAGCCGCAGGCTGTCCTCGGCCGTGAGGGTGACGGCCGCCGGGACGACCGCCCCGATGCGGGTGGTCTGGAGGGTATCGGCCGGCGGGGCAGGTACGGTGCCCACCGCCGCCGGAGCCTCGAGCTTGCCGAACGCCAACAGGACCAGAAACGGCACGCTGGTGGCGGCCGCGGGACGCGCGCTGAACAGGGAGCAGACCACGGTGGATCTCATGTGCCCTCCAGGTGGCCCGGCGCGGTCGACTGCACCGCCCGGGGCTGGCCGGAAGGGGGCAGGCCCGGGGCCAGAGGCCCGTGCCAGCGGGCTAATCCAATAGAGGACTGGGAGTTGTAGGCCGAGGATAAGTCCGGCACGGAACTGGGGCACTGTGGCGATGCCACATCATTCCGGGCCGGGGGCGTAGGCGGGTGGGCGCTTCCATCACGCAAACAATTGCAGCTTGGCGTACGGCATGGGGCTACTGGTGAAAAAGCGAGGCCGCCACGCGGGGCGTGGCGGCCTCGTCACTCAGGAGAACTGGCGGCTTAGAAGCGCAGGCCGACGGTCACCGGAATCATGTAGGCGGTGGTCTCCTCGAAGGTCGAGGCATCCACCCCGCCCTTCAGGATGGCGTGGAACCGCGCGTCGGCGAACAGGCTCGCCTTGCCCAGGCCGAAGTCGAAGCCCGCGCCGGCGTTCAGGCCGAACTTGGTCTCCGCGTCGCTGGAGCCGAACCCGTCGATGGTGACCTTCCCGTTGTACACCCCGACCCCGCCGAGCAGGTAGGGTCGAGCCGCGCCGGCGCCCGGGAAAGCGAACACGGCGTTCGCGGTGCCGCCGATGATCCGGCTGTGCCCGTCAACTCCACCCTCCAGACCGAGGCGGGAGTAGAAGGCGTCCACCTGCAGGCCAAGCGGGGCCACCGGCGGCTTCAGCCGGGCGACCGCCATGGCGCTCCACCCGGTCGAGTTGAGATCGGCCATCGATCCGGTCGGGATCACGGCGCCGCCGCCGACGCCGAAGCTCAGCCCCTGGGCCTGCACCGAGCCGGCGCAGAGAGCCACCGCCAGACCGACCACGGCACCACGGATCACGCTCTTCATGGGACTCCCTCGTCCTGTTTGAGTGAGTGATGAGTCTTCAGCCAGACTGCGAAACCCTGCTGGGGGGCGGGCAAGCGGCCTGCCAGCGGGTGTTGCAGAATCACACATGTATTCGTAAGTAGTTGCGGGATTACAAATTAGACAGGTGGTAACGACCGTCCGGGCCGCTGATGCCGGGTGCGATTCGGGCGACCATGACAGTTCTTGCACAGCGGCATGCAAGGTGTCGGGGAGAAGCGCAAAGGGCGACGGGCCCGGCCCGGTGAGAACACCGGCCTCCGGCGTGCGTCCCACGAGCAGAGCAGTGGAAACCGCCCGAACCCCGGACCCGGAGCACCGATGTTCCCGACCTCACTCGCCAGCCCCCGCCGACTTGGTCTCGTGCTCGCCGCCGCCGTCCTGACGGTGGGAGCCGCCGCCGGCAATTCGATCCTGTCCCTTCACCCCCGGCCGGAGCTGGCCGCCGGCGCCGGCTTCGGGACCCCCGGCCTGCACCTCCGCTACGGCGCGCCGGTCGACATCGGGAACGGCCGCGGCCGGACCTACGTGCTCACCGATGGCCTCACCGGCACTCCAGTCGAGGTCGGCGTCGCCCTGAGCGAGGAGGCGCTGGAAGGACTGCCGCAGAATTCGCCGGACCACGGGCCCGGCACCCACGGCCCCTACAGCGAGTACCTGCTCGAGCTGCCGGGCCACAACCCCACGCCCTACCGGTTCGTGGAGGTGGACTGGAACCCGCAGGGGCACGGCGGGCCCTACACCGCGGCCCACTTCGATTTCCACTTCTATCGGGTGCCCCTCGCCACCCGGAACGAGATCGATCTGGCCAATCCCGCGTTCGCCGCGAAGGCGGCCCGGTTGCCCGCGCCGGAGGAGATCCCGGCCGGCTACGTCTCGACTCACGTTCTGCTCGACACCACCCCGGCCGGGATGACCGTGCCGCGGATGGGCCTGCACTGGGTCGACGCCGCGTCGCCCGAGCTGCCGCCGCAGAACCGGCCGTTCACCACGACGTTCATCGTCGGGTCCTGGGACGGGCAGGTGATCTTCGACGAGCCGATGGTGACGCGCGACTTCATACTCGCGCAGCGCAGCGGCCCGGCCACGGCCGCGGCGATCCCGGTGCCCGCGGCGAAGCGGTATGCTCCCGCCGGGTTCTATCCCCGGAGCTACGGCATCGTGTGGGACGAGGAGACTCGCGAGTATCGCATCGCGCTGCAGGGGCTGACCCAGCGGAGTTGAACGGAGGGACTGAGGTGACGAAGGCCGCGGGAGCGCCGAGCGCTCCCGCGGCCTTCGTGCTCAGCGGAGGTAGCGCTCCTCGAGCACGCCCAGGTGGTGCCGGACGTGTCCGGCGATGACGTACGCGAGCGCCCGGACGCTGACCGGCTGGCCGCTCGCCGGTCCCCGCCGTTCCCATGCGTCGGCGGGGAGGTGGCGAAAGAGCGCCAGGCTCGCCCGGCGGACCTGTCCCCAATCGTCCACGAGATCGGCCAGCGCCAACCGGCCGGCCTCCATCGCCGGCACGTACCGGTTCTCGTCGAACGAGGGCAGCGGCGTGGCGTCGCCGCGCGCGAATCGCAGGGCTCGGTAGGCGAAGACCCGCTCGCTGTCCGACAGATGGCCGACGACCTCCTTGATCGTCCACTTCCCCGGGGCGTAGCGGTGGTCGCCCAGGCGCTCGGGGATCCCGCCAAGCCTGGCCGCCACCTCATCGAGCTGCAGGGTCAGCGCGGTGAGAATGTCCTCGTCGTCCGCGATGCGGGCGACGTAGCCCGCATACGCGGCGGCGAACTCGTCGGCGGACGGTCGGGTGGTGCTGAGCATCGGGGCCTCACCAGGTGAGGGAGTACTGTCCTCCCAATGTGATGACGGTCTCCGAGGCGCGCAAATCATCGGCCGGACGCACCTCGGGCCAGGCGATCCGGTGGCTGCTCACGCCCAGGTTGAGGGCGAAGTCGTCCACCAGGCGGATGGCGGCGGTGAGCCGCTCGAGCGCGTCGCGCCGGCGGGAGACGATCGCCCCGCCGCCGAAGGCGAAGGTCTTCTCGGCGGTGAGGGTCACCGGGTGCCGGACCGACGTGAGATTGCCGTTGACCGAGATCCTGGTGCTGGAGATCTGCAGGGTCTCGTTGCCGTCGCTGTGGATTCCGAGCAGTGAGCTGGCGGTCACGCCCTTGAGCATCATGCTGGGGCCGATCCCCGCGCGATAGGCCGTGCGTCCCGGCGCCGCGCCGCGACCCGCCGAGAGCCAATCGCTCCGGATGGCGCCCGCGTGGAGTGAAATCCCGTAGCTCAGCCCGTCGCCGTCGGTCAGCATCCGCGAGACATCGAGCGCGCCCACGTGCTCGCCGTCTCCCAGTGACCCCTGCACGCGCGCGTTCCACCGCCCCGACGCCCACTCGCCCCGGAGGGTCCAGACGCCGCTGGTCAGCACCTCCTTGAACAGTACCGTCCGGTCCGCGCCGAGGATCGAGCGCCGAGCGAACACCGAGCTGTACCCGGCGGTGAGCGCCACGGAGCGGCGGTTCCGCTCCGGCAGGCGAACGGGGATTTCGTGGTAGTGCTCGGCACAGCGCCCCCGCCGGCACACGACGATGCGGGCGGGCTTCTGGAGCCGGTCGAGGAGCACGCCGTCGCGACGGGCCGCATAGCGGAGGACCGGCGCGGGATCTCCGAAGTCGGAAGCGATCGTGGCGCGCAGCTCCGGGCCACGGGTCCAGTAGCGGTCGACGCGGTTGGCGGACTCGAACACGATGCTGTCCGCGCCGGGGCTGCGCACGATCAGCTCCGCCGACTGCCCTTCCTGCATCTCGGCCGGCAGCATCTCGACCTGCAGCGACTCGGGCGCGGGCCCGGGCGGCACGGAATGCGAAGATACCCCGCAGCCGGCGACCGCCGCCGCCGCGGCGCCTGCGGCAAGCGACCGAAGGTTCGGGTGAAACGAAAAGGCGTGCATGGCGCAGACCCTCCGCGCGCTGACCGGTAGCCCGACACGATGTGGGGGCGCTGATGAACTGCGAGAGGCGACCGAGCGGAGGCGCAAGTCGCGGGCCTTCCGGCACCCCTTGTCAACTCATTGGCGGAAGGTGGCTTGGCGCGGAGGGATGAGCGGTGGCGCTGCGGCGGCGCCACAGCGCCGGGGCCTCGGTGCGGACCCGGCGGGCCGCGTACGGAGCGGGCCGCTCAGCCGCTGAGGTGACGGCGGCGGTAGTACGCGCCGGCCTTGGCCCGGCTGCCGCAGCCGTCCATGCTGCACCAGCGCCGGCTGCGGTTCTTCGTCGTGTCGTAGAAGTGAAGCACGCAGCCCGCGCCGGCGCACCGCCGGACCAGGGCCGGATCGCCGTGCTCCAGCAGCCACGCCGCCGACTCGGCGATGGGCACCAGCAGCTGGATCGCCGAGCTCGAGAGCGGCTCCAGCCGAGTGACATACCGGTCGCCCCGCCGGACCAGCCGAGTGCAGGCGGGGCGGGCGGCCAGCACCCGGTTCACCGCCCGCACCATGGCCTCGCCCGGCGGCTCACCCGCCGCGAGCCGTTCGGCGCCGCGCCGGAGCGCGGCCCGGAGCCGGCGCGCTTCGGTGAAGGCCGCCGCTCCCTCGCGGCCCTCCCATTGCTGGAGCGCGCGGCTCGCGTCCGGCTCCCCCAGGCTGCCGGTTGCCCGCAGCCAGCGAACCAGCACCCGGAAATCCTCCAGCAGGTCGTGCGGCACCCCGTTCCGCATGGGCTCGGTATTGACGAAATCGAGCCAGAGCAGGTTACCGACGAGCAAGAACCCCGAATCGGCCATGGCTTGAGTATAGCGGGAGGCATATTACCGCCAAAGGGTCGGTTGACAGGTGAGGTCGGGGACTTTACCATCTAATCTCTCGTTAGATGGTAATAACCCGATCCCGGAGCCACCATGACCACCCCGGCAGCGCGCTACGCCACCGGCCACATCGGCCTCAACGTCCGAGACCTCGGCCGCTCGACCCGGTTCTACCGCGAGGTCTTCGGGTTCGACCTCGCGGGCGAGTCTGCCGAGCCCGGCCGGGAGTACGCCTTCCTGGCCCAGGACGGCGCCCTTGTCCTCACCCTGTGGCCGCAGAGCGAGGGCCGGGCCGCGTCCGATCGGCCGGGGCTTCACCACCTGTCCTTCCGGGTCGAGTCGCTCGAGCAGGTGCGCAGCGCGGAGCGGCGCGCCCGGGAGGCGGGCGCGGTGATCCACCACGGCGGGGTCGTGGCCCACCGGGAGGGGGCGGACTCCGGAGGGCTCTTCTTCGAGGATCCCGACGGGATCCGACTGGAGATCTTCGCCGCCCAGGGCGCCGGCGAGCTCCCCGCGCCCCACGCGACGGCGCCGACCTGCGGGTTCTTCTGATGGGAGCCTTCCACCGCGGTGAGCTGCTGGTGCAGGAGCGGGCGGGGGTGCGCGGCCGCGCCGAGCGGGTGGCCGGCTCGATCCGCGGGGAGATGCCGGCCCCCGCCCGGAGCTTTCTCGAGGACCGGCGGTCGGTCGTCCTGGCCGCGGCCGACGAGCGGGGCCGGCCCTGGGCCTCGGCGCTCGGCGGGCCGGCCGGTTTCGTCCGCGCATCGGATTCCCGGACCGTCCGGATCGAGGCCCTGCCTCCGCCGGGCGATCCGCTCTCACAGCCCATCGAGAGCACGGAGTTCGCCGGGCTCCTGGCCATCGACCTCGCCACCCGGCGGCGGATGCGGGTCAACGGCCGGCTGGCCCGGGAGAACGGCGCCCTCCTGATCCGGGCGGACCAGGTGTACGCCAACTGCCCCAAATACATCCACCCGCGGGAGGCGGAGGTGTCGCGGGGAGCCGGGCTGGTGGCGGCGCCCCGGGGCGCCGGCCTGACCGACGCGCAGCGCGACTGGATCGCGCGCGCCGACACCTTCTTCATCGCCACGATGTACCCGGGCGAAGGGGCGGACGCCTCCCACCGCGGCGGGCCGCCCGGGTTCGTGTCGGTCGCGGGAAACCGGCTCGCGTGGTCCGACTACGCCGGCAACATGATGTACAACACCCTGGGCAACATCGCGGCATACCCCAGGGCCGGCCTGCTGGTGCCCGACTTCAGCACCGGGGCGAATCTGCTGCTCACCGGGGCGGCCCGGATCGTCTGGCCGGCCCAAGGGCGGGGAGGGCAGCGGATCGTAGAACTGGAAGTGGAGGAAACCGTGGAGCTGCGGCCGGCGAGCTAGGGGCAGGCTGGCTCAGGGCGGGAGATGGGTCGCCCACCACTCGTGGGCCCGGGCCGCGGTCCAGGGCTGAGCCAGTCGCACCGAGGCCAGTCGTGCGGCGAGCTCCTCCGCGGTCTGGGGCCGCTCTACGGGATTCTTGGCCAGGCACGCCAACACCACCGCCTCCAGGTCGGGAGGGAGGGGACAGTCGGTCCGGCGCGAGGGCGGCACCGGCGGTGTGTGCACGTGCATCACGATGGTCTCCATCGCGGTGCGCCCCTCGAACACCAGCGTGCCGGTGAGCAGCCAGTACGCCACGCATCCGAGCGCATAGAGGTCGCTCCGCGCGTCCACCGCGCCATCCCCCAGCGCCTGCTCCGGCGACATGTACGCCGGCGTGCCCCCGGCCACCTGGTCCGCGGTAAGCTGCTGCGCGTCCTCCTGCGCCATCGGGCCGTGCTTCACCAGCCCGAAGTCGAGCACCTTGATGAAATCCAGCTCGCGTCCGTAGCGGCACACGTACACGTTGGCCGGCTTGACGTCGCGATGGATCAGACCCGCCGCGTGCGCCTCGCCCAGCGAGTCGCAGATCTGCCGCAGGAAGTACACCGCCCGCTCCGGGGGGACGGGACCGTGGCGGCGGACCAGGGCGTTCAGGTCGAGTCCGTCCAGCAGCTCCATGACGTGATAGAACGTCCCGTCCTCGGTCACCCCGAAGTCGTAGAGCTGCAGCGTGTGAGCCGACCGCATGAGCGCGGTGGCCTGCGCCTCGCGCTCGAAACGCTGGAGCAGGACCTCCCGGCTGGCGGGATCCTGGGCGCCGAGCACCTCGGGCCGGATCAGCTTGATCGCCGCGGGCCGGGCGAGTCGGTGATGGCGGGCGCGCCACACCTCGCCCATCCCTCCGGCCCCCAGCCGCTCCACCAGACGGTAGCTGCCCAGCTCCCGGGCCTCGCGCACCGCCGTACCCAGCCGGTACACCACCCGGGAGCCGACGTACGCGAGCAGCAGCACGATCAGATAAGGAAAGACCAGACTGAAGAAATACTCGCCCGGGGGCAGCGCGAGGTTGATGCCCGCGTAGACCCCCGCGCCGTACACCAGTGGCACCGCGGCGAGCGAGAGCGCGGCGGAGACCAGCGTGAGCCTCGGCGGGACCGGGACCACTCCGCTGAACAGCATCACCCACACCGCGACCCAGGAGAGCCCGAATCCCCCCTGGCCGAACTCGCCGTAGCGGATCGGCGCGCTGATGTGGTGGTACTCGGCCCAGGCGATGCCGTAGCTGCCCAGCACCTGGAACGCCAGACCGATCTTGACCTTGACCCGGGCCGACAGCCGTTCCGTCGAGAGCAGCGCGACGACCGCGAGCGCACCCGCGACCGAGACCATCGCGGGCACCCAGAGGAACGGCATGCTCCGCAGCATGGCCCGGCCCTCCGGCACCATGAGCGGAACCAGCGGGCCCGCAACCGTGAACGAGATGGCGTACAGCCAGGCGACGGCGCGGATCCGGCGGACCGCCTCCGCCAGGAGATCCGGCGGCAGCGCCCAGGAGCTCGGGGAGCTGCGGGACTGGGACGAGCCGGATTCCGGGCGCGTCAGGACGGCGTCGTCCCTGTGGTCGCTCGGCATGGCGTGGAAGATAGCCCGCGCCGGCCGGCGGCGCGGGCGCTACTGGCGGCAGGCCGTCTTCGCGTGCTTTCTGGCCCTGGCCGCGACGTCGGACATCGCGCTCCTGATGTCCGACCGTCCGTAGTACTCGCTATCGTGGCTCCAGTTATAGAACCCGCACACGTAGCTATGGGCCAGGAGCGCGGAGCCGTACTTGCGGATCTCGCTCGCGCTCATCGCGTACTTCCCCTTGCTCCAGCCGGGAATCCCGCTCGAGCCGTTTCCGCCGTCCAGCACGTTCATTCCCATCATGAGGCCGAGC
>DASUSR010000087.1:0-4720 GCA_036375015.1 Gemmatimonadales bacterium
CCACTCGGCCGAGTCGGAGCCGGCGTCCGTGCAGTACCAGTGGGAGCGCCTCCACGCGGCGCTCGCGCAGCTGCCCCGGCGGCCGGCGCTGATTCACGCCGCCAACAGCGCCGCGGCGCTGCGGGGACGGGCCTACGCGGCCGATCTGGTCAGGCCCGGCATCTTTCTCTACGGCGGTCACGCGGGCGAGGCCGCACCCCGTCCGGTCGTGTCGCTGCGGGCGCGGGTGGTGGCCGTGCGGCGGGTGCGGCCGGGCGACACGGTGAGCTACGGTGCCGTGTGGCGGGCCGAGTCGGCCGCGACCGTGGCCACCTTCGGCCTGGGCTACGCCGACGGACTGCCCCGCGCGAGCGCCCTGGCGAACCGACCCGCGCGGCTGGTGGAGCTCGCCGGCCGGACGCTGCCCATCGTGGGACGGGTGACCATGGACATGACCATGATCGCCGCGGGCGAGCAGGCGGTCCGGGTGGGCGATGTGGTCACGGTCTACGGCGGTCTCGTCTCCCTCGACGCACAGGCCCGCGCGGCGGGCACCATCGCGTACGAGCTGCTCACCTCACTGGGCCCGCGGCTCCCGCGCCGCTACCTCGGAGCGCCATGAACCCGCACTTCGCCTCCCTCGTGCTCGGGCTCGCTCACCAAGCCGACGCGGCGCTCTCCGGCAGCCTGCCGCCCGGGGCGGAGGCCGCGGGAGACGCCCGCCTGCTGGCCCAGGCCCTCATCGACACTCTCGGCATGCTGGCGGAGAAGACGGCCGGCCGGCTGGACGACGACGAGCGGCGGCTGCTCGATGAGGCGCTGACCTCGTTGCGCTTCCGCTTCGTCCAGACCGTCCCCCGTACCTGATGCGCCGCGCGGCGATCATCGTGCTCGACGGGCTCGGCATCGGGCCCGCGCCCGACACCGCCCGGTACGGTGACGAGGGCAGCGACACGCTGGGCAACGTCGCCCGGGCGGTCGGCGGCCTCACCCTCCCGAACCTCGCCAGGTTGGGGCTGGGGCACTGTGCCCCGCTCGCGGGGATGAGCGCCTCCGAGACGCCCACGGCGGCGTACGGGATCGCGGAGCCCCGGAGTCCGGGAAAGGACAGCACCACGGGGCACTGGGAGATCTGCGGCGTCCTGCTGGACGCGCCGTTCCCGACCTATCCCCGGGGGTTCCCTCGGGAGATCGTGGAGGAGTTCGCGCGGCGCACGGGGCGCGGGGTGCTGGGCAACGTCCCGGCCTCGGGCACCGCCGTGCTCGACCGGTACGGCGAGGAGCACCAGCGCACCGGCGCGTGGATCGTCTACACCTCGGCCGACAGCGTCTTCCAGGTCGCGGCCCACGACTCGGTGGTGCCGCTCGAGGAGCTGTACGCGGCGTGCCGAGTGGCCCGCGAGCTCCTGCAGGGCGAGCACGGAGTGTCGCGCGTCATCGCCCGTCCCTTTACCGGCACGCCGGGCGCCTGGATCCGGACCGCGGCCCGCAAGGATCTGAGCCTCGACCCTCCCGGCGAGACCCTGCTCGACCGCCTGCACGCGCGGCACGTCCCCCGGGTGGGGGTCGGCAAGGTGGACGATCTCTTCAGCGGGCGGGCCATCTCGAGCATCCACACCGCGACCAACGCGGAGGCGTACCGGCTGATCGAGTCGGCGCTGGCCACGATGCATCGCGGCCTGCTGCTGGCCAACGTCATCGAGTTCGACCAGACCTGGGGGCACCGGAACGACGTGCCCGGCTTTCACCGCGGCCTCCTCGAGCTCGACCGGGTCCTGCCCCGGATCCTCGCGGGAGTGCGGCAGGATGATCTCGTTATCTTTACCGCCGACCATGGCAACGATCCGACCACTCCGTCCACCGACCATTCCCGCGAGGTCGTGCCGCTGCTGGTGACCGGTCCCCGGGTACGGCCCGTGGCCCTGGGCCGCCGCCCGACCTTCGCCGACATCGGTCAGACCGTGGCCGACTTCCTCGAGGTGCCGCCCCTGACGGCCGGCACCTCCTTCCTGCCCGAGGTCTGGAGTGACTGATTCGCTGGTGAGCGCGGCGCGAGCCGCGCAGGCGCAGGCGTACGCCCCGTACTCCCGCTACCGCGTCGGTGCGGCGCTGGAGGCCGAGGACGGACGCGTGTTCGTGGGGTGCAACGTGGAGAACGCCTCCTACGGGCTCACGATCTGCGCCGAGCGGGCGGCGGTCTGCGCGGCGGTGGCGGCGGGCGCGCGCCGATTCCGCCGGGCGGTGGTGGTGACCGACAGCGATCCGCCGGCCGCCCCCTGCGGGGCCTGCCGGCAGGTGCTCGCGGAGTTCGGGCCCGATCTCCAGGTGGTGGGCGTGGGCCCCGCGGCGACCGTGAGCTGGACCATGCGCGACCTCCTGCCGGCCGCCTTCCGGAAGGAGCAGCTCCAGTGAGCCACGCATCCCGGCGCCGCGCCGGCCCCCGGTGGGCGGGCGCGCTCCTGGTCGCGGCCCTGGTGGCCGCGTGCCAGGAGCGCCTGACCGAGCCCGTGGACTGCCCGGCGCTCTGTCCGGGCGGAACCGCCACGGTGCGCGACACGGTGCTCGCACCGGTGCCGGGCGCCGACAGCAGCTACATCGGCTACATCGAGGCCGGTTCCGGCGGCGCGCTGCTGGTCTCCAACGGCCTCCCGGCCTCGGAGGACCGCGGGGTGTACCGCTTCGCCCCGCGGCCCGACTCCATCGAGGTGGCCGATACCAATCGCGGGTACGTGGTCGACTCGGTCCTCATCGCCATCAACCTGCTGGCCCGGGACACTCTGGTGGACGGGCTCGCCCTGTTCCTCTACCGCATCACGAACACGGTCTCCTCGGGCGTCACCTTCGCCGAGGTCGAAGCGCAGCTGGTGGAGCCGAATCTGATCGGCACCATTCCGGTGCCGGACTCGCTCAACGCCGGGCTGGTGCAGCTGGTGCTGCGCGGGGACGAGACCCTCAGGACCGGCTTGCCGATCGACTCCGGCGGGACTCTCGCGGTCGGTATCGCCCTCACGGCCGCGCAGCCGACCGGGGTGCGAATCGGGTCCACCGCCAGCGGCACGGGCGCCAGCTTCATCAGCTACGTGACGGCGCAGAACGTGGCCGACACCGTCACCGGCCGTCAGCAGACCGTGACCCGCACGCCCTCGTTCAACACCTTCGTCACCCAGAGCACCCCGGTGCTCGACCCCGACCTGCTGACGGTGGGCGGCCAGCCCTCCTCGCGCGCGCTCGTGCGGTTCGATCTGCCGGACGGGCTGGAGGACTCCGCCACCATCGTGCGCGCCACGCTGGAGCTGGTGCCGGCCCGGCCCATCCTGGGTTTGCCCACGGACCCGTCGCTGCTCGTGGCGCGCGCGGTGCTCGCCGACCTGGGAGCCAAGTCGCCGGTGACGGAAGATCAGAACTTCATCGCCTCCGATACCCTGTCCCCGTCCACCAGCGACACGGTGCGCCTGGACGTGACCAACATCGTCCGGCTCTGGCAGTCGACGGTGGCGGAGCGGCCGGAAGCCATCTTCATCTCGCTCCGCCCCGAGGCCGCCAGTTTCATGCGTGCCGAGTTCGGCTCTACCCGCTCGCCGGCGGCCGGTGGGCCACGACTACGCGTCACCTACATGCTGACGTTCCCCTTCGAGAGCCCCTAGTGCGACTCGCCCTGTTCCTCGCCATGCTGGCGGTCCTGCCGGCCACCGTACACGGGCAGTCGTCGCAGTTCGGGATCCGCGGCCTGGGGCAACCGGGACGTTCCCTCTCCGCCCGGGCGATCGCGACCGGCGGCGCGTTCGGACTGTTCGATCAGGAGTCCAGCCTCAACCCCGCGGCCCTCGACGGTACCACCACGGTCACGGCCTCGTTCACCGGGGTGCAGTCGTTTCGGAGCGTCGAGAACCCGGCGGGCTCGGAGTCGCTGCGGGAATCGCGCTTCCCGCTCATCACGTTCGCGGGCCCGATCCGCCGGTTTCCGATGGTGCTGGGGCTCAGCTACTCGTCGTATGCCACCCGTGACTTCACCCTCGCGACCGCGGACACGCTCCCGATCCGGGAGGTGCTGGTGCCGGTGGACGACACGCTCTCCTCGCGCGGGGGCATCAGCGATCTCCGCTTCGCCGGGTCGTACCGCGTGGCGCCCGGCTGGTCGGTCGGCGGGGCGCTGCACGTGCTCACCGGCTCCAACCGCATGACCTACGACCGGAGCTTCGCGGACGACAGCTACGCGCCGGTGAGCCAGCGGGCCGAGCTCTCCTACGCCGGCGTGGGCGCCTCCATCGGGACCGTCCGCCAGCTCGCCCCCAGCCTCGCGGTCGCCGCGATGGTTCGGAGCGACGGCCACGTGAGTGTGGACCGCGACTCGGCCCGCGTGTCCCGGGTGGACCTGCCGTACACCTTCGGCCTGGGGCTCCGCTGGCGGGTCAGCCAGGGGCTCGAGCTGGGGAGCCACGGACTGTTGCGCACCTGGTCCGGCGCCAACAGTGACCTGCTGGCGCAAGGCGCTCCCGGGGCCAGGAACACCGTGGAGGTCGCGCTCGGCGGCGAGTACGTAGGGGACCCGCGCCGGCCGTACCGGCGGCCCCTGCGGTTCGGCGCGCGGTATGGCACGCTGCCGTTTCCGGTTCTGGGCGGGTCCCAGCCGAAGGAGTTCGGTGCCTCGCTCGGCACCGGCGTCCGATTCGCCCAGCAACGCGGCGGGATCGATCTGGCACTCGAGTACTTCCGCCGCTCGGCGGGGGACTACTCGGAGAAC
>DASUSR010000088.1:0-12016 GCA_036375015.1 Gemmatimonadales bacterium
CTTAACCGATTGCCCGACGGCCCGGCCGAGGCGGCTCGGGGGGCGGGCGAGGCGGCCGGCGGCAAGCCGGTTCAGCCGTGTGACTTACGACGTACATATCTGGCACGTATTGAGGTACGCTTTCACCGTTTTGCGCCATACTAGGACGAGATGTAATTTCAGACGTGCACGTTGTGCACATTTCCCTTGACACTCCTGCAACTGAACCCTATACTCCTGCCAGTCACTGCCCGGTCCACGTGAGACGAGACGATCCATGCCGCGCACCGTCCGAAACCGACGCTCCCCCTCGCTCGAACCGCCGGGCCCGCGGCCGGAATGAACCCTGCTCGTCCGATGCCCCCGCGTTCGAGTCGTCCCGCGGGGGCATCGTCGTTTGTGGGCATGCCCACTTCACCCTTCGCCCGAGAGACCCATGGCCACCATCGCCAAGACCACCGCGCCCCCGCGGCCGTCCAAGACGGCTGAAGTCTCCCGCGTCCTGAAGCTCGTCCAGGAACGGAAGATTCAGGTCGTGGACGTCAAGTTCTGCGACCTGCCCGGCACGTGGCAGCACTTCTCGATCCCGGCGGGGACGCTGGACGAGGACGTGTTCCGCGACGGTCTCGGCTTCGACGGCTCCTCCATCCGCGGCTTCCAGGCCATCAACGAGAGCGACATGCTCCTCCTGCCGGACCCGGCGAGCGCCTTCGTGGACCCGGTGCTCGAGGTGCCGACCTTGTCGCTCACCTGCGACATCTACGATCCGATCACCCTGGAGCCCTACTCCCGCGATCCGCGCTTCATCGCCTTCAAGGCGGAGGAGTACCTCAGGACCACGGGCATCGCGACCACCTCGTACTGGGGGCCGGAGGCGGAGTTCTTCATCTTCAACTCCGTCCGCTTCGACCAGAACGCCCACGAGGGGTATTACCACATCGACTCCGACGAGGGGGTCTGGAACTCGGGGCGGAACGGCGCCCCGAACCTGGGCCACCGCCCGCGGTTCAAGGAGGGCTACTTCCCGGTTCCGCCGGTGGACCGGCTGCAGGACGTGCGGTCCAAGATCATGCTGGCGCTGATCGAGGCCGGGATCCCGGTGGAAGTGCAGCACCACGAGGTGGCCACCGCGGGCCAGGCGGAGATCGACATCCGCTTCGGGACCCTGGTGCAGACCGCCGACCGGCTGCTCACCTACAAGTACATCGTGAAGAACGTCTGCCACCGCCTGGGCTACACGGCCACCTTCATGCCCAAGCCGCTGTTCGGCGACAACGGGTCCGGCATGCACTGCCACCAGTCGCTGTGGAACGGGGAGACGCCGCTCTTCTTCGACGAGTCGGGCTACGCCCTGCTCTCGGAGCTGGCGCGCCACTACATCGGCGGCCTCATTGCCCATGCGCCGGCGCTGCTCGCGCTGTGCGCGCCCACCACCAACAGCTACCGCCGGCTGGTGCCCGGCTTCGAGGCGCCGGTCAACCTGATGTACTCCGCCCGCAACCGGTCGGCCATCTGCCGGATCCCCATGTACTCCGGCAGCCCCAAGGCCAAGCGGGTGGAGTTCCGCGCACCCGACCCCACGGCGAACCCCTACCTGGCCTTCTCCGCGATGCTGATGGCCGGCCTCGACGGGATCCAGCGGAAGCTGGAGCCGCCGGCGCCCATCGACGAGGATCTCTACGAGCTGCACGACGAGCGCAAGGCGAGCATCAAGACGGTGCCGGGCTCGCTGGCGGAATCGCTCACGGCGCTGGAGCTGGATCACGACTTCCTGCTCAAGGGCGACGTGTTCACCAGCGACGTGCTGGAGACCTGGATCTCGATGAAGCGGACCAAGGAGGTCGCGGCGGTGAACCTGCGGCCGCATCCGTACGAGTTCTACCTGTATTACGACGCCTGAGGGAGGCCGGGAGGAACCGGTGAGGCGGGAAGAGTGAAGAGTGAAGGGGAGCGGCGGTGCGACCCCTTCACTCTTCACCCTTCACTCTTCCCGCCGTTCAGTCTCTCCTTCTCCGCCCTTAGATTGCCCGCATGCCTCCCAAGCTCCGCAGCAGCCTGATCACCGAAGGCGTCCAGCGCAGCCCCAACCGCGCCATGCTCCGCGCGGTCGGGTTCGGCGACGCCGATTTCGAGAAGCCGATCGTCGGCATCGCCAGCGCGCACAGCACCATCACACCCTGCAACGCCGGGCTCGACACCCTCGCCCGCCGGGCCGAGGACGCCGTGCGGGCGAGCGGGGCGATGCCCCAGCTCTTCGGCACCATCACCGTGAGCGACGGCATCTCGATGGGCACCGAGGGGATGAAGTACTCGCTCGTCTCGCGCGAGGTGATCGCGGACTCGATCGAGACCGCCTGCGGCGCCCAGAGCATGGACGGGGTGCTCGCCGTGGGTGGGTGCGACAAGAACATGCCCGGCGCGATGATCGCCATCGCGAGGATGAACATCCCCGCGGTGTTCGTCTACGGCGGGACCATCAAGCCGGGCCACTGGGCCGGGCGCGACCTCACGGTGGTGAGCGCGTTCGAGGCGGTGGGCCAGTTCGGCGCCGGGCGGATCGAGCGCGGCGAGCTGCTCGAGATCGAGCGCCACGCTTGCCCGGGCAAGGGGTCCTGCGGTGGGATGTACACCGCCAACACCATGTCCTCGGTGATCGAGGCCATGGGGATGAGCCTGCCGGGCTCCTCCACCATGGCGGCCGAGGACGCGGAGAAGGCGGAGAGCGCCGCCCGGTCGGGCGCCGTGCTGGTCGAGGCGATCCGCCGGCAGCTCCTGCCCCGTCGGATCCTCACCCGCCAGGCCTTCGAGAACGGGATCGCGGTGGCCATGGCGATCGGCGGCTCCACCAACGCGGTGCTGCACCTCCTCGCCATCGCCCACGCGGCCGGGGTCGCGCTCACGCTGGACGACTTCGAGGCGATTCGCGCCCGGGTGCCGGTGCTCTGCGACCTGAAGCCCTCGGGGCGCTACGTCGCCACCGACCTGCACCGGGCCGGCGGGGTTCCCCAGGTCATGCGGATGCTGCTCGAGCACGGTCTCCTGCACGGCGACGCGCTCACAGTGACGGGCGAGACAGTGGCCGAGACCCTGCGGGACGTACCAGTGGAGCCCGGAGCGGACCAGGAGGTCATCCGGCCCTTCGAGCGGCCGCTCTACGCCCAGGGCCACCTCGCCGTCCTCCGCGGCAACCTCGCGCCCGAGGGCTCGGTCGCGAAGATCACCGGCGTCGCTTCGCCCCGGATCACCGGCCCGGCCCGGGTGTTCGAATCGGAGGAGACCTGTCTTGAGGCGATCCTGGCGGGCCGCATCCGGCCGGGCGACGTGGTGGTCATTCGCTACGAGGGCCCGCGCGGCGGGCCGGGGATGCGCGAGATGCTGGCGCCGACGTCGGCCATCATCGGGGCGGGACTGGGGGACTCGGTCGGCCTCATCACCGACGGCCGCTTCTCGGGGGGCACCTACGGGCTGGTCGTGGGACACGTGGCCCCCGAGGCGGCGGTCGGCGGGCCGATCGCCCTGCTCGAGGAGGGCGACCTCGTCACCATCGACGCGGAGAGCCGCCTGCTCGAGGTGGACGTCTGTCGCGACGAGATGGCCCGACGGCGAGAAGCCTGGACCGCACCCGCGCCGCGCTACACCGCCGGCGTGCTCGCCAAGTACGCCCGGCAGGTCTCCAGCGCGAGCCTCGGCGCCGTCACCGACCTCTAGCGCTCGATCACCGGCTCCACCGCCCGGCCGCACAACACCAGCCGGGCGACCTCCTCCCCCACCGCTCTCGTGCCCAGCACCGCCTCACCCGGCCGCGCGAGGTCCGCCGTGCGTGCCCCAGCGCCGAGCACCGCGGCCACCGCCTGGTCCACCAGGGCGGCCGCCTCGGGGAGCCCCAGTCCGTAGCGGAGGAGCATGGCCGCACTGGCGATCGCGCCCAGCGGATTGGCGACGCCGCGGCCCGCGATGTCGGGGGCCGAGCCGTGGACCGGCTCGAAGAGCCCGGGGCCGTCGCCGATCGAGGCGGACGGGAGCAGGCCCAGCGAGCCCGCCAACACCGCCGCCTCGTCGCTCAGGATGTCCCCGAACAGATTCTCGGTGAGGAGGACGTCGATCCGCGCCGGGTCGGCCACCAGCCGCATCGCCGCGAAGTCCACGTAGAGGTGCTCCAGCCGCACGTCGGGATAGTCCGCGCCGACCCGGGTGACCGTCTCACGCCAGAGCTGGGAGACCTCGAGCACGTTGGCCTTGTCCACCGAGGTGACCGCGCCCCGTCGCTCGCGGGCGGCCTCGAAAGCCACCCTGGCCACCCGCTCGATCTCCGGCACGGAGTAGCGCAGCGTATTGACCGCCTCGGTCGCCCCGAGGCTGCGCGGCTCCCCGTAGTAGAGGCCGCCGGTGAGCTCCCGCACGATGAGCAGGTCCACGCCCTCCAGCCGCTCGGGCCGAAGGGGAGAGGCGTGACGCAGCGAGGGATGGACCGCCACCGGCCGAAGGTTCGCGTACGCGCCCAGCAGCTTGCGGAGCGCCAGCAGGCCCGCCTCGGGCCGGCGATCGCCTTCGGCGGCGGCGAGGTCGGGATGGCCCACGGCGCCGAGCAGCACCGCGTCCGCCTGGGTCACCCCTGCCCGGGTGCGGGGGGGCAATGCGATGCCCGACTCCGCCACACCGGCGGCGCCCACCGCGTACTCCGCCAGCTCCAGCCGGTAGCCGAACAGGTCCGCCACGGCGCGCAGCACCCGTACCGCCTCGGCCGTCACCTCGGGCCCGATGCCGTCGCCGGGAAGGACGGCCAGGGTATACCGGCTCACGAGACCAGCTGCCCTTCCGGCTCGGTCCGGCGGCGCTCGAAGGCCGCGATCCGCTCCTCCTGCTCCAGGGTGCGGCCGATCTCGTCGAGCCCCCGCAGGAGCATCTCGCGCCGATAGGGATCCATGTCGAACGCCGCCGTGAATCCGGCGCCGTCGCTCACGCGGCAGGCGACCAGATCCACGCTGAGCTCGTAGCTGCCGGACGTCGCGGCCCGGCGCATCAGCTCGGCGATCTCGTCCTCCCGCAGCACGACCGGCAGGAGACCGTTCTGGCAGCAGTTGCCGTAGAAGATGTCGGCGAACGAGGGCGCGAGGATCGCGCGGAAGCCGTAGTCGAGCAGCGCCCACGGGGCGTGTTCGCGGGATGATCCGCAGCCGAAGTTGGGACCGGTGACGAGGATGCTCGCCCCCGCCGCGGCGGGGCGGTTGAGCTCGAACTCGGGATCGGGGGCACCGCCGTCGGTGTAGCGCCAGTCGAAGAAGAGACAGGCTCCAAAGCCGGTCCGCTCGATCCGTTTCAGGAACTGCTTCGGGATGATCTGATCGGTGTCGACGTTGGCTCTCGGCAGCGTCGCGACCCGTCCGGTGTGGCGCTCGAAGCGTTGCATAGGCCCCTGAATACAGATTCGTGGATTTGAGTACTCTATCTTAAGATATTCCTTGAAGTCAAATAGATAAACTATTCTGGTACATGCACATACTGCTGTGTAAGTCAAGTCGTATCCCCGGCCGCATATCAGGCGAACAGCCCTGCATACTCGCGCATTCAGCGCCGTATATGCCGCCGCACGTCTACCAGCCGACCTTCCAGTGCCGCCGCCACAGCCATGCCCGGACTCATGAGATGCGTGCGCCCACCCCTGCCCTGTCGTCCCTCGAAATTGCGGTTGGAAGTGGACGCGCACCGCTCTCCCGGCGCGAGGATGTCCTCGTTCATGCCGAGACACATGGAGCAGCCGGGATTGCGCCATTCGAAGCCGGCCTCGGTGAACACGCGATCGAGTCCTTCGCGCTCCGCTTCCAGCTTGACGCGCTGCGAGCCGGGCACCACCATGGCGCGCACCCAGTCGGCCACCTTGCCGCCCCGCGCCACACCGGCGGCCTCGCGCAGGTCCTCGATCCGGCCGTTGGTGCACGACCCCACGAACACCCGATCCACTCTGAGCCCCTCGAGCGGCGTCCCGGGACGCAGGTCCATGTACTCCAGCGCGCGGCGGACCGACTCGCGTTCGGCCTCGCTCGCGGCTTCCGCGGGATCCGGAATCCGGCCGGTGATGTCGGTCGTCATGCCGGGACTGGTGCCCCAGGTGACTTGGGGCGCGAGCGCGGCCGCGTCGATGATCACCGTGCGGTCGTACGCGGCACCGGGATCGCTGCGGAGGTCCCGCCAGCGATCCAGCGCGCGGGCCCATGCGGCACCCCGGGGAGACCGGGGTCGTTCCGCGAGATAGGCGAACGTGGTCTCGTCGGGCGCCACCATGCCGGCCCGCGCCCCGGCCTCGATGGACATGTTGCAGACCGTCATCCGGCCCTCCATCGACAGGGCTTCGATGGCCTCGCCGGTGTACTCGATCACGTAGCCGGTCGCGCCCGCCGTGCCGATCCTGCCGATGAGGGCCAGCACCAGGTCCTTGGCCGTGACGCCGGGCGCCGGCCGGCCGGTGAACCGCACCACCATGGTGCGGGGCCGGCTCTGCACGATGCACTGGGTGGCCAGCACGTGCTCGACCTCGCTGGTGCCGATGCCGAAGGCGAGCGCCCCGAAGGCACCATGGGTCGAGGTGTGGCTGTCGCCGCAGACGATGACCATGCCCGGCTGGGTCGCGCCCAGCTCCGGCCCGATCACGTGGACGATGCCCTGGCCGGGCGAGTCGAGGTCGAAGAGCTCGATGCCCGCTTCCCCGGCGTTCCGCACCAGCGCCGCCACCTGCCGCGCAGCGGTCTCGTCGGCGATCGGCAGGCGGCGGTCGCCGGTCGGCACGTTGTGGTCCACGGTGGCGAGCGTCAGCTCCGGTCGCCGGACTCGCCGCCCGGCCAGCCGAAGCCCCTCGAACGCCTGCGGCGAGGTGACCTCGTGGACCAGGTGCAGGTCAACGTACAGGAGCGCCGGCCCCCCCTCCGGCTGATGAACGATGTGGGAGGACCAGACCTTCTCGAAGAGGGTGCGGGTCATCCGAGGGTCAGCGGGGCTGACGGGCGGGCGGGCAGACCCGCCCCTGCCACCGCCTCCACTTCCGTGGGCCGGGTCTGTCCCCCAGCCCCGCCGCCTTCCTGCCCCTCCTTGCTCCACGGCATCATCGCCCGCAGCACCTTGCCGACCCGCTCGATCTCGTGGTCGCGGTCGGCCTGGCGCAGCTGCTCGAACCGGGGGCGGCCGGCGCGGTTCTCCGCCAGCCATTCGCGGGCGAAGGAGCCGTCCCGGATCTCCTCCAGGATCCGCCGCATCTCGGCCCGGGTCTCTTCGGTGACGACCCGGGGGCCGCGGGTATAGTCCCCGTATTCCGCCGTGTCGCTGATCGAGTACCGCATGAACTGCAGCCCGCCCCGGTACATCAGGTCCACGATCAGCTTGAGCTCGTGGAGGCACTCGAAGTACGCCATCTCGGGCCGGTACCCCGCCTGGGTCAGGGTCTCGAAGCCGGCCTTCACCAGGGCCGTCACCCCGCCGCAGAGCACCGCCTGCTCGCCGAAGAGGTCGGTCTCGGTCTCCTCCCGGAAGGAAGTCTCGATCACGCCGGCCCTGGCGCAGCCGATCCCGGCCGCGTACGCGAGGGCGTCGGCGAGGGCGTGACCGCTCGCGTCCTGATGCACCGCAACGAGCCCGGGCACTCCACGCCCGGCCTCGTACTCGCTCCGCACCAGGTGGCCGGGGGACTTGGGCGCCACCATCGACACATCCACGCCGGGCGGGGGGACGATCTCCCCATAGTGGATGTTGAACCCGTGGGCGAACATCAGGGTCTTTCCGGGCCCGAGCGCCTGCGCCACGCCGTCCTCGTAGATCGCCCGCATGTCCTGGTCGGGCACCAGCAGCATGATGGTGTCGGCCGCGGCCGCCGCCTCGGCCACGGTGCGCACCTCGAGCCCCGCCGCCCGGGCCCGCGCCGCGGAGGCGCCGCCGGGCCGGAGCCCCACGACGACGCGGGCCCCGCTCTCGCGGAGGTTGAGGGCGTGGGCATGGCCCTGGCTGCCGTAGCCGATCACCGCGATGGTGCGCCCGGTCAGGCGCCGGCGGTCCACGTCGGCCTCGTAGTACACGCGCACGGAATCGTTGCTCATTGACGGTTTCCTGGTCGGGGTCAGTTGGTCGAGGGCGCGAGCGCCACGGTCCCGGTGCGGGCCACCTCGAGCACGTCGAACCGCTCGAGCGCCCGCAGGCCGCTCAGCACGAACGCCTCGGAGCCGGTCAGCTCCACGATCGTCGCCTCGGGCGCGTCGTCAATGATGGCGGCCTGATAGAGCTGCACCACGTCGAGCAGCTCGCCGTAGCGGTCGGCCGAGGCGCGCACCCTCACCAGAGCCAGCTCGCGGGCCACGCCGTCACGGGCGGGAAAGGCGACCGCCTCCCGCACGCCGATCATCTTCTGCAGGTGCTTCACGGCGCGATCGGCCGTGGCTTCGTCGGAGTGCATCATGATCGTGAGCCTCGAAACGCCGGGCGTCGCCGTGGGGCCGACGGCGATGCTGCGGACGGGAAGATTGCGCCGGCGCAGCAGCCCGACGGCACGGGTGAAGCTGATGAGGCGGTCGTCCAGCAGGACCGCGACCGCCTGCGCCGCACTCATTCCGGCACCGGCTTCACTCATGCCGGCACCAGCTTGGGGGCCCGCTCGGGCTCGTCCTCGATGGGCTCGGACAGCGAAGCGCCCGGCGGGATCATCGGGAAGACGTTCGCTTCCTGCTCGATCATGAACTCGAGCAGGGCCGGGCCCGGCCGCTCGACCGCCTCCCGCACCGCCTCCTCCACCTCGGCCCCGAGCTGCACCCGGCGGCCGTGGATCCCGTAGGCCTCCGCCAGGCGGACGAAGTCGGGGCTCCAGATCGGCGTGGCGGAGTAGCGCCGGCCGTGAAAGAACTGCTGCCACTGGCGCACCATGCCCAGGTAGCCGTTGTTGAAGACCGCCATCTTCACGGGGATGTTCTCCTGCACCATGGTGGCGATCTCCTGCATGTTCATCTGGAAGCCGCCGTCGCCCGAGATGGCCCACACCGGCTCGTCGGGGCGGGCCAGGGCGACCCCCATGGCCGCGGGGACCGCGAAGCCCATGGTGCCCAGCCCGCCCGAGGTGATGTGGGTGTTGGGACGCTGGTAGCGGAACAGCTTGGCGACCCACATCTGGTGCTGCCCCACGTCGGAGACGATGGTGCAGCGCCCATCGGAGGTGTCGTGGACGGCCGTCAGGATCGCCTCCGGGGAGAGTCCGCCCCGGAAGCCCTCGGCCCGGGGCCGCACGAACCCGGCGATCTCCGCCCGCCACGCCTCGCAGTCCCGCGGCGGGAGGCCCTCGAGCAGCGCGGCGAGGATCGCGCGCGCGTCGCCCACCAGACCCACCGCGGTCGGTACGTTCTTCCCGATCTCCGAGGGATCGAGATCGATGTGGATGATGTCCGCTCCGCGCGCGAAGGCCGCAAGGTTTCCGGTGACCCGGTCGTCGAAGCGGAGCCCCACACCGAGGATCAGGTCGGCCTGCTGGATGGCGCGGTTGACGTGGACCTCCCCGTGCATGCCGGGCATCCCCAGGTGCAGCGGATGGGATTCGGGAAATCCGCTGATGCCGAGGAGGGTGGTGATGACCGGAATCCCGGTCCGCTCCGCCAGCGCGCGCAGCTCGTCGTAGGCCCCGGCGAGGATGACGCCGTGCCCGGCCATGATGAGCGGGCGGTGGGCGGTGGAGAGGCGACGGACAGCGTCGGACAGCGGGTCGGGCAGTCGGTCAGGCGGACCGAGTGGCCGGGACTGCGCGCCCGTTGCATTCCGGGAAGCGCCCGCCTGCCCGTCTGGCCGGCGGTCTCGCCAGACGGCCTTCGCCGTCTGGACGTCCTTCGGGACGTCGATCAGCACCGGCCCGGGACGCCCCTCCGCCGCCACGGCGAAGGCCTCCCGCACCGCGTCGGCCAGCTCCTCCACATCCTCCACCAGCACGTTGTGCTTGGTGATCGGCTGGGTGATGCCGATGATGTCGGTCTCCTGGAAGGCGTCGCGCCCGATCATCGGCCGCGCCACCTGGCCGGTGATCGCCACCACCGGCGTGTTGTCCATGTGCGCCGTGGCGAGCCCGGTCACCAGGTTGGTCGCACCCGGCCCCGAGGTGGCGACGCAGACCCCCGGCCGCCCGCTGGCCCGGGCGTACCCGTCGGCCGCGTGCGCCGCCGCCTGCTCGTGGCGGACCAGCACGTGCCGCAGCGCCGGATACTCGGGCAGCGCGTGGTAGAACGGCATGATGGCGCCCCCGGGATACCCGAACAGCGGGCCCGCGCCCTGCTCCAGCAGGGTACGGCAGAGGATCTGGGAGCCGGTTAGGACTTCAGTCAAAGGCAACGCTCCGGTCTGGGACGGCTGAAGGGTCGTGCCCCCTTCACCCTTCACTCTTCACCCTCACGCCTCTCTCCCTCACACTCCCCACAGGTAGATCGCGTTCAGGCTGCTCGACTCGAGCCGGTCGGCATGGCGGGCCTTGTTGAGCGCGTGGACCAGCGCCCGGGCGCTCGCCTCGACGATATCGGTGGAGGCGCCGTGCCCGGACAGCGACTTGCCCTCGATCTTCACCTGCAGGAACACCTGGCCGACGCTGTCGCGTCCCGGCGTGAGCGAGCGCAGGGTGAGGCTCAGCACCTCGAGCTGCCGGCCCACGATCTCGCTGATCGCGGTGAACGCAGCGGCGATGGGGCCGTCCCCCGTAGCCCGCGAGGTGCGCTCGCCGGGCCAGGGACCGGCCATGCGCACTTCGGCCGTGGGGCTCACGCTGCCGCAGACCACCCGGAGGTGAGCCAGCTGGAACTCCTCGGGCGCGTCGTGGAAGGTCTCGTGCACCAGGGCGAGCAGGTCCTCGTCGAGGATCTCCCGCTTGCGGTCGGCGAGAGCGGTGAAGCGGCCGTACACCTCCGCCAGCTGCTCCTCCGAGAGCTCGTAGCCCAGCTCGCGGTAGCGCCGCTCCAGCGCATGGCGGCCGGAGTGCTTGCCCAGCACCAGCGTCGAGCGGGGGATCCCCACCATCTCGGGACGGATGATCTCGTAGGTGAGCCCGTTCTGCAGCATCCCGTGCTGGTGGATGCCGGCTTCGTGAGCGAAGGCGTTGCGGCCCACGATCGCCTTGTTGGGCTGGGGGAAGACGCCGGTGAGATAGGAGAGCAGCTGGCTGGTGCGGTAGATCTCGCGCGACTCCACGTTGCAGCGGAAGCCGAGCGCGCCGCCCCGTACCTGCCCCGCCATCACGATCTCCTCCAGGGCCGCGTTGCCCGCGCGCTCGCCGATGCCGTTCACCGTGCACTCCACCTGGCCGGCGCCCGCCTCGATCGCCGCGAGGGAGTTGGCGACGGCGAGACCCAGATCGTCGTGACAGTGGGCGCTCAACACCACACTGTCCGCACCCGGCACCCGGGCGCGCACGTCGCGGAACATGGCGCCGTACTCCGGCGGCAGCGCGTAGCCGACGGTGTCGGGGAGGTTGACCGTGCGGGCGCCCTCCGCGATGGCCACCTCGAGCACCCGGCAGAGGAAGTCGGGATCGGTGCGGCTCGCGTCCTCGGCGGAGAACTCCACGTCGTCGGTGTAGCCCCGGGCCCGGCGCACCGCGCTCCGTACCATCGCGATCACCTCCTCGCGCGTGGTGCGGAGCTTTTCCCGGATGTGCAGGTCCGAGGTGGAGACGAAGACATGCACCCGGCCCCGTTCGGCCGGCCCGACGGCCTCGCCCGCGAGATCGATGTCCCGGTCGTGGCAGCGGGCCAGCGCCGCGATGACCGGACGGCGCACCTCGGCCGCGATCTCCCGGACGCTCCGGTAGTCGCCTTCCGACGCCGCGGGGAACCCCGCCTCGATGATGTCCACGCCGAGCGCGTCGAGCTGCCGGGCGAGTCGGAGCTTCTCCTCGGGAGAGAGGCTGTTGCCGGGGGCCTGCTCGCCGTCGCGCAGGGTGGTGTCGAAGATGAGGACGTGCGGGGTTCCCATGGTGCGGTTCGATCCGGTGAAAAGGGGACGAAAAAAGCGCCGCGGACTTTCCGGGTCCGCGGCGCCTGGG
>DASUSR010000089.1:0-4454 GCA_036375015.1 Gemmatimonadales bacterium
CCGATGGCGAACTGGGTGAGGGGCTCCGGCTGCCGGGGCCGGAGCCAGCCCCAGAGCGCGGCGGCGGTCGCGACGGCGGCGACGCCGGCGAGCGCGAGCGTGAGGCGGGCCGGACGCGGCCTGGACCCACTCCCCGCCGCCGGTGCGGGCGCGGCCGGCAGCGACACGGTGGACGCGTACGACTTGTCCTTGAGCGCCTCCGCGAACTGCGCGGCGGTGGCGAACCGGTCGGCGGGCAGCTTCTCCAGCGCGGTGAGCACCGCGGCCTCGACGTGCCGAGGGATGGTGTGGCGCTGGGTGCCGAGCGGGCGGGGGCTCTCGGTGAGCACCCGGGCCACCACCGCCTGGGCGGTGTTGCCGGTGAAGGGCGGCTCACCGGTGAGCATCTCGTACAGGATGGCGCCGAGGGCGTACACATCGGAGCGCGCGGTGATCTCCCGCTCCCCCATCGCCTGCTCGGGGCTCATGTAGTGCGGCGTGCCCAGCGACATCCCGGTCTCGGTCATCCGGGCGCCGCTCGCCTTGCTGGCGGCGAGCGCGATGCCGAAGTCCGCCACCAGCGCGGAGCCGTCGTGCAGCAGGATGTTCTCCGGCTTGATGTCCCGATGCACCACATCGTGCCGGTGGGCGTAGTCGAGCGCCCCGGCCACCTCGCCCGCGATCCGCAGCGCGTCCGCCACGGGCAGCTGCTTCTCCCGGGTGAGCCGGTCGCGGAGGGTCTCGCCCTGCACGAAGGGCATGACATAGAAAAGGAAGCCGTCGGCCTCGCCCGAGTCGAACAGCGGGAGAATGTGCGGGTGCTGAAGGTTCGCGGTGAGCGTGATCTCGGCCAGGAAGCGCTCGGCCCCGATCACCGCGGCGAGCTCCGGGCGCAGGACCTTGAGGGCCACCGCGCGGCTGTGGCGAAGGTCCTGGGCGAGGTAGACGGTCGCCATGCCGCCCGCGCCGATCTCGCGGTCGAGGCGGTAGCGGGCCGCGAGAGCGGTCTGGAGCCGGCTGAGCAGCTCGGGCATGGCTGGACTTTTCGTGGGGGACGTTCCAAGATGGCGCCCGGCGGGCCGCTTGGCTAGCCCGGCGCTTCGCCCCGCGCGACGAGAGCCGGCGGGATGACCAGCACCGGACAGGTCGCCTTCCGCAGCACCACCTTGCTCACCCCACCCACTATCAGCTCGGCGAGCGTGCCGTAGCCGTGCGAGCCCATCACGATCAGATCGATCTCGAGCCGGGCCGACTCGGCGAGGATCACGTCGGCGATGGCGCCGGGCACGACCAGCGCCGTGACCTCGCGCCCGCTCCGCTCCAGCCGCGCGGCGCACTCCTGAAGCTGCTGCCGCTCCCGCCGGTACTCGGCGGCCACCTGATCCCGCACGGCGGCGGGGCCGGCGTCGTAGCCCACGAAGCTCGGATCCGGCTCGGCGACGTGGAGCAGCCAGATCCTGGTCTCCGGCACCTCCGCCGCGATGCGGTCGAGAGCCGCGAGGATGGGGTCGGTGAAGCCGGAGAAATCCACCGCGGCCAGGATGTTCATCGCCGCCGCTCCAGGGAGTCCAGGAGGATGGGGACCAGCGCCCGGGTGAAGCGCTCGGCGTCGGCGCGGGAGAGGTGGGACCACTCCGGGGGATCGAAGGCGCTCAGCGCCGGGTAATCGGCATAGTGGATCGCCACCACGTCCACCTCCTTCGCGAGGCGGTCCCAGTACCGCGCCCGCGGGTAGTCGCGCTGCTCGCGCGCGAGGACCCGTCCCGACGAGGGGAACCGCACGAACGCCACGTTCCCACCGCGGGCGCGGATCCGCGCGATGTCGCGGGTGACCTCCGCGAGCACGGCGCTCACGGAGTCGGGGCCCGGCGGGGGCGGGCGCTTCGGGTCCTCGTCGCCGTCCAGCCAGATATCGCGGGCCAGCTGGCGGTAGGCGGAATCGCTGAGGATCCGCGGCGCCAGCCAGGTCTGCCGGTCGGCCTCGGTGACGCTGATCTTGCGCACGGCGCGGTCGAGGAACATCCCCTGGCGCAGCGGGAGCGGCTGGCGCTCGACGATGGCACCGAGCCGCGTGTCCCAGTCGATGAAGGCGAACAGCTCCTCCATCTGCATGAAGAGCCGCTGTCCCAGCCGCTCCGACGGCGTCTCCTTCTTTGCCCGCTCGGGGAAGTCGGCGAGGTACCCCCGCCGGGTGCGGAAGAAGATGGCTGGCGTGACGCCGACCACAACCAGCCCGGAGACCGTCGAGTCGTCGGCCAGCCCGGTGAGGATGCCGCGCGGGCTGGTGCCCACGAGGGCGAGCTGGATCGGCCGGCGTCCGTCGGTCGCGTCGGCCCAGGCCTGCAGGTTGATGTCGAAGTACATGCGCGACGAGCCGATCAGGATCGTCCGGTCCCCGGTGGCGCGACTGCGCTGCATGCCCCACAGGCCGGGCGTGTCCGTGTAGTCGCGCGCGATGAAACCGATCCCGCGCCAGTAGAGCTCCCACCCGGCCGTGAGCGTCGCGGTCGCGAGGAGGACCGCCGCGAGGATCGCCCGCCACGGGCGGTCGGGGATCGGCCGCTCAGAACTGGAAATAGATGAAGGCATTGCCCGACCCCTGGCTGATGACGACCGCGAACGCCATGGCGGCCCAGACCGCGCCGAGGACCCAGGCGGGGGTGCGCTCGACCACCGCCTCCAGCGTCGTGTCCCGCATGCGCCAGTGCGAGACGAGCATCACCGCCGTCACCAGCGCAACCGCAAGGATGCCGTTCCAGTAGAGCACCTTTCCGGCCCCTTCGCCGAGCCCCACCATCGAGCGCAGGAGCCGCCAGGCGGAGGAGAAGTCGCGGGCCCGGAAGAAGACCCAGGTGAAGTTCACCAGGACGTAGGTGAGGAGCGCCAGCCCGATCCGGGCCCAGGTGCCGGTCACCGCCGGCCGTCCGCCGAACCGCTCCTGGAGCCGGCGCTCGACCGCGAGGTAGGTCCCGTGCAGTCCGCCCCAGGCCACGAAGGTCCAGCTCGCACCATGCCACAGACCCCCGAGGAGCATCGTCACCATCAGGTTGACATAGGTGCGGCGGCGACCCTTCCGGTTGCCGCCGAGGGGGACGTAGAGGTAGTCCCGCAGCCAGGTCGAGAGGGAGATGTGCCAGCGGCGCCAGAAGTCGGAGAAGCCGATCGCGGCGTACGGGTAGCGGAAGTTGCTCGTGAGGGAGAAGCCGAGGCAGAGGCTCACCCCGATGGCGGTGGTGGAGTAGCCGGCGAAGTCGGAGAAGATCTGGCCCGAGAACGCGAGCACCCCGATCCACGCGTCGAGCGGATGCAGCGCCTCGCGGGCGCCGAAGACGGTGTCCGCGGAAGGGGCGAGCAGCGTGTCGGCTACGACCACCTTCTGGAACAGGCCGAGGCTCATGAGCCCGAGACCCCAGATGAGCTGCGAGGATGTGGCCCGCCGGGGGACCGCGAACTGGGGGATGAGATCCGCCGGCCGCACGATCGGCCCGGCGACGAGCTGGGGGAAGAAGGTGACGAACAGCGCGAAGTCGAGGAACGAGCCGGCCGGCCGCTCCCGGCGCAGGTACACGTCGAGGGAATAGGCCATCGTCTGGAAGGTATAGAACGAGATCCCGACCGGCAGCACGATGTCCCAGTCGGGCGGCACCCAGGCGATGCCGACGAGCCGCATGGCGGCCTGCCAGTTTTCCAGCAGGAACTCGCCGTACTTGAAGTAGCCGAGGATGCCGAGGTTGCCGGCTAGGGAGAGGAAGAGCAGCCCGCGGCGCCGGGCGGGCCGCTCCGCCCGGTCCATCCACTTGGCGACGTACCAATCGAGGAGCGTCGAGATCCAGACGAGCACGACGAACGGCGGGTTCCACGCGCCGTAGAAGATGTAGCTGGCGATGAGGAGGTTGATCTTCTTCGCCCGCCAGGGGAACGGCATGGCGTGCAGCGCCAGCACGGCGCCGAAGAAGACGACGAAGGTCAGCGAGTTGAAGAGCAGGCTGGTCGCGGTTGGGTTCGGGGTGCTGGAGGATGCGTCCGAATCGTCCGCTTCGCCAGGGGACCGGGGCGGCCTTGCGAGCGGGGTAGCGCCACTGGCGCTGGCGGAGACACCGTCATGCCATCAGATCCCGCAGCGCCGCGGCGATGCGCCGGGCGCGCTCAGAACACGTACCGCACGCCGATCTCCGCCTGCCAGCGCGACTCGAGATCCTGGACCTCGTTCCGCGCCGGGAGCGCCAGCTGATAGACTCCGCGGCCGGCGCCCGCGTCGTAGCCCGCCAAGCGGAGCATCGGCACCGAGGGGTTGTTGCTGAAGGTCACCCGGTACTGCCCCCACTTCCTGCTGAACAGGTTCAGCAGGTTGTAGAGATCGACCGTCAGCTCCATGGATTGTCCGGCCCTCGTGGGCACGGCCTTGGACAGACGCACGTTGACGCTGCCGAACCAGGGGTTGCGGCAGGTGTTCCGGCGCAGCAGCCTGCCGCGAT
>DASUSR010000090.1:0-8581 GCA_036375015.1 Gemmatimonadales bacterium
TGTGAAGGGGGTTTCCGATGTCTCGCGGGCCTCGCGATCCGCGCCATGGCCGGCGCGAGGGTGATCGTCGAAACCCCGGTGCGGTGCCGGGCGGCTTCGCCACGGAGTGTTCCAACAGCAGCTCGGCGCAGGCGAGGCCGACGGCTACGGCCGCGAGGTGGCGGGAGCCGGTACCGGTCGCTACTGTAGCATCCTCGGGGCTCCCGACCGACCATCCTGCCTGCCCGGCCAGCCGCCAGTCCCGCCTCCAGTCGGAGGTACCCATGGCTGCTCAGCACGTCGCCACCCCACCCGCCCGACCCACACGCAGGGAGGAATTTCCCATGCAAGTCCACGAGCATTTCGAGAACTGGGACCACTACGCCAACAAGTGCTCCGTCTGCCTCCACGCGGTGGACGAGAAGGGCATCATTCTCTGGGCCAACGACACCGAATTCAAGGCGATGGGGTACAAGCCCGAGGAGTACATCGGGAAGTTCATCGGCGACTTTCACCTGGACGAGCCGGTCGTCAACGATATCCTTGGCCGGCTCACCCGGGACGAGACCGTCAACGCCTACCCCGCGCGGCTCCGCGCCAAGGACGGCTCGATCAAGTACGTGATGATCAACTCGAACGTGTACCACGAGAAGGACGGGACGTTCGGGCACACCCGCTGCTTCACGACCGAGATCGGGGAAAAGGCCTGGAAGGCGCTGAAGCAGGGGAGCGACATGGCGGCGGTGTAGGTCCGAGTCGAGACCGGCCACTCGAGGAGACCCCCATGAACCACCGGGCACCAGCACTGGCCCTCCTGCTGGCGGCCGGCACATCGGCCGCGCAGGCCTGCAAGGACTCTCCAACCGCACCCGCCGGCGCGCGACCGGGCGTGCGAGCCGCGCCCGCGGCCGCCACCCCGGCCACCGCGGCCGGCAACGCGTTCACCAGGAACTTCCGGCTCTGGGCCTGCGACTTCGAGACCACGGGGGACAATCCCTTCTTCCCGCTTCTGCCTGGCCTCACGACGTTCCTCGAGGGTGAGGATGACGGCGAGCGCCTCCGGCTCCGCATCAAGGTGCTCCACCGGACTGCGGTCGTGGGCGGCGTGCGGACCCGCGTGGTCGAGGAGCGCGAGCACATCAACGGGGAGCTGGTGGAAGTCTCCCGCAACTTCTTCGCGCACTGCCGGCAGAACGGGTCGGTCTTCTATTTCGGCGAGGAGGTGGACATCTACGAGGAGGGCAGGATCGTGTCGCACGAAGGGGCCTGGCGGCACGGAGAGGGAGGCGCGCGGGCCGGCATCATCATGCCGGGGCTGCCGCTGATCGGGGCGCGCTACTTCCAGGAGATCGCGCCCGGCGTCGCGCTCGACCGCGCCGAGGTGCTCGACGTCAGGGCGACGGTGCGGACACCGTATCGCGAGCTGCGGAACGCGCTGGTCACGCGGGAGACGACGCCGCTGGAGCCGGACGACGTCACCGAGAAGGTGTACGCGGCGGGGATCGGCCTCGTGGTGGACGCCGGGGCACGCCTGGTGCGCGTGGAGCGGCCTTGATCGGCTCCGTCGATGGCACACGAGCGCTTCAGGAGGTAGTCGAGCACTACGTCGAGCTACCGGGGCTCTCGCTGATGAGGCGGGCGTCGAGGCACCTCAGGAGCCCTGCACCAGCCGCTCGAAGCGCGGATGCCCCTCGAGCATGGCGAACGCGGGGTCGATCCGAAGCCAGGCGCGGGTGTAGAAACCGGGCAGTTGGCCGCTCACGATGACCTCCAGCTGCTCCAGGGCCTGCTCCGGCCGGCCGGCGAGCAGGTAGGCCCGCGCGGCCAGGTGGCGCACGTACTCGTCGCCGGCGGGATCGTCGGCCGTGCGCCGGGCCTCCGCCACGGCCTCGGGGGCGCGACCCGCATATGCGAGCGCGAGTGCGCGCAGCCCCGCCTGCATCGCCCGGTCTCGCGGACTGAGGTGGGCTCCCACGGCGCGCTGCTGGGCGGCGAAGGCCGCCGCCGCGGTGTCCCCGTAGGCGCGCGCCGCGGTCTCGTTGCCGAGCCACTGGTGCCCCTGCGCCAGCGCGAGCGCCCAGTCGGCCCGCCCGCCATCCAGGTCGGCGGGTGTGAGTGCGAGCATGCGGCGCAGCCGTGCCGAGTCGAGCGCCGTGATCAGATCCTCCCGCAAGGCGACGTACGCCACGACCTGCCGTGCCCCGAGCGACTGCTCCATGGCGGCGAGCACTCGCCGCAGGCCCGCGAGGTCCCCCTTGGCCGCCAGGATACGCGCCTGGGTATAGGCCAGCGCCATGCTGCCCGGGTTGAGCGCACGGGCCCGGGCGACCGCGCCTTCCGCTTCGCGGATCCTGTGGAGATTGAGATAGGTGGCGGCGAGCCCCCCAAGCACCCGCGGGGAGCGCGGGTCCAGCCGGGCCGCATGCTCCAGGTCGGCGAGGCCCTCCTCCGTCCGCCCCAGGTCCACCTCGATGCTGCCGGCGCCGGCCAGCAGGTCGGCCCGACCGGGGGCGACCTCGAGCCCCGCGCGCAGCTCGCGCAAGGCCGCCGGGGCATCGCCGCTCACGAACCCCGCATAGTGCGCGGCTGCCAGGCGCGTCTCCGGGGACTCGGGCGCCAGAGCCGTCGCGCGCTCCACGGCCTCCCGGGCCAGGCGGGTGTCGGATGCCTGCAGGCCACCCATCCGGAAGAGCATGGCGTGCGTCACCGCCAGCGCCGCCCACGCCTCGGCGAACGCCGAATCGAGCTCGACCGACGCCCGGTACTCGGCCGCAGCGGCGCGGAGCGCCTCGGGTGTGCTCTCGCCGCTGGTGAGCTCGCGGCCGCGCAGGTAATGCTGGTAGGCGTCCAGATTCCCGGTGGGCCGCCGGGCCAGCCGCTCGCGCTGCCCTGCGCCGAGCGCCACGCCGAGCGCCTCGGCGACGCGGCCGGCGATGTCGGCCTGTACCGCGAACACGTCGGCGACCGGGGCGTCGAACGGCTGGTGCCAGCGCGTGGTGCCGCTCGCGGCGTCCACCAGCTCCGGACTCACCCGTACCCGGCCGCCTGCGCCGGGCCGCTTCTCCCAGCGCACCGTGCCGGTGAGCAGGTAACGGACTCCCAGCTCGCGGGCGATCTCCCGGGGCGGCTTCGAGGTCTGCCGGTACTGCGCGGAGCTCGAGCGGGCGATCACCTCGACGCCCGGCAACGCGGCGAGCTTCCCCCGCACCTCGTCGGCCACGCCGTCGGCGAAGTACACATCGGCCGAGTCGCCCAGGTTCTCGAACGGGAGCACGGCGACGCGCTGCACGCCGGAGCCGGCCTCGTCGGCACCGCCCTGGCTCCTGAGCCAGCCGAAGAGCACGCCGAGTCCGAGGAGGAAGCCCAGACCGAGCGCAGCCGCCAGGGGGATGCGCCGGCGCGACGCCACCGGTGGCGGCTCGGGTGAGAGCGTTGGCACGCTCCCCGAGGTCGTCGTGGCCGGGGCGGCGAGCGCCCGGGCGAAGTCGGCCGCGCCCGCAAAGCGGTCGGCCGGAGCCTTGGCGAGCCCCTTGAGAACGGCCTGTTCCAAGGCCTCGGGCACGGTCTCGCGCACCTGTCGGAGCGAGCGGGGAGTTTCGGTGAAGCGGCGAGCGACGGCGGCCTGGGGCGTCGGGCCGGCGAACGGCGGCTCACCGGCCAGCATCTCGTAGAGCACGGTGGCCAGCGCATACACGTCGGTGCGCGCGTCGAGGTCGCGGGCGCCGCTCGCCTGCTCGGGGCTCATGTACGCGGGGGTGCCCACGGCCAGCCCCGTCTCGGTCAGCGCTTCCTCCCCGCCCTGCAGGCCGCGGGCCACTCCGAAGTCGGCCACCAGCGTGCTTCCGTCATCGGCGAGGAGCAGGATGTTCTCCGGTTTCACGTCGCGGTGGATCACCCCGTGCGTGTGCGCGTACTGCAGCGCCTGGGCCGCCTCGCGCGCGATCCGCAGGGCTTCCTCCAGAGAGAGCTGTTTCTCACGCCGGAGGCGATCCCTGAGCGACTCCCCCTCGACGTAGGGCATGGTGAACCAGAGGATCCCCGCGCTCTCGCCGGAGTCGATGACGCTCAGGATGTGGGGATGCTGGAGGCGGGCGGCGAGACGAACCTCGCGGAGGAACCGTTCCGGGCCGAGAGTGGCGGAGAGCTCCGGGTGCATCACCTTGAGCGCAACGGGCCGGTCGTGGCGCAGGTCCCGGGCGAGGTAGACCGTGGCCATGCCGCCGCGCCCGAGCTCGCGCTCGATCGTGTAGCGATCGCGGAGGGCCTCGGTCAATCGCGGCAGGGGTCCAGACACGTGGGTCCGGCGGTGAGGTGTACGGGGAATCTGTCCGCGCCGACGGGACGGCGCCACCACCACGCTCCGGAGCGGAGGCCGCCCCGCCCTCACTTCCGGACGCGGAAGGTGCTCTCGGCCAGGCTGCGGTTGCCGCTCTCCGCGATAGCGATGACCTCGATCTTGTACTCCACGCCCGGCCGCAGGAACTGGGACGGAATCCGGAGCCGCCGGCCCGGGCCCGACAGCGTCACGTCGAGCACATCGTCCAGCTCGTCGGACTCGAGGATGATCTCCACCAGCTCCGCCCCGGGTGCGCTCCACTCCACCACCGCGTCGCGCCGGTCCACCAGCGCGCCGCCCGAGGGCGTGAAGGTCGGCGCCGGCGGCAGCTCGTGGGAGAGCCGCACGTTGGTCGCGAGGTACTCCCCTTCGACCGTCTTACCGCGGAAGCGGTACTCGCCCGGCGGAAACAGGGCCAGCACCTCCTCCGGCTCGGGCTCCTCGCTCTCGAACCGCAGCTCGGTGATGCCGAGCCGGGCGAGCCGGCCGGCGGCGGCGATCAGCAGCAGGTCGCGGCGCCGGGGATCCAGCACCCGCAGCCGCTTCCAGCCCTCGTGGTCCACGAAGAGCTGGAGGCCCAGGTCGTTGTCGGTGGCGTTGAGCTCGAAGAAGAGCTGGGCGTCGGCGAACGGCGTCCCGAGCTCCGCCTCGGAGCCGGCCTCGGCGGGGTCCGGCTCGAGATCCGCTGCCGGTGCGGAGCTGCCGTCGGGAGTGGCGTGGGTGGGTGTCGTGGGCTTGTCGCAGGCGAACACGAGGAGGGCGATGGCAAGCCCCGCAAACGCGCGCATGGGGCCTCCGGAAGCAAGGGGTACCTACAATGGTGCGTCGCGGGACACTCGAGCGCCAGCGTGGGAGGCGCGAGCCGGTGCCTGCCGCGCCGGCCCGGGCGCCGGCCGTACTCGTTCGCCACCTCGAGGATCACGTTCCGGCGAGGAGGGCGAAGGCGGCGGCGGGAACGAGCGCGGACCGATCCACATCACGCGCAGCGGTGCGTTCTCGGGCTCTACTATCGCCACCACTGGGTGACCGCTACATCGGGCGCCGCTCGCTCGCCGGTACCTCTCTGGAGGTGGCGGTCCTCCAGGGACAGGTGGATCCGAGAGGGGAGTTCACCCTCGCCTGGTTCGAGTGGGGCACCGATCCCGAGCTGACCGGCTTCGCCTCGACGCCGGAGCAGACCGTCGGGTTTGGGACGACGAGCGTGGCCGTGAGCGCGGCCATCGCGGGGTTGACGCCCGGCGTCACCTACTACTACCGCGCCGCGGCCGAGAGCAGCGGCGGCACTGCCCGGGCGGGCCCCTTGAGCTTCACGACTGCGGCAGCGGTGCGGGCGGCACCATGACCGCGCACCGGGCCGCCGCCTGGGCGGCGGTTCACGAGTTCGGCCAGGGTGTCAGGTCCCGACCACCAGAATACGATCTCCTCTTGGTACCGCAGTCCACGCGCCGCACCTATCCAGGAGGAGGTGTGCCACGTCTCACCGCTGGGTTCTCTGTGCGTTGCTGATCGGTCTTTCAGGATGAACACGGACACCCTTGCTCCGGCCGATGCCGGCGAGGCCGCCGGTCCGGCGAGTCTCGCCGGGAAGCCGCTCCCCACGATGTCCTGTGCCGCAACCCTCAATGACGGGCGCTACGACGTGACCATCTCGTGGTCTCGGCTCCCGGTCAAGAGTGTCCTCCGGGAGACTTTCTCGCGACCGATGCGCAAGGGGACGCTTGACCGCGCGGACGCTCGACGGGCCGGCGTACCTGCAGGCGGCGGAGGCCACGAGGAACGTGAAGCTGGCGTGGGCGCGGAAGTAGTCGCGCCTGTCGCCCCGGGCGAAGCGACGGGGGCATGCCGCAGGGCATGCCCCCTTCGTGCTGCCGTCCTCAGTTGCCCTCGCCGGGCCCGCAAGTTGCCTTCCCCGCCGATGTGACTTTCGGCCGGCACGGCCCGTCTCACGCCGGAACCGACTCCGAACCCCAGCAGGGACGTGACGATGCACGACCGCATCCACCAGGCGCTCGACGGCGAGCTCCCGGCCGACGGGCTCACGCCCGAGGAGCGCGCGGAGCTGCACCGGTACCGTGCAAGCATTGGCACGGCACTCGGCCCGATTCGCCGGCTCCCGTCCATTGACGTGGTCGAGGACGTGCGGCACCGGCTCGCACCGAGGCCGGGGCCGTTCCGGTGGCTGTGGGCGCCCCGGACCCTCACCTTCCGGCCGGCCTTCGCCCTCGCGGGCGCGCTCGCGCTGGCGCTCGCGGTCTTCCGTCCGCTCTTGCAGCCTGCCACACCGGCGCCCGGCCCCGCGCGCGTCATCGTCCAGTTTCGGCTGGGCGATGCCGAGGCGCGCGAGGTCGCCCTGGTCGGCGACTTCAACGGATGGCGGCCCGAGCACCGGCTGCACCGCTCCGCCGCGGGCGTCTGGGCGGTGGACGTGGCGCTCGAGCCCGGGGTCTACAGCTACGTGTTCCTGGTGGACGGCGAGGCGATCCGGCTGGACCCGCTCGCCCCCCGCGTCACCGACGGCTTCGGCGGCGCGAGCAGCCGCCTCTCCGTGCTCGCGCCGGAGCGGCGCTCGTGAGGCCCGCGCTCGCGACCCTCGCGCTGCTGCTCGCCGCGCAGCCCGCGACCGCACAGGAATGGCGCGGCACGGCCCGCTTCGGCCGGGTGACCCACGAAAGCACGCCCGCGGGCGCATCGGGCAACTCGTCCGCCGTGCTCGGACTCTCCCGCACGGCCGCGCGCACCTGGCTCGGCGCGTCGGTCGCGCTGCCGCTCGGCGGCGACCCGTTCTGGGCCTCGCTCGGCGGGTGGCGGCGACTGGAGACGCACGGCTCGGCCGGCCTCCTGCTCGATCTCTCCGCCAGCGGCTTCCTCCAGCGCCAGGACGCGACCGTCATCCCGGGCACCCCGGCACCGAGCCCGCTGCCGCTCCCGACGGCGCCGCCCGAGCCGACCCGGATCGACCGGTCGGGCCAGGGACTCGGCGGCGAGCTGATGGCCGGCGGCTACGCCGCCGGATCCGGCCTTCGCTTCGAGGCGCGCGGGGGGGTCGCGGCCCAGCACAGCCGCTACGGCAAGGCGACCCAGGAGCGGGCGCTGCCGACCGCCGACGCGCGGCTCTCGCTGCTCTTTCCCCGGGTGACGCTTGGCGTCGAGAGCCGGACGTGGCTCGACGACGGAGTCAGCCGGACCTACGCCGGCGGCACGCTGCGCTACGCCGACGGACCGGTCCAGCTCTGGGGATCGCTCGGCGGCTGGACCGCGGGCGGGCCCGAGCGGCTCGCCTGGTCGGCCGGCGGCGCCGCGGAGGTGATGCCCGGCGTCGAGCTGCAGGCGGGCGGACGGGGGAACGCGTTCGACCCGCTCTACCTCACCAGCACCGAGAGCTCCGTCTGGGCCGGACTCGCCCTCCGGCTCGGCGGCCCGCGCGCGCCCGCGGCGCCGGTCGCCGAGCGCACGCGCGACGGCCGCCACACCATCGCCATCCCCGCCCGCGCGGCGACGGGCACGCCTTCCATCGCCGGCGACTTCAACCAGTGGACCCCGGAGCCGATGCGGCGCGAGGGCTCCCGCTGGGTGTGGACCGGCGCGCTCGCCCCGGGCGTCTACCACTACGCCTTCGTCGCGGCGGACGGCACCTGGTTCGTGCCCGAGTCGGTGCCCGGGCGGCAGGACGACGGGATGGGCGGACACGTCGCCGTGCTGGTGGTGCGATGAGCATCCTCCGGCCGGACGGCTTCGCCGCGCTGGTGCGGCGCTACCAGAACCCGCTCTACCGCTACGGGCGCGGCCTCGGCCTCGACCACGACACCGCGCTGGACCTGGTGCAGGAGGCCTGCATCAAGGCCTGGGAGCGGCGGGAGCAGTGCCGGGACGCGGACCGGGTGCAGGCCTGGCTGTTCCGCATCTTCCGGAACGCGATGCTCGACTGGGCCAGGAACGTGCGGCGCACGGAGGTCTCCATCCTCGACGTCGAGGAGCCCGCCGGCGAGGGCGACTTCGCCGAACGGCACGCGTTGCGCGAGGCGCTCGGCGCGGCGCTCGCGGGCCTGCCGCCGATCCTGCGCGAGGCGTTCCTGCTGCGGCACGAGCTGGGGCACTCGTACGAGGAGATCGCGGAGATCGCGGCGACGTCGCTCAGCGCGGCCAAGATGCGCGTGGCGCGCGCTCGTGAGGCCCTGCGCGAGGCGCTCGACCCCGATTTCGGCGATGTGACCGGCGCCGGGCTCCGCTCGTCTTGATGGCGGAGTCCGACACCACTCACGCAAGGAG
>DASUSR010000091.1:0-42344 GCA_036375015.1 Gemmatimonadales bacterium
GCGGCGCCGAGGCGGTGGAGAACGCGGTCAAGGTGGCGCGGGCATTCACCGGACGACAGGCGGTGGTGTGCTTCGAGCACGGTTTCCACGGCCGCACCAACCTCGCGATGGCCCTCACCTCCAAGGTGATGCCCTACAAGAAGGGGTTCGGTCCGTTCGCGCCCGAGGTCTACCGGATCCCGTTCCCCTACTGCTACCGGTGCGAGGCGGGACCGCGGGGCGCGCGGAGCCAAGACAGTTGCTGCATGGCCGACGCCGGCTACCTGGAGCGCCTGTTCGCGGCAACCGTAGACCCGGCGTCGGTGGCGGCCGTGGTGATGGAGCTGGAGCTGGGAGAAGGGGGCTTCGTGCCCGCCCCGGTCGAGTTCGTCCGGGCCCTCGCGGCGTTCGCCCGGCAGCACGGGATCCTCTTCATCGCGGACGAGATCCAGACCGGCTTCGGGCGCACCGGCCGGCTTTTCGCCTGCGAGCACTTCGGACTGGTGCCGGACCTCATCACCACCGCCAAGTCCCTCGCCGGAGGGCTCCCCCTGGCCGCGGTGACCGGCCGGGCCGAGGTGATGGAGGCTGCGCAGGTCGGCGGCCTGGGCGGCACCTATGGCGGCAACCCTCTCGCCTGCGCGGCCGCCATCGCGGTGCTGGACGCCATGGACTCGGAGGGACTGCCCGAGCGGGCCCGCCGCATCGGCGACCGGATCCGCGCGCGCTTCTGTGAGTGGGCCGCGCTCTGGCCCTGTATCGGCGACGTGCGCGGGCTCGGCGCCATGATCGGCATGGAGCTGGTGACGGACCGGGTTACCCGCGCGCCCGACAGCGCCTCGACCGGACGACTGCTCGCCGCGGCGCTCGACCGCGGCGTGGTGCTGCTCAGCGCCGGCACCTACGGCAACGTCGTCCGGGTGCTGGCGCCGCTCACCATCGAGGATGCCGTGCTGGACGAGGGGCTGGACGCGATGGTGGGCGCGCTCGAGGCGGTCGCGGGCGACGCCCGGCAGCGGCGCTAGGAGAGCCGCCTTCGTGCCCGCGCCCGATTCCGCCGGCAGCCCCCCCGCCGTCCAGCTGGTTCGCGTTTCCAAGACGTTCGGCGGCGTGAAGGCGGTCCACGCCGTCTCCATCGAGATCCGGCGGGGGGAGTTCTTCTCGCTCCTCGGGCCCTCGGGCTGCGGGAAGACCACGACGCTGCGGCTCCTGGCGGGGTTCGAGGAGCCGGATGACGACGGCGGCGAGGTCCGGCTCATGGGGCAGGTGGTCAACGGCCGGCGGCCCTACGAGCGCCGGGTGGCCATGGTCTTCCAGAACTATGCGCTGTTCCCCCACCTCTCCGTGGAGCGGAACGTGGCGTTCGGCCTGGAGCAGCGGAAGACTCCCGCGGCGGAGAAGGCCGAGCGCGTGCGTCGGGCGCTCGTGATGGTCCGGCTCGAGCCCGACGTCTTCGCCCGGCGCATGCCGGCACAGCTCTCCGGGGGCCAGCGGCAGCGGGTGGCCCTGGCTCGGGCCCTCGTGCTGGAGCCCGACATCCTGCTCCTGGACGAGCCGCTGGGCGCGATCGACCTCAAACTCCGCAAGGAGATGCAGCTCGAGCTCAAGGCGCTCAACCAGCAGCTCGGCACCACCTTCGTCTACGTCACCCACGACCAGGAGGAAGCGCTGACCATGTCCGACCGCATCGCGGTCATGGACAACGCTCGGGTGGCGCAGCTGGGGACGCCTGCCGAGATCTACGAGAACCCCCGGACCGCGTTCGTGGCCAAGTTCATCGGAGAATCGAACTTCTTCGAGGGCGAGACGGGCCGAGCGGCAGGACACTGGGTGGTGAGCCGCAACGGCGGCAGCTTTCGGGTGCCGGACCACCCGGGACTGGCCGAGGGGAAGCGGGTCCGCATCGCGGTCCGTCCCGAGTGGATGGACGTGTGCCGGCCCGACGCCGTGCCCGCCGGCGAGAACGCCGTCTGCGGAGCCATCCGCGACGTCATCTACCTGGGCGAGACCATGCACGTCATCGTGGCCGTGCCCGGCCTGGCCGACATCACCGTCGCGGTGCGGAACGAGGGGCAGCTCATCAAGCCGCTGCCCTGGAAGCGGGGCGACCCGGCGGCGGTGGCCTGGCTGCCGGAGGACTGCCAGGTCCTGGAGGACGAGTAGTGGGCGGGCTCCGGGAGCGGCTGCTGGCCTGGCTGTACCAGCGGCCGCAGGCACGGGCCTGGGCGCTGCTCGCGCCCGGCACCCTCTGGCTGATCGGCTTCTTCCTGATCCCGATCCTCATCATGCTGGCCTACAGCATGATGCCCCGGGGGATCTACGGCGGGGTGGAGCAGGGCTTCACGTCGGAGCACTACCGTCGCTTCTTCGATCCGCTCTACCTGGACATCCTCCGGCGCACCTTCGTCTGGTCGCTCGCCTGCACCGCGATCTGCCTGCTGCTGGGCTACCCGGTGGCGTTCACCATCGCTCGCGCCGGCCGCTGGAAGAACCTGCTGCTCCTCCTGGTCGTGCTGCCGTTCTGGACCAGCTTCCTGGTGCGCACCTTCGCCATGATTTTCCTGATGCGCGACTCCGGGCTGATCAACAGCTGGCTGGCCGGACTGGGCCTCGTGGCCGAGCCGATCACGATGCTGTACACCCCGTTCGCGGTGATGGTCGGGCTGGTCTACGGCTTTCTTCCGTTCATGATCCTGCCGATCTACGCGTCGCTCGAGAAGCTCGACCTCTCCCTGCTGGAGGCGGCCGAGGTGCTGGGGGCCCGGCCGCTGCAGCGGTTCCGGCGGGTCACCCTGCCGCTCTCGATGCCCGGCGTGGTGGCGGGGTGCCTCCTCGTGTTCATCCCCGCCCTCGGGTCCTTCCTCACCGCCGACCTGCTGGGCGGGGCCAAGCAGATGATGATCGGCAACCTGGTGCAGAACCAGTTCTCCGCGGCCCGCAACTGGCCGTTCGGGTCGGCGGCGTCCTTCATCGTGATGGCGCTGGTGCTGGTGGCGGTGCTGCTCTACCTGCGGGTGCGGGACCGCTCGCCGGCCGGCGGGGTGCTCCGATGACCTTCCGGACTCCGCGTGCGGTGGTGGCGCTCACGGTCGGAGTGTTTCTCTTCCTCCACCTGCCCATTCTGGTTCTGGTGGCGTTCTCCTTCAACGATTCCAAGTTCTCCGTGGAGTGGCAGGGGTTCACCCTGGGCTGGTACCAGCGGCTGCTGGAGCGGCCCGACATCCTCCGCGGGCTGCGCGCCAGCCTCATCGTCGGCGTGTTCTCCACCCTGATCTCGGCGGCCCTCGGAACCCTGCTCGCCCTCGGGCTCGCGCGGCACCGGTTCCGCGGCCGCAGGGCGCTCGAGGGATTTCTCTACGTGCCGGTCGTGACCCCGGAGATCGTGGTCGGGATCTCGCTCCTCATCCTGTTCGCGCTGTTCAAGATCCCGCTCGGGCTCACCACCATCACCATCGCGCACGTCGCGTTCAGCGTCTCGTTCGTGGTGATCGTCGTGCTCGCCCGGCTGGAGGGGATGGACGCCACGCTCGAGGAGGCGGCCATGATCCTCGGCGCCGACGAGATCACCACCTTCTGGAAGGTGACGGTGCCGCAGCTGTGGCCCGGCATCCTGTCCGGCGCCCTGCTCGCCTTCACGATGTCGTTCGACGACTTCGTCATCACCTCGTTCGTGTCGGGATCGGGGTCCTCTACCCTGCCGATCGTGGTCTACGGCATGGTGCGCCGCAACGTCGAGCCGAGCATCAATGCGATCAGCACCATCATCCTGCTGGTGACCACGATCCTGATCTATCTGGCCGACCGCGTCGGCCGCGAGCGGCCGAACCGCCTCGAACCGAGGGGAGACTCACGTGGACAAGCGTAGGGAGCTCGAACAGCTCGTCGCCCGGCTTGAGCGGGGCGCGATCTCGCGGCGGGATTTCGTCCGGGGGGCGATGGGTCTCGGACTCGGCCTCGGCTCGGTGGGGCTCCTCCTCGCGGCCTGCGGCGGCGGGCGGGAAGGCGGGGCCCCCGCCGGCACGGACAGCGCCGGCCGGCCGGTGGCGACGGAGCTGGGGCCGCTGGAAAAGGAGCTGCACATCTACAACTGGTCGGACTACATCGCGGACGACACGGTGCCGAACTTCGAGAGGGAGTTCGGGGTCAAGGTGACCTACGACACCTACGAGAGCAACGAGGAGATGGTGGCCAAGCTCCAGGCCGGGGCCACGGGGTACGACATCATCGTCCCGTCGGGCTACATCCTTCCCGTGCTCACGGCCACCGAGCTGATCGAGCCGATCAGCCGCAGGTATCTCACCAACTGGGGCAACCTGTCGTCCATCTTCCAGGACACGCCCCAGGATCCCGGCAGCGTTCACAGCGTTCCCTGGCAGTGGGGCACCTCCGGGATCGCCTACCGGAGCGACCGCATCGCGACCCCGGTGGACAGCTGGGGGGTGTTCCACGACCGTCGGTTCCGCGGCAAGATGACGATGATGGACGACGGCCGCGAGGTGATCGGGGCCTTCCTCCGCTATCGGGGTCACTCGCTCAACTCCACCGACCCCGAGGAGCTGGCCGCCGCCAAGACCGACGCGATCGCGGCCAAGCAGCACCTCAAGGCCTACATCTCGGCGCCGGTCAAGGCGCAGCTCATCTCGGGCGATGTCTGGCTGGCTCAGCTCTGGAACGGCGACACCGCGCAGGCCAGGGCCGAGCAGCCCAATCTGGCCTACGTCATTCCCAAGGAGGGGTGCACCATCTGGGGTGACTCGATGGCGGTGCCCAGGAGCGCGCGCAACAAACGGGCGGCGCACGAGTGGATGAACTACATCCTCCGGCCGGAGGTCGGCGCCGCCCTGTCCGAGGCGACCGGATACGGTACGCCGAACGCGGCTTCGGCCAAGCTGATGAAGGACCCCGCCCCCTACCCGACCGAGGACGAGCTCAGACGGCTCGAGTACCAGGTGGACCTGGGCAGGGACACGGCGGTCTGGGACCAGCTCTGGACCGAGATCAAGTCCGCCTAGCGCCGAAAGGAGCGCCGCCCCGTTGCGCGCGACGAACGAACGGATCCTGGAGCACACCCGCCGGTATCTCGACCTCATCGGCGGCCGCGAGATGTCGCTGGAGGAGCAGCAGGCCTTCATCGGCGAGACCGTGGACGCCTACGAGCGCCACGTGAATCGCGGCTTCATCGGCTACCGGAAGTCGGTCACCGAGGCGGGGCAGTTCGCCGCCGTGGAGTGGTCCGGCTGCGGCTCCATCCTGCAGGATCTCCTCGGCCGCCAGTACATCGACTGTCTGGGCGGCTACGGGATCTTCAGCGCCGGCGTGAACCACCCCAAGATCGTGAAAGCGGTGACCGACCAGATGCGCCGGATGGCGCTCAACAGCCAGGAGCTGCTCGAGCCCTGGCGCGCCGCGCTCGCCAAGCTGCTCGCGATGGTGACGCCCGGCGAGCTGCAGAACGCGTTCTTCATCAACAACGGCACCGACGCGATCGAGGGCGCCATCAAGCTGGCGCGGCTCTACACCCGCCGGAACACGTTCATCTCGACCCTCGGCGGGTTTCACGGCAAATCGATGGGGTCGCTCTCGCTCATGGGCAAGGCGTCGTTTCGCGAGCCGTTCATGGGCGGGCTCCAGGACGTCCGCTTCGTCCCGTACGGCGATGCCGACGCGCTTCGGGCCGAGCTGGAGAAGGCCGAGCAGGTGGGAACGCCGATCGCCGGCTTCGTCGTGGAGCCGGTGCAGGGCGAGGCCGGCGGGGTGGTGCCGCCGGACGAGTATCTGCCGCGGGCCCGCGAGCTCTGCACCCGTCACGGCGCCCTGCTGATCGCCGACGAGATCCAGACCGGAATGGGGCGTACCGGCCGGCTCTGGGGCGTGGACCACAGCGGGGTGGTGCCCGACATCATGTGCCTGGGGAAGTCGCTCGGCGGCGGGGTCATGCCCCTCTCCGCCTTCATCGCACCCGCCGAGATCTGGGAGGTGATGATCCCCAATCCCATCATCCATTCCACCACGTTCGGCGGCAACCCGATGGCCTGCGCCGCCGGCATCGCCGCCATCGAGGTGACGCTGGAGGAGGACCTGCCGGGCCAGGCGGCGGCCAAGGGCGAGTTCCTGCTGCGGGAGCTCGCCGCCCTGCGGGAACGCTACCCCCAGGTGCTGGTGGACGCCCACGGCCGGGGCCTGCTGCTGGGCATGGAGTTCCCCACCGACCGGATCGGCTTCGCCTGCGCGGCGGGGCTCTTCAAGCGCGGCGTGCTGGTGGCCGGTACCTACTCCAGGGCGCGCACCATCCGGATCGAGCCGGCCCTGGGCATCCCGATGGCGCTGCTGGAGGAGATGCTGAATCGGCTGGAGGACACCTTCAAGGAGGTGGCGGTCGCCGGCTGACCGACCGGTGACCACCATCACCGAGCCGGCCCGCCCTCCCCGCGGACATTGCCGGGAACGCCCACACGGGGCGTCAACGCGAGGAGGAACCCATGACGCGAGCGATCGATCCCGTGTGTGGGATGGCGGTGGACCCGGGCACGTCGGCCCAGGTGACCCATCAGTCCCGCACCTATCATTTCTGCTCCGAGCAGTGTCACCGCGCCTTCCGCGAGGACCCCGACCGCTACCTCGGTGGATTCGAGCGCCACGAGCCGCCCTATACGGCGGGCGAGAAGTCGGCGGCGCCGAAGTTCGGCTCCGCCGGCAGCGGCGGTCTGGAGCACGAGCCGGGGCCGGAGATCCACGACAAGCCATGAGCCCCGCCCGACGGTCCGCCCGGGCCGCCGGGCCGGTGACGGGGTCCGCGGCCGATTTCCTTCCGCCCCGGCCGACGCTGCCCAGGCTCCGAGCGGCGGCCCAAGGCTGCCGCGGCTGCGACCTCTGGCTCAACGCCACGCAAACCGTGTTCGGCGAGGGACCGGTCTCGGCCGACGTGATGTTCGTCGGCGAGCAGCCGGGGGACCAGGAGGATCGCGCCGGTCACCCGTTCGTGGGCCCCTCCGGCCGCCTGCTCGATGCCGCGCTGGAGGAGGCGGGGATCGACCGCGGACGGGTCTACGTCACCAACGCCGTCAAGCACTTCAAGTTCGTCCAGAAGGAGCTGACCCGGCGGCGCCTCCACAAGAAGCCCAACGCGGCGGAGGTGCGCGCCTGCCACCCCTGGCTGGAGGAGGAGATCCGGGTGGTCAAGCCACGGGTGATCGTGGCGCTCGGGAGCACCGCCGCGCAGGCGCTCCTCGGCACGGCCTTCCGCGTCACCGAGCAGCGCGGCCGCGCGGTCGATTCGGAGTGGGGCCAGGTGCTGGCGACGGTACACCCTTCCGCCGTGCTCCGGGCCCCCGATGCTGCGCGGGAAACCGCCCGCCGGGAGTTCTTCAGCGACATCCGGCTCGTCGCGAAGCACCTGGCCCGGCGATAGGCTACTCCCCGGCCGGCGCCCCCCCGACGGCCCTCGCCCAGCCGATCGATACCCCGCCCCAGAGTTTCAGGTCGCTATCCGGGTCGGTGGGTGAGGTGACCTTGGTGAAATCGTCCGAGTTGATCTGGACATGCAGGCTCGGGGTGATCGAGAACAGCCCCGCCGTGAGGGGGAGCCCCGCCGACAGATCCAGATGGGTAAGCCCGTTGTCCAGGAAGTTGGCCGTGTCGTCGGAATCCACGTCGAACGCCTGTCCCGCACTGAACGCCACGAGTCCGCCGAGCTCCAGGGAGAGCGTCTCGCTGAGCGGCAGCGCGTGGCCGACGGTGCCCTCGATGTACGCGCCGTTCACCTTGTCCACGTCGTAGTAGACGGCGATCTCGGGGGCGAGCGGCACGGCGAGGCCCACTTTCCCGTACACTTCCCAGGTGTTGAAGTCCTCGGTCAGCCCCGCGTCGTTGGGGAAGACGTAGCCGATGACGCCCGCCGAGAGAGTCGCCTTTCCCGCGGGCACACTCACCTCGGCATAGGGGTTGAACTCGGCGAGGTCGAAGGCCGACAGCCCGCCGCTCTCGCTGAGATCGTCGTTGGGATCGTCGTACTCCCCGATGTCGACGTTGGCCCAGCCGCCTGCGGTGAAGGAGACGCCGCCCGCCGGGAAGCTCAGGTACAGATTGGGCTGCGCCACGGGCTTGTTGGTCAGCGTCAGGCCGCGCCACACGTACGAGCTGTACAGAGCCAGATCCGCGCCCACCGTGGCCTGGGCTCGCACCGGCGCCGCATGCGCCACGAGTGCGCCCAGGACCAGGGCGCCCGGCAGGGCCTTCCCTCGCTTCATGGTCTCTCCAGTGTTGAGGTGTACCAGCATGCGCAAACAAAGAACCCGCCTCGAACGTCGAGCGGGTCGGGGAACGACTATGCCTGATATGAGCGCGGTGGCCCGACGGCCCTACGTGAAGGCTGGGTGGATGGTGTTGCGGTTGGGATTTCGCGCAGACGAGTGGGCCATGCGCCAATATGTATCAGCCGGTCACAACGCGTCAAGCGGCCCGGTCAGCTCCACGAATCCGGGATGCGATCGCAACGGCTGCCACACCGGGTCGTGGCGCAGCTCCGGCGCGGTGATCCAGCCCGGCAAGGCCAGCAGCGGCTTGAGCGTGGCGATCGCCAGCGCGGGCTCGCCGGTCAGGACGTAGATCCGCGCGAGGTGTGCGACCACGAAGGGGCCGGAGTTCGCGTCAACCGAGGGCGGCAGAAGCTCGACCGCGCGCCGACCGGCGGCGAGGGCCTCGGGCTTGCGGTCCGCCAGTGCGTGCGCCAGGCCCAGCCGCACCAGGAGCTTGGCGTCGTCGGGATCGGTCTCCAGGCGCCGGGCCAGGATCCGCGCCGCGGTATCGCCATGGGCCCGGGCCGCCGCACGCCCTCCGCGGTAGTGCGCGGTTTCGGCGAGAATCAACTGATGACGCGCGGTGTCCCCGTCGAAGGCCGACACGCTGGCGGCGGCCACCGCCGGCGCGAAGGCGCTGTCCGCCGTGAGCAGCGAGGCCGAGACGGCATCGGGTATCATGAGCGCCTGGGCCAGTCGCCCGGCGCTCACCCGGGTCAGCGCCTGCTCCAGCACCGCACGCGACTTCGGCAGCTCTCCCCGCCAGACCAGGTACAGCATCGCCTTGTAGGCATAGGGCTCGGCCCAGTCCGGACTCAACTGGATGGCCCGATCGAAGAGCCGCTCCGCCTCGGGGTAGCGGCGGTTGGACATATAGGTGTCGGCGAGATCGAGGCTGCGCAGCGGCGAGCGCGGGTCGTACCGCAGGGCTTCCTCGAGCCGGGTCGTCGCCTCGGCCCAGTGGCCCCGGCGGCGCTCGACGTAGCCGATCGCGGTCAGCAGGTCGCTGTTGCTGGGCTGCCGCGCCAGCGCGGCCTCGAAATGGGCCAACGCGCGCTCGTACTCCCGCAGGCACCAGTACTCGTAGTAGCCCCGGGCGATCCGCGTCTCGGGGACGTCGGGTGCGAGCCGCGCCGCCGCCTCCGCCGCCTGCTCGGCGGCCCGGCAGCGGTCGGGCGAGCGGTCGTAGTAGAACCAATACATCGCGGCGTGCGAGCGGGCGAGCCGGGCATGGGCCGGCGCGAACGTGGAGTCCAGCGCGACCGCCTTGGCGTAGAGGTCGGCCGCCGCCTCGACGTTGCTGCGGCCATAGCTGCGGGCGGCGTACTCGTTTCCCCGTAGATAGAAGTCGTAAGCCTCGGGGCTGCGGGTACCGGCTTCGGCCAGCGCGGCGTACTCCGGCGTCCGGAGCGCCAGGTCGAGCGCCGCCGTCACCCGCTCAGCGATGTCGGCCTGCACCCGGAACACCTCGGTGAGCTCGACCTCGTAGCCCTCCGACCAGAGATGGCTGTCGTCGGCCACCTCGATGAGCTGCGGTGTCACCCGTACCCGCCCGGCGCCGCTGTCCGCCCGCTCCCAGCGCACGCTGCCCTCGAGCACGTAGCCGGCGCCCAGCTCCGTCCCGATCTCCCTGAGCGACTTCTCGCTGGCGCGATACTGGTCGGCGCTCGTCCGACTGATGACCCGAAGCCCCGGCAGGCTCGCCAGCCGGCTGGTGATCTCCTCGGTCAGCCCATCGGCGAAGTACTGGTCCGCCGGGTCGCCCAGGTTCTTGAAGGGCAGGACCACCAGCACCCGGTCCGCCTCCGCGGCGCGCTGCGAGGCCACCGCCTCCCGCTGGCGCAGGAGGAGCCGCCCGCCCCACAGGCCGCCGGTGAGCAGCGCGAGGAGTCCGAGGCCGAGGACCAGCGCCCGCCGTCGGGCCCGCGGGCGCGCTGCCTGGGGGGAGGGAGCTGGAAGGGGCGGCGGCGGGGTGCCCACCGCCGCGCCCATCGCATGGGCGAAGGCCTCCATCGAGTCGAACCGGTCGGCGGGATAGCGCGAGAGCGCGCGGAGCAGCACCGCCTCCAGCTCGGCGGGCACGTCCTGGCGAGTCTGGCGGAGCGGTGGAGGCGCCGCGGTGAGCTTGCGGGCCAGGATCGCCCGGGCATTGGGGCCGGTGTAGGGCGGCGTGCCGGTGAGCAGCTCGTAGACCAGCGCGGCCAGGGCGTATTGATCGCTGCGCCCGGTCAGCTCCTCGTCCCCGGCGGCCTGCTCCGGGCTCATGTAGGCCGGCGTGCCCACGGTGACGCCGGTCTCCGTGAGCCGGGCGGAGGGGGTGGTATGGTCCTCGTCGGCGGAGGGCTCCTCCAGCGCGTACGCGATCCCGAAATCCGCGAGGATCGCCTGGCCCGTCGGAGAAAGCATGACGTTCTCGGGCTTGAGGTCGCGATGGATCACGCCGAGCGCGTGCGCGTACCCGAGGGCGGAGGCCACCTCCGTGGCGAGCCGCACGGCCGTGGGCACGTCGAGCCGGCCGACTCGCCGCAGCCGGTCGCGGAGGGAGCCGGCCTCCACGAACGGCATCGTGTAGTAGAGCCGGCCGGCGGCCGTACCGGAGTCGTAAAGCGGCAGGATGTGGGGGTGGTGCAGGCGGGCGTGGGTACGGATCTCGCGCTGGAACCGCTCCACACCCAGGGCAGCGCCCAGCGCGGAGTGGAGCACCTTGAGGGCCACGCGTCGGCCATGGCGCAGCTCCTGGGCCAGGTAGACCGTTGCGCTGGCACCCCGTCCCAGCACGTCCTCGATGAGGAAGCGGTCCCCCAGCTCGGCGGCCAATCGTTCCTGCGCGTCGGTTGCCGGATCGCGGGAGGTCATGCGAGTGCGGAATCTACGGTGCGGCGCCGCCCTGCGACACCGTGGCGACAGCGACGCGCCAGGCGTCTCCCCTGCAGTTGCGCGCTCGGCCACCCGCGTGCAGCTTGCCTAGCATCCCCCCTCGCACAGAGGCCGCGTGGACGCCAAGTCCACCTTCGTCAAGCGCTTCGGCGACCTGGTGACGTTGTTCCGGGTGGACCCCGGGAACGACGCCGCGCAGGAGCTCGCGCTCGCCGCCGCGGCGGCGGCGGTCGAGGAGCGCGCGCTCGAGGTCGAGGCCGGCGTGGAATGGGCCTCCATCCCCGCGGACATGGGGCTCAAGGCCCGGATGCTCGCCCGACAGGTGGACCGCCTCCGGATTTCGGCCGGAGCGCACCCGGCGGAGCTGCAAGCACTGGCGCGTGCGCTGGCGCACGACCTGACACCTGTCCGCTCCTCCCCCAGCATCCAGGTCGAGTTCGTCCGGCTGCTCGCGCCGCCGGGTCCGCCGGGAGACGGGGAACCCGACGGCGGGCCTGGCGGCGGCACCCCGGCGCGGCCGGTCCGTGGTGCCGGAGCTCCCCCCAACCGCCGCCGGGGCGTGGAGCGCCGCCACGGAGACGACCGCCGGCAGGCGCGCCAGCTTCGCTGGTCCGAATTGGAGCGCCGGCGGGGAGTGGAGCGCAGAGCCACCGGCGAGCGCCGGCTGTATCTGGTCAAGGACCTTCGGTCGGAAGCCACTCGGCTGCTCGACGCGCTGGTACAGGCCTGCCGTGCGCGGGCGTGGGACGAGGTGCTGCACGCGAGCTTCGGCCTCATCCACCTGGCACCGCGGATGCCGCAGGCGGAACGGCGGACCTACGCCATCCAGGTGCGGCGCGCGCTCCCTCGATCGGCCGTCGAGGCGCTGGCCGACCTGGCGGAGCGCGACTACGTGTCGCGCGACCGAGCCGCGGACGTGCTCGGCTGGATCGGGCTGGACGCGGTCGAGGTCGCGCTCGAGCGTCTGAGGCGGGGCGAGGCCCTCGGCGTGCGGGTCTTCTACTACGCGGTGGTCGCGGCGGTACCGGGCGCGTTCGCGCAGGTGCGGCCGATGCTGCGAAGCCACCTGCTCCACGAGGTCCGCCATGGCGCGACGCTGATGGCGCGGCTGCGGTCGCCGGGTGCCCTGGAGGAGTTGGAGCCGCTGCTGGACCATCCGGACGAGCTGGTCCGAACCGCGGTGGTGCATGCCCTCGGCGAGCTGCACGACGCGCCGGTCGCCGACGCGATTCGCCGGGCCCTGCGGCATCCCTCTGCCCACACCCGCGCCGCCGCGGCGGAGGCCATCGCCACCTGGCGCGGGGGCGCCCTCGCGCTCCTCATCGCGGCGGCGCTGCAGGATGAGACCGATCGGGATGCCTGGCAGGCGATGGTGGGCGCACTCGGCCGGATCGGCTCGGCCGACGCCTGCAACGCCCTGGCGTCGGTGGCGCTGACCCGGCGGAGCATTCTCCGGCGGAACGGCTATACCACCGGTCAGCGCCTCGCGGCGGTCGCCGCCCTCGGACTCGCCGATACCGCGCACAGCCACTGGACGCTGGAGCGCCTGGCGCGGGAGAACGAGGGCGTGGTGAGCTACGCGGCCGACCGGGTCCTGCGCGCGGAGGGACTGCGCGCAGGCTAGCGGTCAGCGGTGAACGTCGAAACCTTCGATGTGCAGGTCCAGGTTGTGGTTGGCACGGATCCCCACGACGCCGTCGAGCTCCAGGCCGGCGGAGTCCATGCTGTGGACGTCCTGTCCGTTCACCTTGAACGTGAGCTTGGACGGATCCACCTTGTTGTCCACCTCCAGCAGATTGGTGGCGCCTCCCTTGGCATCGGGCCGCTTCACCGCGGAGTGCGTCACCCAGCCCTTCGAGATGTCGCTGGTCTTGGCCCCGTCGCGCCGCTTGATCAGGTACGCCCCGTCCTGACGCACCAGGAAGTAGATGTACTTCTGCCCCGCGTCCTCCAGCCCCTGACCGCCGAAGAACAGCCCGTAGCCTTCGGGATGCGCCGACGGCTTGGTCTGGGTGAACGTGGCCAGCGTGTGGAAGGGACCGGTGCCCCGGGTGTCGGGTCGGTAGAGGATGAGGGCGGGGCCGGTCGTGACATGGATGCCACCGCCCATGGCCGCGATCCTGGCCTCCGCCGCGTCGGCCTTGCCGTCGGCCCGAACGGTCCAGCCGGCGGGGATGCCCCCGGCCCCCGACGCGGCCTGCGCCTGCGGCTCGGGCTGGGTGTGGTCGCGGCTCTGCGCCGCCAGCGGCAGCGCGGCGGCGAGCGTGGCGAGGGCGAGCGGCTGAAAGACGCGCATGCTGGATTCCTCGATGGTTGGTGTCGGTCGGTATGGCCCCGGCGCGGACCGGGTGGCCGCGTGGGTTGCGGCGACCCGGGCCCCACGGCTAACCTACGGCCCGTCCAGCGCCGTAGTTCTGCTCCGGAGACGCACTATGCTCTACTGGCTCGGGGTCCTGCTCGCCGGCATCGGCGCCACCCTCATCCTCTCGGCCCTGGCCTTCGTCTCGGCCCTGATCGGCGTCCTGGTGAACGGGATGATCGTCCTGATGTGCGGCCCCATCATCGACCGGTTCGCCGCCCGGCGCGCTGGGAGTCCGGCGCGCAGCTAACCCGGCGTTTCCGGAGTGGTCGCCGAGCGCATCGCGGCCTCGAAGTTGATCTTGAGGCTCCCCAGCAGCTCTCGCAGGCCCCGCACCTTCATCTGCAGCCCGCCACCGCGGCGGGTCATCGTCGCCATCAGTCCGGCGGTGTCCGCAAGGCCGGTGAGGCTGAGGGCGGCCGAGTTGCCCTTGATCTCGTCGAGCAGCCGCGCCAGCCCCCGCACGACGACGTCGTCGGCCCGCAGCGAGGCCATCTCCTCGATCACGGCGTGGATCCGCTGGAACTTGGGAGGCAGCGTCTGGAGGTAGGTCAGCTGCGCCTGCTGTCGCGAGGAGAGCTTGACGGCCATGGGGTTCCGCGCCGATGGAGACACCGCAAAGTAATGCCGGGCGCTGAATCTCTCGCCCCCGCGTTGCGTAGGGCAACGCACGCTCGCGGCGCGACGTGCGGCGCGGGCGGCGTAGGACCCGCTACTACCTGCAGGGTAACCTTATGAAACTCGCTGACATCTCCATTCGGCGGCCGGTGCTGGCCAGCATGGTCAGTATCGCGCTCGTGCTGTTCGGGGTGATCGGGTACGTCAATCTGTCCGTCCGCGAGTTTCCCGACGTGGACCCGCCGATCATTTCGGTCCAGACCGCCCTGCCCGGCGCTAACCCGCAGGTGGTCGAGTCGGCCGTCACCGACATTCTCGAGGAGGAGCTGAGCACGGTGCAGGGGATTCGGACCCTGACCAGCTCGAGCGCCGAGCAGTTCAGCAACATCACCCTCGAGTTCACCCTCGACCGGCCGGTGGAGGACGCGGCGCAGGATGTCCGGGACAAGGTGTCGCGGGTGCGCGGGCGGCTGCCGGACGACGTCGAGGAGCCGGTGGTAGCCAAGCAGGAGGCCGATGCCCAGCCCTTCATGTGGCTGGCGCTCTCCGGGGAGAATTACGACCTGCTCCAGCTCTCGGACGTGGCCGACCGGGTCGTGAAGACCCGGCTGCAGAGCGTGCCCGGCGTGGGGCGGATCTTCATCGGGGGCGAGCGCCGCTTCTCCATGCGGGTCTGGCTGGACGCCTCGGAGCTGGCCGCACGGTCGCTCACCGTCCAGGACGTCGAGAACGCCATTCGCAGCCGCAACGTGGAGATTCCGGCGGGGCGGATCGAATCGGATCGGCGGGAGTTCACCGTCCGCTCGCTGGGCGAGCTCAAGACCCCGGACGAGTTCAGCCAGCTCGTGGTCTCCAACGTCGACGGCCAGATGGTGACGCTGGACGACCTCGGCCGGGTCGAGCTGGGCCCGGAGGACGAGCGCAGCGCCCTCCGCTACCGCGGCACGCCCTCGGTCGGCGTCGGGGTGGTCCGCCAGTCCAAGTCCAACCTGGTGGAAGTGGCCGACGCGGTCCACGCCGCCCTGCCGGCCATCCAGGCGGTGCTGCCTCCCGGGGTGCGGATCATTGCGACGTTCGACCAGTCGATCTTCGTGAAGCGCTCCATCCAGGAGGCCGAGGAGACGCTGCTGATCGCGGCGCTGCTCGTGGTGCTCATCATCTTCGTCTTCCTGCGGAACCTGCGCGCCACGATCATCCCGGCGTTCGCCATTCCGACGTCGATCATCTCGACGTTCGCCCTCATGTACTTCCTCGGGTTCTCCATCAACAACCTGACGCTGCTGGCGCTCACGCTGGCGATCGGGATCGTGGTGGACGACGCCATCATCGTGCTGGAGAACGCCTACCGGCACCAGGAGGAGCTGCACGAGGACCCCGAGACCGCCGCCATGAAGGGCACCGGGGAGATCGGGTTCGCGGTGGTCGCGACCACCATCGCGCTGGTGGCGGTGTTCACCCCGCTCGCCTTTCTCCAGGGCAACACCGGCCGGCTCTTCAATGAGTTCGGCATCGCCGTCGCGGGCTCGGTGCTGATCTCGGGCTTCGTGGCGCTCACACTCACGCCGATGCTCTGCGCCAAGATCCTGCGGGTGCCGCCCCGGCACGGGGCTGTCTACCAGGTGCTGGAGCGCGGCTTCAACGGGATCGCGAGCGGCTACGCCCGCACCCTCCGCTGGGCCCTGCACCACCGCATGCTCATGGTGGGGCTGGCGCTGCTGACGGCCCTGGGGGCGGTCGTCACCTTCCGCTCGCTCAAGCGCGAGTTCGTGCCGCCCGAGGACCGTGGGTTCTTCTTCACCATGGTCATCGCGCCGGAGGGGTCCACGCTGAACTACACCGACGGCTACATCCGCCGGCTCGAGAAGATCTTCGCCAGCGTGCCCGAGATCGAGCACTACTTCAGCATCACCGGCGCGTTCTTCGGCACGCCCAGCCGCGGGGGCGTCTTCGCCAGGCTCACCGACTGGAGCGACCGGGATCGGACCGTCCAGGACATCATGGGCGAGGTGCAGCCGCAGCTCTTCGGGGTGCCGGGGGTGATGGCGTTCGCGATCAATCCCCCCGCCTTCGGCGGGTTCGGCAACCCGGTGCAGTTCGTGGTGCAGCATTCGGACTTCGAGCAGCTGCAGTACGCCGTGGACACGATGATGAAGCGGATCGCCAAGGTGCCCGGCCTGGTCAACGTGGACAGCGACCTGCGGGTGAACAAGCCGGAGCTGACCGTGTCCTTCGAGCGCGACCGCGCGGAGGACCTCGGGGTGCCGGTGGGCGACGTGGCGTCGGCGCTCCAGACCCTGCTCGGCGGGCGGGAGGTGAGCACCTTCACCCGGAACAACCGGCTCTACGACGTCATCGTCCAGCTCACGCCCGAGACCCGGGCCACCCCCAGCGACATGAGCGGCATCTTTCTCCGCGGCCGGGACGGCGGCCTGGTGCAGCTCGACGCGCTCGCCACGATCGAGGAGGGCGTGGGCCCGCGGCAGCTGGCCCACTTCAACCGGGTGCGGTCGGCGACCATCTCGGCCGGCCTGGCTCCCGGATTCGCCCTGGGCGAGGCCCTCGACTCGATGTACGCCATCGCGAACGAGGTGCTGCCCCGCGGCTCCACCACCGCGCTCGCGGGCGAGTCGCGCGAGCTGGAGGAGAGCGGGTCCGCGCTGTACTTCGCCTTCGGCCTGGCCCTGATCGTGGTGTTCATGGTGCTCGCGTCCCAGTTCGAGTCGCTGGTGCACCCCTTCACCGTGTTGCTCTCCGTGCCGCTGGCGGTCACGGGCGCGCTCCTCACACTCAAGCTCGCCGACAGCACGCTCAACCTGTACAGCCAGATCGGCATGATCCTGCTGATCGGGCTGGTGACCAAGAACTCGATCCTGCTCGTGGACTACACCAACCAGCTCAAGGAGCGCGGGCTCGGGACCCTGGACGCCGCGCTCGAGGCCGGGCGGATCCGCCTGCGGCCGATCCTGATGACCTCGGTCGCGACCGTGATGGGCGCCATGCCCATCGCGCTGGGCCTCGGCGCCGGCTCGCTCAGCCGCCGGCCGCTGGGCTATGCCATCGTGGGCGGACTCGTGTTCTCCACGCTGCTCACCCTCTACATCGTCCCCTCGGTGTACGTCATCTTCGACGGCCTTCTGGCCCGGGTGCGGGGGCACGCGCCGGCGGCGCACGCCGGGTACGCCCCGGCGGAGGCGGAGTGATGCTCGCCCTGCTGCTCGCGCTCCAGGCCACGGCCGCCGTGCCGCCGGCCGATTCGGGCTCGGCCGACAGCCTGCCGCGCATCACGCTCCAGGAGGCGATCCGCCGCTCGGCGCAGCTCGACCCCGACTACGTGACCGCGCTGGGCCGGATCGAGGACGCCGAATGGGGACGCCGCGCCGCCCGGCTCGCGTTCTTCCTGCCGTCGGTGCAGCTGGGGCTCGACGAGACGAAGTACTCGAGGGCCTTCTTCAACCCCGCCGATCCGACCAGCCCGACCAGCACGCTCGTCGTGGGCCGGGCCAGCGCCGACTACGAGGTCTTCAGCCTCCGCAAGATCGCCGAGCTCTCCCGCACCCGGGCCGAGCTGGAGACCGCCGAGGCCGGGGAGCTGGAGCAGCGCTTCCTGGCCGCGCTGGAGACCGAGTCGAGCTACTACGATGTCCTGGTGAACGCGGAGCTGGGCCGGGTGGCGCAGGAGCGGGCCAATCGGGCCCGCGAGGGGCTCGGCATCGCCCGCGCCCGGGTCGTGTCCGGGGCCGCCGTCCAGACCGATTCGCTCCAGCTGGTGCTGGAGGTGACCCGGGCCGATGTGGAGGTCCTGCGGCAGCGAAACGCGCTGCGGACCGCCCGGCTGGAGCTGGGGCGCCGGGTGGGGGCCGACGGCCCCGTGGACGCCGAGCCCCTGGACACCAACCCCGCGCCGGATCTGCCCATCCCGCTGGCCGAGGCGCTGCGCGCCGCGCTGGATCAGGGCCCGCAGTACCGCGCCGCCCGGGCCCGGGAGCGCTCCGCGGAGGCCGCGGTGCGGTCCCAGCGGAGCGACTACCTGCCCACGCTGTCGATCGGTGGGCTGCACCAGCGTTACGACACGGAGATCTTCCCCGGCGCGTCCAATGTCAGCTCGGTCACCTTTAGCCTCTCCTTCCCCATCTGGAACAACGGGCAGCGGGAGATCGAGGTGACCCGCGCGCGGGTGAACCGCGACGTGGCGCGCGCCATCCGCTCGGATCTGGAGCGGGCCATCCGGCGGGACGTCACCGCCGCCTACGACACCTATCAGACCAGCAGGGCCGCCGTGGAGCTCGCGGTGGTGGGGGTGGCCGTGGCGCGGGAGAACTACCGGATGCAGGAGATGCGGTATCGGGCCGGCGCCGGAACGATTCTCGACCTGTTGGATGCGCAGGTGAACGTCGCTCAGGCCGAGGCAGACCTGGTGCAGGCCCGGTACGAGACCCGCCTCGCCCTCGCCGGACTCGAGGCGATTCTGGGCCGCAGACTTTTTGCCGACAAGGGTGCCCCGTGAGACCGATCGTGGGAGTCAAGCCGTCCCTGCTCCTCGCCGCGCTGCTGCTCGGAGTCACCGGGTGCAACAGCGCCGGCGGCCAGCCCAAGGGAGAAGATGGTGGCGGAGGCGGCGGGCCTCCACCGATGCCGGTGGAGGTCGTGGTGGCTCGCGCCGACACCGTGGTGGACGCGATTCTGGCGACCGGCCAGGTCGAGGCGATGCAATCCGTCGAGCTTCGCCCGGTGATCGAAGGACGCATTGCGGCGATTCTGGTGCGGGAAGGGCGGGAAGTCGCCCGGGGCACGCCCCTCTTCAAGGTGGACGACGAGGAGCTGCAGGCCGAGGTGGCGCGCGCCGAAGCCGAACGGGACCTGGCGCGCCAGTCGCTGGCGCGCACCCGAGACCTCCTGGCCCAGAAGGCGTCCAGCCAGGCCGAGCTCGAGCGTGCCGAAGCCACCGCGCGCAGCACCGAGGCACAGCTGCAGCTCCTCCGGGTGCGGCTGGACCGGACCACGGTGCGTGCCCCGTTCGGCGGCGTGGTGGGGCAGCGGTTCGTCAGCCTGGGCGACTACGTGACGACCAGCACTCCCCTGGCCACGCTCCAGAGCGTCTCGCCCCAGCGCGCGGTGTTCCAGGTGCCCGAGCGCTACGCGGAGCGGCTCAAGGTGGGTCAGGAGGTGACGTTCCGGGTGGCCGCCATCCCCGGCAAGGAGTTCGTCGGCCGGGTGGACTTCGTCGATCCGGTGGTGCAGCTGCCGGGCCGCACCATCATGGTGAAAGCCGAGGTCCCCAACCGGCGCCGGGAGCTCCAGACCGGCATGTTCATCGAGGCCCGGCTCGCCACGGCCGTGCGGCCCGACGCCGTGGTCATCGCGGAGGACGCGGTGCTGCCGCTCCAGGGCGCCAACTTCGTCTGGGTGGTGACGCCCGACGGGAAGGCCACCCGGCGGCAGGTGGACATCGGCGTGCGGACACCGGGATTCGTGGAGGCCCGGACCGGCGTCGAGGCGGGGGAGCAGGTCGTGGTGGCGGGGCAGGAGCGCCTGTCGGAGGGTGCACCCGCGGCTCCCACGGTCGTGGACCGCACCCCGCAGCGCGGGACCGAAGAGCCGGCGACCGCCGCCGATACCGCCAGCGCGGGGGACACCGTCGCCCAGGACGCCGGGCGCCCCGCCGCGCCGTAGTGCGGGCCGGTCTCGCACTCGCCGGACTGCTGCTGGTGCTGGGCGCGGACGGCGCGGCGCAGACCACCCGCGCGGAGCGCACCGGCTACCGGGAGACCTCCTCCCACGCGGACGTGCTCGGCTTCCTCGACTCGCTCGGCGCGCTCGGCGCCCCCATCTCGGTGGACACGCTGGCGATCACGCCGGGCGGACGCGTGGTGCCGTACGTGGTCGCATCGCGCCCGCTCGTCGGCCGCCCCACGGAGGCACGGCGGAGCGGCAGGCCCGTCGTCTACCTCCAGGCCAACATCCACGGGGGCGAGGTCGAGGGGAAGGAAGCGGCGCTGATGCTGCTCCGCGACCTCACCCTCGGTCCCCTGCGGCCCCTGCTCGACAGCCTGATTCTTCTGGTGGTTCCGATCTACAACGCCGACGGGAATGAGGCGCTCGCGCCGGCCGCGGAGAACCGGCCGGGGCAGAACGGCCCCGCGCGGGTCGGCCGCCGGGCCAACGGCAGCGGGCTCGACCTCAACCGGGACTACGTCAAAATGGAGGCGCCCGAGACCCGGGGGGCCGCGCGACTCGTTCAGGCGTGGGATCCGGACCTGTTCGTGGACCTGCATACCACGAACGGCAGCTACCATGGATACACCCTGACTTTCGCCGCAGGCCTGAATCCCAATCGGACCCCTGCCGACGATTATGCGCGGGACCGCTTCCTGCCCGAGGTGCGCCGGCGCGTGGCCCGGCGCCACGGCCGGGCGACCTTCTGGTACGGCAATTTCCGGAGTCAGCATCCGGACTCGCTGGCCCAGGGATGGGAGACCTACGATCCGCGCCCGCGGTTCGGCACCAACTGGGCGGGTATGCGCGGCCGGGTCGCGGTGCTGAGCGAAGCCTACAGCAACGATGATTTCAGGACCCGCGTCGCCAGCACCTACGCGTTCGTGCGCGAGGTGCTGGGCCTCGCCGCGGAGGAAGGGAGCGCCATTCGCGACGCGGTCGAGTCATCGGCCCGGCAGACGACCGACTCGGTGACCGTGCGCTCCCGGCTCGGACCACCCGCCGCGGAGGAGATCATCGCCGAGATCACCGGCCCCGCGGGCGATGGAGCCGGGGGATATGCGCGCCGCCGGCGCAGCGGGGTGTACCGCACGCTCCGCATGCCGGCCTACCTCCACTTCGTGGCCGCCAGGCGGGAGGCGCTTCCCGCCGCCTATCTCGTCCCCAACTCGTTCGCGGGCGTCGTCACGCTGCTGCGGCGCCAGGGCGTCACCGTACGCCGACTGGCGGCGCCGTGGACCGGTCCGGTGGAGCGCTTCAGGATCGACAGCGTCTCGGCGGGACAGCTCTTCGAGGGCCACCGCCCCGTGCGAGTGGAGGGACGGTGGAGCGCCGAGTCGCCGGCGACGGCACCGGCCGGCTGGTTCCTGGTGGAAACCGCCCAGCCGGCCGGGCGCTTCGCCGGCTACCTGCTCGAACCGGCGTCCGAGGACGGGGTGGCGACCTGGAACCTGGTGGAGCCGCTCGTGCCGGGCGGCGTGTATCCCATTCTGCGCTCGCGGTCGCCGGTGCGCGCGGCCGCCGATACCTGCCCCGATCCGAGGGAAGACCGATGCTGAGCCCCGGCGATCCCGCGCCGCCCTTCACCCTGCCTGACAGCGACGGCCTGCCGGTATCGCTGGCCGACTACGCGGGACGGCACGTGGTGGTCTATTTCTACCCCGCCGACGACACGCCCGGGTGCACCAAGGAGGCCTGCGGCTTTCGGGATGCCTGGGACGAGTTGCGCGAGCTCGGGGCCGTGGTGCTCGGCGTCTCGGGCGACGACGCGGAGTCGCACCGGCGCTTCACGGCCAAGTATCGGCTGCCCTTCACCCTGCTCTCCGATCCGGACCACGAGGTGATGCGTGCCTACGGCGCCTACGGCGAGAAGACCCTCTACGGCAGGAAGGTGGTGGGCGTCATCCGCTCCACCGTGTGGATCGGCCCGGACGGGCGGGTGCGCCGGCACTGGCCCCGGGTGAGCAACGCGGGGGAGCATCCGGGCAAGGTGGTGGCCGCTCTCAGGGAAGCGGCCTGAGGGCCCGCCGGGCCGCTATATTTCAGCCTTTCCGGCTCACGACACTCACCGGGACTCCGGCATGACCGCACGCACCGCAGCACAGACCCGATCGTTCGTCGCCTGGGTGTGGGAATGGACCAAGTCGATCGTCGTCGCGCTCGTCGTCTGGTTCTTCCTGCGCACCTTCCTCGTGGAGGCCTTCCGGATTCCATCCGGGAGCATGGAGAACACCCTTCTCATCGGTGATTTCCTGTTCGTGAACAAGGCACTCTACGGCGCGGAAGTGCCGATCATCAGGGCCCGCCTGCCCGCGGTGCGCGAGCCCGAGCGCAGCGACATTCTGGTGTTCGACTCGGTCGAGGAGGAAGGGCTCAAGGTCGTCAAGCGTCTCATCGGCATGCCCGGGGATACCTTGTACATGGAGGCGGGCCAGCTCTATCGCAACGGCACGCGGGTGGACGAGCCCTATGCGGTCCATTCGGATCCGGGCCGGTCGGAGGACCCGATCCAGCGTGCCAAGATGCGGGAATGGCAGCTGCCCCACCTGGCCCGGCGCGACAGCGGCGACTACCAGCCCGACCTCCAGGACTGGGGCCCGATCGTGGTGCCGACGGACTCGTTTTTCATGATGGGGGACAACCGGGACAGCTCGTACGATGGCCGCTACTGGGGCTTTCTCCCGCGCCAGAACGTGCGGGGACGGCCGCTGGTGGTCTACTTCAGCTACGACCCGAACAGCTGGCGCTCGATCCCGTTCCTGACCGCGGTCCGGTGGGGCCGCCTGTTCACGGCGCCCGAGTAGAGCGCCGTGGCGTCATCGCTGCTGGGTTCGGGGGGCCTCGGGGAGGGCCGCTCGGCTGACGGTGCGAGGGATGTAGGCGGCGGTGCGGCTGCAGGCGTTGCAGTGCAGGGTGACCCGGCCGCCCTGCAAATCCTCGCCGGAAGCCCGTTCCGGGGTCCGCTGGACATCGGCGGCGCCGCAGGAGGGGCAAACCAACGGTTTCTGGTCTCGGTCTGCCGCGATCAGTATCAGCGCTTCCGGTGCGCGGTACTCTTTGATGCCCCTGCGTCCCACAGACTGCCCTTCCGGCGGGGCTTCCTGGCATGGAACTCGCCTGCCCCAACCCAGTGCAATTTATGGGATAGCTCCCGGGATGCAAAGGTGCGCCAGGAGAGCCCGTCAGGCAGAAAGGGACGAATGCGTCACCCGATGAGGACGGCTGTAGTGACCCTTGCCGCGCTAGCCGGAGCGGCCGGTACCACCGCCGCCCAGCAGCAGCACGAGATCCGGATGGAGGAGGACCAGAAGCGCGGCGAGTATCGCTTCCAGCCCGCCACGATCAAGGCGCGACCGGGAGACCTGCTCGTGTTCCAGGCGGTGAGCGGCGCCCCCCACAGCGTGGTGTTCGAGGCCCGCGGGATGAGCCGGCAGGCCCACGAGGCGCTCAACGCCGCCATGCCGAGGCGGTCCGGTGACCTGAGCAGCCCATTGCTGACTCGAAACGGGGCGGAATACCGGATCACCGTTCCGGCGCTCCCGGCCGGCAGTTACGCATTTTTCTGTCTGCCGCACCGGGCCTACGATTCGCGCGGGGAGCTGGTGATCGCGAGGTAAGCTGTTCCCTGCTCAAGATTTGGATGCCGACAACGGTCCCGGGTGGGAACCTCCGGGGCCGTTTTCCGTGACCGCGAGAGTAGTAGTCTGCGATAATACTACTAGCATTGGGCGGACGGGCGTGCGAAGATTCGACCCAGTGGGGACCGCCGCTCGCTTGGCGTCCCGTGAGACCTGGAGGCAAGGAGGTAACGTGGTGTCGGAGCTTGGCGGTTCACAGATCTCGACTTTGCTGGAAACCTTGCCCGGGATCGCGAACGTCCTGCGGAGTCCGGTGGCCGACGCGCTCGGCAACGTCATTCGGGCCGCGGCCCGGCTCACCGAGTTCAACGTGGCCGACGCCGACGAGCTGGTGAAGTACGCCACCCGCCGCGGGTTGCTGGGCCAGGACGAAGGTGACCGGATTCTCGCCGAGGTGCATGCGGCCGAGCAGAAGCGGGTCGAGCGGGCCGCCGACCGGGAAAAGGCCCAGCGGGCCAAAGCCAAGAGCAAGGGGCGGACGGTGAAGCCGGTCAAGGCGGTGAAGAAGGCGAAGCTCAAGGCGGTCAAGAAGGCGGCCAAGACGAAGCGGCGTTGAGCCGCACGAGACGGCGGAGCGAACGAGCCCAACCACCCCGGTTGGGCTCGTTGCTTTTCCCGGGCCCGGCTGACAGATACCAGGGACGACTTGGCCGCCGGGGGCCCCATGCACCTGCCCGCAACACGAGTCTGGCTGGCGTTGATCGTCGGATGCGGCGACGGTGGCACTGCACCGGCCGGACCCCCTACGTCCCTCCCGTCCAGACTGGGTGACCTGGAGATCATCACGACCGGGAGCGGGCCGGGTGCGGACCCCGACGGCTACGACCTGATCGTGAACGGCGTGGTTCAGGGTACGATGGACCCGGAGGACACGCTGCGGATCGTGTCGGTGCCCACGGCCGACTACCTCATCGGCCTGAGCGGGGTCGCGCCGCACTGCAAGGTCGGGGGCGGTAACCCGCGGGGCATCAGGGTGGAGCCGGGGGTCAGCACCCGGGTCATCTTCGTGACCAAATGCGACCCGCCCGAGGCCCCTACGTCTTGAACTCCTGCATCAGCGCCGTCAGCCGCGTGGCGCCCTGAAGCAGGTCGCCCGCTGCCGAGGCCATCTCGCCGGTGCTGGCGCTCTGCTCCTCGGCCGCCGCGGTCACCTCCTCGCTGGCCGAGGCGTGCTCCGTGGCGGCCTGGCTGACGTCGCGGGTGCGCTCGCCGAGCTGCTCCACGATCTGCCGGTTCGCTCCGGCCTCGCGCTCGACCTCCTCCGCCGCATTGTGCACCTCCTCGACCGCCGTGCTGATCTCCTCCAGCGCGCGAGCCGCCGCGACCGCCACCGACTCGATCCCCTGCACCTTGGCCGAGCCGACCTCCATGGTCTGGGACACGCCGCGTACCTGGGTGCGGATGTGCTGAACGGTCTTGGCCACGTCCTCGGCCGCGGTGGCGCTCGAGTCGGCCAGCCGGCGGACCTCTTCCGCCACGACGGCGAACCCCCGGCCGTGCTCGCCCGCGCGCGCCGCCTCGATGGCGGCGTTCAGGGCCAGGAGGTTGGTCTGGCTGGAGATCTGCTTGATCAGGTCGATGAACGCGGTGATCGGCTCGGAGAGCCGGGCGAGCTCCTGCACCTGCTGTGCGGAGGTGCGGACCACCTCCCGGACGTCGAGCAGGGCCTGGCCGGCCGCGGCCACATCGGCCCGGTGGTGCGCGGCGAGCTCCCGGATCCGGTCGCCCAGGTGCGCCACCCGGGCCGCCGCCTGCGCGTTGGCCTCGGCGATCTGGCGCAGGCTCAGGAGCAGCGCGTCGGCCTTCTCCATCCCCTGCACCTGCTGCTCCGCGCTGGAGGCGATCTTCACCATGGCCGTGGAGATCTCGCCGCTGCTCGCCGCGAGCTGCTCGCTCATGGCGGAGAAATCGCTCGCGCTGTTGCCGATCTGGCTCGCCTCGCCGACCACGGCCACCACCACCTTGCGGAGCCGGCCGCCCATGTCGTCCATCGCGCGGGAGAGGCGCTCCAGCTCGGTCGGCATGCGGCCGAGCCGCACCGGCCGCAAGTCGCCGGCGCCGAACCGCTCCGCCGCGCCGACCAGCATGGTGAGGGGCCGGTCCACCATCCGCACGGTGAAGAACGCGATCCACACGCCGATCACGAACGAGGCGAAGAAGAGGATCCACAGCGTCTGCCGCCGCTGCTCCGCCTGGCGCCGGAGATCCGAGGCCCGCGCCATCGAGCGCGTGGTCTGCGCGAGCGAGAGCGCCCGCACGTCGCCCAGGAGGGTGTCCGACGGCGCGCGGGCCAGATCCGCCTGGCGGCGGGCGTCGTCGGTGCGGCCGAGGTCGGCGAGGGCGTGGGCCCGCGCGTAGGCCACCTCGATCTGCGCCTGGTTGTCGGCGATCTTGTTGACGATGTAGCGGTCCGCCGTGGTGAGCGAGGCGAGGGTGCGGTAGCGGCGCTGGATGGCGTAGGCGGAGTCGCCCTCCTCCAGCGCGAGCAGCCGCAGCTGGGCCGAGGGACGTACCAGGTACTGCTCGGCGGAGCGGATCTCGGAGGCGACGGCGGAGACCAGCCCGTTGCCCAGGTCGGTGCTCTCCAGCAGCAGGGCCAGCTCGGAGTCCACCGAGCGCCCCAGCGACCGGATGGAGTTCACCCCGAGCAGGGCGATCACGAACACCAGCGCGATCAGCAGCACCATGCCCGCGATCACGCGGCTGCGGAGACTGCGCATGACCGTCATGGCACCCGCGCGACGGTCTCGGTCGCGTCCTCCATCACCGTCACATGGCCGTTGCGCACCAAACCGATGTAGACGTTCTGGTGGGGCACGTCGCCCGCCGCGTCGAACGACACCGTCCCGGTGATGCCCTCGAACGGCGGCGTGGCGGAGCCGACCCCGGCGAGCTCCCGCCGGATCGCCGCGCGGTCGGTTCCCGCCCGCGCGATGACGTCGCGCAGCAGGTAGACCGCGTCGTAGGTGGCCGCCGCCGGCTGATTGGGGGCGCCCGCCCGGGGGTACTTCCGGCGGTATGCCTCGACGAATCGCCGGTTGGCACTGGTCGGGAGATTGGGGAAGTACGCGGACGAGAGATAGACGCCCTCGGCCAGGGTGCCGGCCTCGTGGATCCCCTCGAGACCGTCGCCGCCGAGCACCGGGATCCCGAGGCCCCGGCGGCGCGCCTGACGGATGATCTCTTCGGCCTCGACCCGGTTTCCGGCCACGACCAGGAACTCCGCGCCGCGGGACCGGACCAGCCGGTCGAGATAGGGACCCACGTCGGGCGTGTCGCCGAGATAGGGATCGATCGACTCCAACCGGCCGCCGAGACGCAGGAACTCTCGGACGAACGTCTGGCGGATCCCGCGGCCGTACTGATCGTTGAGGTAGAGCACGGCCCCCCGGCGGAGCCCCAACCGCTCGAAGGCCCAGTGGGCCAGGGTGGCGCCGTGGGCCAGATCGCTGGGGCAGACGCGGAAGGTGTAGTCGCCGGCGGTGCTGAGCTCGGGCGAGGAGGACGAGGGCGAGATGGCGGCGACGGGGTCCGCGCCGCCGTTGTACACCGGCGAGGCGGCGAGCGTCATCCCGGAGAAGAGATGCCCGATCACCGCCGAGACGCCCGACTCGTACAGGTCGGTGGCGATGAACACCGCGGAGTCGGGGTCGGCATAGTCGTCGCGGAGGACCAGCTCGAGCCGCCGGCCGTTGATCCCGCCCTCAGCGTTGATCTCCTCGGCGGCGAGCTCGGCGGCCAGCTGCATCGGGGTGCCGATCGGGTCGCTGAACGACCCGGCCACCCCGATGAGTACCGCGTCGGTGTCCCCTCCGCCGCACGCGGCTGCCAACGCGACCAACGCGCCGCCGCACGCCCTCGGCGCAATAAGCAGCAGACGGTCGAACAATGCCACTCGCGGGCTCCGTGCCTAAGTTGCTGGAAGTCGGTAACTTGGTGCTGCTTGACGAGGCCGACGAGAGTGAAAGTGCAAGTTGCGTACTCGGGTCTGGAGGTGCCGGATGCTGGACTGGGCCGAGCGGGGGGCGGACCTCACCTACGATCTGCACGGGCAGAGCGTGGCGGAGGCGGTCACCAACGCCGAGCGCTTCCTGCGGGCCCAGGGGCGGGCGCGCCGGGGCGGAGTCGTGCGGCTGGTGACCGGGCGGGGCAGGGCGGGCGGAGGGGCGCCGATCCGCACTCGGGTGCGCACCCTGCTCCGGCGGATGCGGGAGCAGGGCGAGGTGGTGTGCGACTACGTGCTGGAGGAGGGGGAGGGAAGCTTTCTGGTCCGGCTCCGCTGAGCGGCGCTGAACGCGCGGTCAGGGACGAGTCCCGGCGGGTCCTGCCGGCCGACCGGCGAGTGTATCCACCCGCTGACCGCCGGCGTGGGGCTGGCTGTCGCGCTTGACGAGCGAGGCCCGCGCGCGGTCGCGGCCCCAGGCGTCGAGCACCCGGCCGTCCACCAGGCTCACCGAGGCGACCTTCTCCCCCCGGTCCTGCCGCCAGGTCAGGCGGAGCATCCGGCCGCGGCGAACCCACTGCATCATCCACTGCGTGCCCTGGGCGCGGGCGCCGACGCGGCCGTAGCGCGCCACGATCCCGCTGCGCCACTGATCGAGCCGGTCGCTGTCGAGGTCGGATCGCAGGGTGATGATGCCGGCGACGCTGTCGATCGCGGAGATCCACAGGGCCACCGGGCCACCGAGCGCGGCGTCGGTGAACCGGCCGCGACACTCGGTGACCCTGCGGTCGGCCTTGGCGCCCTCGCAGCGGAGCCGCCCGCCCTCGAGGCGGCGCACCACGGCGTCGATCTCATCCAGCCGGGCACCGGCCCGGAAGCCGTGGAACTGGAGCGTGGTGGTATCGGTGGGAGCCGGGGCGGCGGCCGCGGCGGAAGGCGCTGCGAGGGCCGCGAGGAGCGCGAGGGTGCGAAGCGGGCCGGTCATCGTCGGGGCTCCTCGGCTCGGGCGAAGAAGGCAAACACCGAGATCCCCCGCCTGAGCGGCAGGGGACCGGGATGCTGCTGGCTCTGCGTCGAAATGGGAAAGGCGCGGAGCGCCGGGGTGTCAGACCTTGCGGACGTTCGACGCCTGGAGCCCCTTCGGCCCCTCGACGACTTCGAACTCCACATTGTCCCCTTCAGCCAAGGAGCGGAAGCCTTCCGCCACGATGGCGGTGTGGTGCACGAACACGTCCTTGCCGCCGTCCTGCGCGATGAAGCCGAACCCCTTCGCATCGTTGAACCACTTGACCGTGCCCTTCGCCATTGCTGCAACCTCTTGAAAAGGGAGCCCGCGGGCTCCGGGGAAAACCCCGGCCCTCGTGGCCGGGAATTGCACCCTCAATAAAAAACGCCGCCCGGACATCGTCCGGCCGGCACGCGAAGACTCTTGATCAAGGGTTGAACCCGCGAGGCATGGCCTAAAGTCATGCGCGGAAACGGAATTGTCAATATGGAGTGGCCGGCGGGCGAGGAGGCCGGGGGCCGGACTCCGTACATGTAACCTGTTGTCTGGTCGAAACATTCGCCGCCGAACCAACCCCGGCTCTGGAGCATCCACTCCCCCTCACCCCGCTGCCCGCGCCGCCGAGCTATCTCAGCACTACCCCCGCCGAGCGCAGCTCGTGGTCGAGCAACCACCGCTTGCGGCTGAGTCCGCCGCCGTAACCGACGAGTCCGCCGTCCTTGCCGACCACCCGGTGGCAGGGAATCAGAATGGCGAGATGATTGGCGGCGACGAGCCAGCCGATCTGTCGGGGATGCAGTCCGGTGGCGCGGGCCACGTCCTCGTAGCTCCGGGTCTCGCCCACGGGGATCTTGCGCAGGGTCTTGAAGACGGCCACCTGCGCCGGGGAGAGATCGAACCACCGCTTGAGATGCTCGGGGTAGGGAAAGGGGCGGGCGGAGCCGGCGAAGTAGTCGTCCAGCCAGGTGGTGGTGACCCGGCAGGGGCCCTGGCCCAGATGCAGCTCCGGGACGGCCGAGCGAAGCCGCACCGCCCACTTGATGGTGGTGGCGCGGTGGGGAAACTCGACCACCAGCGGCCCGGCCTCGCACTCGACGACCGTGAGCGCGCCGATGGGCGAACTGTACGACGTCCATTCCACGCGCATGGTCGCTCCACCGGGGAATCCCGGGGAAAGGTAGCCCGGCAGCGGCCCGGCTGGGCAGGGGGCGGCGGACGGGTCCCCCCGTGGGGGGTCGGCGCTACATTCCATCCTCCCGTCGGACCTTCCACTCGAGGATGCCATGCTCCATGCGTTGTTGCTGCTCGCCGCGCTCCAGCAGACCGGCCGGGCCGAGATCTCCAAGGTGACCATCCAGCCGGCCGACGTGGCGGTCGAGGTCGGTGATTCGGTGAAGCTCACCGCCAGCGCGGTGGACGCCGCGGGGCGTCCGGTGCGGGACGTGACGGTGCGCTGGTTCCAGGCCGGCGGGCAGTTCGAGGGCGTGGTGGACTCGAGCGGTCTGGTGCGGGCGGGGTCGGTCGGCACCCTGGCGGTGAGCGCCCTCGTGGCGCCCCGGCGGGGCGGCAGCCCGGTGACCGCGTTCGCGCGCGTCATCGTTCTCCCCCGACCGGCCAGCCGGATCGCCATCGAGCCTTCCCTGACCCGGCTGTACCAGGGCCAGACCGCGACGGTCGCCGCGGTGCCCTATTCGCCTGACGGCGACCGGCGGCAGGACGAGGTGGTCTGGTCCTCCGACGCGCCTGAAGTCGTGGCGGTGAGCGCCGGAGGTCGCCTCCTGGCCGGCCGACCGGGCCGTGCGACGGTCACGGCGAAGGCCGGGCGCGCCAGCGAGACCATGACGATCACGGTCGCTCCCAACCCCGCGGCCAGGGTGGCGCTCGAGCCCGCCCGGGCCTCGGTACGCACCGGGGACGTAGTCCGCTTCAGCTTTCTGGCCCGCACCGGGTCGGGGGAGGCGGTCAGGGACGCCGTGCCGGACTGGAGCCTCGCGCCGGGCCGCGGCCGGGTGGACCACGATGGGGCGTTCGTGGCCGACGCACCCGGCACCTATCGCGTGCTGGCCCACTTCGCCGGGAAGACGGCGGAAGCGGTCGTCGAGGTGCGCCCGCGGGATGTCCGGCGCCCGACCACGCTCGTCGGGCGGCTGCCGCTGCCGTTCCCGGCGGCGGAGTTCTGGCTCCACCCCGACGGGAAGCACGGCTACATCACCACCATGGGCGACCGCGCCTACGCGCTCGACCTGAGCGAGCCGGGGCGGCCGGTCATCACCGACTCGGTGGTGGTGGATGCCCGTCACATCAACGATCTCATGACCACCGAGGACGGCAAGTACGGCGTGCTCACCCGGGAGAACGCCTCGACCCGCCGCAACGGCATCGTGATCCTCTCCTTCGAGGACCCGGCCCACCCCAAGCCGATCGCCGAGTTCACGGAGACCGTCACCGGCGGCGTGCACAGCACCTTCATCTACCGCGGGTACGTCTATCTCACCGACGATGCCACCGGCTCGCTCCGGGTGGTCGACATCCGCGATCCCTACCGGCCGCGCCAGGTGGCACGGTGGGAGACGCCGTCCAGCCGCGCGGGCAACTACGTCCACGATGTGGACGTCAAGGACGGACTGGCGTATCTGAGCTACTGGAACGACGGGCTGGTGATCCTCGACGTGGGCAACGGCATCAAGGGCGGCAGCCCGGAGGCCCCGAAGCTGGTCTCGCAGTTCAAATACGACCTCGACGCGCTCTACCGGGACGTCGAGGCGGTGGGCGGGCCGGGGTTCATCCGCGGCACCCACACGGCTTGGCGGCACGGCAAGTACGTGTTCGTCGGCGACGAGGTCTTCTCCGCCGCGCCGCGCCCGACGGAGGGATCCGGCGTGAACGCGCTGGGACGTGCGTACGGACGGCTGCACGTCATCGATGTCTCGGACCTGACCCGTCCGAGGGCGGTGGCCCATTACGAGCCCAGAGACGGGGGCGCCCACAACGTGTGGGTCGCCGGGGACACGCTCTATCTCGGCGATTACCAGGGCGGGCTCCGGGTGGTGGACATCTCCGGCGAGCTCCGCGGCGACCTGTTGAGCCAGGGCCGCGAGATCGCCCACGTGGTCACGGCCGACGGCAACGGCGTGCGGCCCTTCGCACCGAACACCTGGGGGGCGGTCTACCGCGACGGGCTGATCTACGCCCCCGACATCAATACCGGGCTGTGGATCGTGCGGGTGGATTCGAGGTCGGAGCTGACACCGTAGGACGGCGGGGCAGCGGGGCGGTGGGATGGTCGCGGGCCGGGCGGTGCCGGTCCGCGGGGCGACCGGTTCGCGTATATTTCACCGGATGACAAGCCCCAACACGCTGGTTGTGCGCACCTTCACCGACCGGGCCGAGGGCCTCTCGCACTTCGTCCTGCGGGCCGGCGAGGCACCTCGGCTACTGGCGTTCGACGATGCGCTCGGTTGCCCGGTGGAGACCGCGCTGGCGGCGCTGGAGTGGACCGGCGCGGTCGGCATCCTGCTGGATGACGACCTGCTTCACGCCGCCCGGCTCACCAGCGAGACGGCCGCCGCGGTGATCGAGCGGAAGGGGCCGGACGGCCGGCGCTACGTCTATCTCGGGCCCCGTCTCGACGCCCCGCCCATGGACGTGTTCGAGGGCGCCATCCTCTTCGATGAGCCCGGCGTCAAGGCGGTCGAGTTCACCCAGCGGGCGCACGCGCTGGCCCACTTCCTCCGCGCCACCGCCGGGGCGGGCGCGCTCCTGGCCCTGCTGGGCCGGCGGGCGCCCGAGCTTCGCCACCTGCGCCGCTGGCTGGGCCCCATCATCCAGGAGCTCGACGGCCCCCGGCCGCTGGTGGCGGGATGGTTCGCCGCGAGCGCCGCGGGGTGCCTCTTCTGCTCCGCGGACCGGGAGCCGACCTACCGATACATCGAGGTAGGACTCGAGTCCTGAGTTGGTGCAATTGTGGATAAACATCTCCACAAAGCTGTGGACGGACCCGGTAGGATGTACCGGCGGTAGGGGTTAGGAATCCACAATTTTCAACCCCGATCCACCACGTAACCCGAATAAAATCAGGCACTTGCGCGATCGGCGCAGGTGCCTATCTTATTCTCCACGCGCCGGCAGGACACGCGCTGAGACCCCGAGTCACAGTAGCGGCCAGCAGGCGGGTTCGAGCGGGATATCAGGGGAGAGAGCCGACGCAACCAAGGGCTCAGGTTCTCGTTGATCCTGGTGATCACCCCGGCTCGAACAGGTGAAGCCAGTCGCGTGCTTCACCCGCTCCGATCTAGCGCCTCGGAGCGCAGTGCGAAGGGTCGGTCCGCGACCCGATCCGACTCGCAGCGCTCGAATGGACGAACCAGGTGGGATGGCCATCCGGCCTGGGGATGGAAGCCAAGGCTCCACCGCGCCCTCCCGAGCGGCGTATCAGCCAACCGGTGGCAGGTGGGAGAAGAACGGCGGCGGAAACGCCACGACCTTGGTTAGTCCAATCGGGGAACGGCCGTCTAGCCACGACTAGGCGGCCGTTCTTTTTTTGCGGCACCCCAGTCGCTCGCCCCCCGGTAGGCCCTCCGTCGGTCCAACTGCCACACGCCGCGCGTGGTGAGCAATGCGTTACCGGTGTACTGCTCCGGGTCGGCCATGACCTGGGCCATGCTCGCGGTTTTGGCGCTCGCATCGTCGGCGTAGTGCAGCACCTCCGCCTCGAGCGTCATGGGCGGCGCCGCGGCCCCGAACTCGAGCCGGCCATGGTGGCTGGCCACCAGATGCAGCAGCAGGAGCAACTCCGCCTCGGAACAGGGCGGAGGAGTTTGACCGCGGACCCGCCGGCTCAGCATGAGCAGCCCGAGTGCCACGTGGCCCAGAAGGGCGCCGGCGTCGGTGGCCTCGAAGCCGGTGGCCCAGCGATAGGCCTCGACCTTGCCGATGTCGTGGAGCAGGGCGCCGGCCAGGACCAGGTCGGCGTCGGCACCGCAGGCCTCGGCCACCGTCTGCCCGATGGCGGCGACCTCGCAGGTGTGCTGGAGCAGCCCGCCGATGGCCGCGTGGTGTCCCATGGTGCTCGCCGGGCACTGTCCGTAACGGCGACGGAATTCCGCATCGTCGTAGAAGAGCGACACGACCGCCGCGAGACGCGGGCCGCGGATGCGGGCCCGCCAGCCATCGATGAGCGCCCAGCGTGGGGCTGCCTCCCCCGCGGAGGGAAGCAGCTCGGCGGCCTCCACCGACGACGGTGCATGCGTGATATGGGAGATCTCGATCTGCCGACGCCCGCGATAGGACCGGACCTGGCCCGCGAGGTCCACGACCGCGCCCGGACCGATGCCCTGCAGCAGGTTCCGGCGGCCGCCCCAGAAGGGAGCGGAGTCGATGGCACCGGCGGCGTTGCGCAGGGTGAGCACCAGGCACTCCTTGCCCTCGCCGTAGTCCCGTGGCTCGACCGCGGTGACGAGGAAGCGGCCCGTGAGTCTGGCGCCCGGCGGCAGCCGTCCCGGCGGCGCCGCGGCGCATCCGTGGGCCGGCGCAACGCCCGCGGTTAAGCTTGAGGGATGACCCCCCGTCATGTGCTGGTTCTCGAGCGCGATCCGGACCGGAGAGCCCGGTTGCTGGAGCAGTTCCGCTCGACGGGCGACCACGCGGTGGCCGCACCCGACGGGGCCGCGGCCGCGGCAGCGATCGCGCTGCCGGGCTTCGACGCGCTGATGCTGGACCTCGGCACGGCGGATCTCGACCTGGGGCGGTTACGGGAGGCGCTGGCGCCGGCACGGCCGGCCGAGCCGGAGTCGCTGGAGCAGGCGGAGCGTCGGCACATCGCGCTGGTGCTGGCGCATACGGGAGGCAACAAGCGGCAGGCGGCGCGCCTGCTCGGGATCTCGCGGTCCACCCTGCTGCACAAGGTACGGAAGTACCGTCTGGAAGGCCGTTGAACCGGATGCCGGCGCCGATCCGTGCTCCCCTGCTGCTGACGCTTGCCTGCCTGACGACCCCTCCGGCCGCCGCACAGCTGGGCGGACCGCTCCCGCCCGCCCGGGTGATCGCCGGCACCCTGAGCTTCGACGGGCACGCCACCGTCGGGGACTTCACCGGGACGACTGACGAGGTGAGCGGGGAGATGACCGGGGCCGGCGGTCTGGAGGAGGTGCGTGGCTGGGTGGAGGCACCGGTGCGCAGCCTCCGGACCGGCGACGGCAGGCGCGACCGGGACCTCAACAAGTCGATGGAGTCGGACGAATACCCGACCATCCGGTTCGAGCTGACCGGGGTGACGCCGGCCGGCGGCACTGCGGACAGCGCCGCCGTCGCGCTGCTGGGGCGGCTCGTGATTCACGGGGTGACCCGGGAGGCGAGCATGTCCGGCGTGATCCGCGCCATCAGCGAAGGGATCCGGGTGCGGAGCGATTTCCCGCTCAATCTCAAGGACTACGAGATCGGCGGCCTGAGCAAGATGCTCGGCATGCTGAGGATGGACGAGCATATCGAGGTACACGTAGACCTGGTCTTTGCCCCCGAAGAGCGCCGCCCGGAGCCGTAGGGGCCTCCGGGCGGGCCGGCCGCTCGAAGGTGCCGTCACCCTCCGCTCGACCGACGAGGCATGATTCATGGGCTGCTGTCAGGGTCGAGTGATCCGCACCCTGCCCAGTCGGGAGATCACGACCGTCCGGCTGGCGGAGCCGCGCGTGAAGCGGTAGCTGGCGTTGGCCAGCCCCACCGTGAGCCCGACCGGTGAGAAGGTGATCTGACGGACAGGGCCCGCCATCTGGACGCCGGTGCCGGCCGGCCCCGGGCGTTTCCACAGACGCCCCGTCCCGCCGGCGATGCGGCAGGCCAGGGAATCGGGGCTGATGGCGAGGACGACCGGCCGGCCGCGCAGGATGGCGGCGATTCGCGCGCGGCGGTGGGCGGTGACCAGCTCGCGGGCGGCCCGCTCCACTTCGAGGGTGTCATGGAGCGCGGAGAGCCGAGGCAGCGCGATGCCCAGCGTGAGCCCGGCGACCGCCAGGACCAGCGCCAGCTCGAGCAGGGTGTATCCGTGTCGCATGGCGCCAGGATACGCGTCCGGGATGCGACTTCGGACACCCTCTTTGCGCCGAGCGATGCAGAATGATGCGCCCTTGCCTGCCGGGGGACGGCGGGCGATACTAGCATTACCCCCGTCGCCCCATTCCAAAGGACGCACGACACTGTTCACGCCTCAGCAGCTCTTCGGCGAGTTCGGGACGTCGGCGGATGTCCTCCTCCACGCGGCGTTTCTCGAGCGTGCCCGGCGCGAGCGCGAACAGGACCGGGAGTTCTCCGCGCGGCTCGCGCTCGCCGCCTACGTGGTGGCCCGGCTGGTGAGCCGGATGCTCACCCTGCCGGAGAAAGATTCCGAGGCGCGAGAGGGGTTCGTCTGGCAGCTCGAGGCGGTCCGGCGACACGTCCGCGAGCTGCCCGGAGACGTTCCCGAGTCCGCCCACCTCGGCGGGATCGCGGAGTCGGTCACCGCCACTGCCAGGCCGACCCCCGGGCTGCGGCTGTCTCTCACGGCCTACGCGTACTTTCTGGAGCACGACGGCCGGCTGGAGGAGGCGCTCGATGCGCTCTCGCTCGCGGGCCACGCGCACGGCCCGGCCATGGCGCCGGCGGAGTTCGCGGCCACCGGCCTCTTCGCCGGCCGGCTCAACCGGTTGCTGGCCCGCTGGGAAGCCGCGAGCAACTGCTACGCCTCGGCGGAATCAGCGGCCCAGCTGACGGGTGATACCGTCACCGTTCTGCGCTCCCGCCTGGGCCGGCACGCGGTCCTGCGGGGGCAGGGCAATCTCCCCCTGGCCAAGGCCGGGGTCGAGGATGTCATCCGGGAGTCCGAGGCGCTCAACCTGCGGGATGTGCTGACCATCGCGTACGCCGATCTGGGCGCGCTGTGCGAGCTGCAGGGGCACTTCGTCGAGGCGGCGTACGCCAACTACCGCGCGTTCCTCGTGAGCGAGGATGCCCCGGCGCGGATGCGCGTCCTGGGCGATCTGGGCATCGATCTCCTCCGGATCGGCGCCTTCGATTCCGCGCGGCTCGCGTTCGAGATCGTGATCGAGTCGAAGGCCAGCTTCCTGGTGCGCACCAACGCGCTCCTGGAGCTGATGGACCTGGAGTCGGTGGTGGGGAACGAAGTGGCCTTCCGGCGCCGTCGGGCGCAGGCCGAGGATCTGCGGGAGCGCATGCCGCCCAGCATGTCGTGCGACTTCCACTTCAAGACCGGCACCGGACTTGCCCGGTTCGGGCGGATCATCCGTGCGCGCGAACTGCTCCTGGCCGGCCAGGCACTGGCCGAAAAGGGGCGACTGCACTCGTGGTACTTCCGATTCGAGCAGGCGATCGCCGGCCTGGCGGCGGGCGCACCCACCCCGGCCGAGCCGACCACCCGGACCGTCAGCGACTCGCCGGCGATCCAGGAGGTGGCGGTCGGCCTGCGCGAATACGCGCTGCAGGCGACTTAGTTGTTCCCGCCCTGGCTCTCGAACGAGGGCGCGGGAGCCTCGGACGGACCGGTAGTGTCCACCCGGTCGCAGGCGGTGGTGAGCGCAGCCAGGGCGAAGCAGGCGATCGCGAGCCACTTGGAAGTGCGGCGGGACATTGAGGTTACCCTCTCGAGCGTGCGGTGAAGACCAGGGGTCTGGTCAATCTCGGGGTCGGGTATTCGGCTCATAAGGACTTTTTTGCGACATTTAGGGGCCGTTTTGCGACATCTGCTCCTCGCTGCCGTCCCCACTGAACGCCTGTTCCGCCTGCGGACCCTGGATCCCGACCGGTTCCAGTGGACGGCGGTGGGCAGTTGGCACGAGGCGGTGGAGACGATTCGGGCCAAGCCGGTCGAGATGGCCGTCGTGGATCCGCTCCTGGGCTGCGGCGATCCCCGGTCGCACGGGATCGAGCGGCTCCGGCAGTTCTTTCCGTCCCTGCCGCTCGTGGTGTACACCGACCTCACCCCCGCGAATGCCGGCGTCCTCCTCCAGCTGGGCAGAATGGGAATCCGGCGGGTGGTGGTGCATCGGTTCGAGGACGCCCCCAGCTCGCTGCGGCTGGCGCTCCTGACCGAGCTGGAGCAGAGTGCCTCGCAGCAGGTCATGCAGACGCTGGAGCCGCTGTTCCGGGAGCTGCCCCGCGAGCTGCAAGTCGCGCTCGAGGCCATGCTCCACGCGCCGGGCGACGGGCCCACGGTCACCACCCTGGCGGACCGGGCGCGGCTCACCCGGCGCACCTGCGAGCGCTGGTTCACCAAGGTCGGCTTGCCCTCGCCACGGACCGTCATGGTGCTGATCCGCCTGCTGTACGCCCACCGACTGCTCCTCGACCCCGGCTACACCGTGGAGGACGTGGCGCTCAAGCTGGGGTACAGCAAGGCCAAGACGCTTCAGATGCACCTCCGCGCCGTCTTCGGTGTCACCGCGGGCGAGCTCCGGGTGGCGCTCTCGATGGAGGACGCACTCGCCCTCGTGACCAACCGCTACTTCCAGCCCATCCGTCAGGCCGCCTCGTGACCCGCCGCATTCTGGTCGTGGACGACGAGCCGGCGCTGCGCCGGAGCCTGGAACGGGCGCTCCGCGCCATGGGCTACGACGTGGTCACCGTGGGCGACCCGCTGCTCGCCTACGAGCTGCTCGAGGCCGGCGGTTTCGACCTCATCCTGCTGGACATCAATCTGCCCCAGATGTCGGGTGACGCCCTGTACCTGGCGCTGGTGCGCCGGGCCCCCGGCCTGACCAGGCGGGTAATCCTGATGAGCGGCGACCCCTGGGCGGTAAAGGTCGACTGGCCCGCCGAGCTGCGGGAGTGCCCGGTGCTCACCAAGCCGTTCACCCTCGATGGGCTGGGCCGGTGCGTGGCCGGGGTGCTGGCCGACGCGGACATGGCCCCCGGCCGACGGAAGCAGAACGGCGGATGACCGCGGGCCTCACCCTCTCGGCACCGCCCGACCCTCTCACCACGCTGCGGGAATATCGCGGGCTCGCTCCCTGGGGGCTGCGGGATCTCGCGGCGCTTTCGGCGGGCATCCTGGACGCCTCGGGGGTGGTCCCGCTCAACGCCGCCGCCCGAGCCCGGCCCAGCGAGCGGACCATCCGGTTCTACGTGGCGCGCGGGCTGGTGAGCCCGCCGGACGGCCGGGGCACCGCGGCGGTGTACTCGTACCGCCATCTGCTCCAGGTGCTCGCCATCAAGCTGCGGCAGATGGAAGGCGCCACGCTGGAGACGATGACCCGGGAGTTTCCCGGCCTCACCGGCGACCTCATCGAGCGCCGGGTGGCGGGCGCCCTGGGCCCGGGGCTGCCGCGGCCCGACCGGCTACCGCTGCTCCGGGGGCCCGGCACCGGCCGGGGCCGGGTGGGCCGGGCGGTGCTGGGCTGGCTGGCGCCGGTCGAAGGCGCGGCCGCCATGGGCACCGCCTGCCGCCGCATCCCGGTCTCGCCCGGCGTGGAGGTCCTCATCGACGAGGAGCACCCCGCCATCCGACTGAACGGCGACCCCGCCGCCATCGCCGAAGCGATCCGCCAGGCCTTGGCGGGGCTGGTCGCTCCCTGACCCTCCCCCATCGCCGGAAGGTGGTATCATGGCCACGGTCGTGCTGCTGGTCGTGCTCGCCGCAATCGTCCTCTGGGTCATCAGCGCCTACAACGGTCTCATCGCCCTCAAGAACCAGGTGGCGAACGCCTGGAAACAGATCGACGTGCAACTCAAGCGGCGGCACGATCTGATCCCCAATCTGGTCAACACCGTGAAGGGGGCGATGGAGTTCGAGCGCGGCACGCTCGAAGCGGTGATCAGCGCGCGCAACAAGGCGGTGACCGCCGCGGGCGTGCGGCAGACCGCGCAGGCGGAGGGCGAGCTGACCCAGGCGCTCGGACGGCTCTTCGCGCTCACCGAGGCGTATCCCGAGCTCAAGACCAACCAGAACGTGCTCCAGCTCCAGGAGGAGCTCACCAGCACGGAGAACAAGGTGGGGTTCGCGCGGCAGCTGTACAACGACGTGGCCACCCAGTACAACACCCGGCAGGCCACCTTCCCGACCCTCCTCGTGGCGGGGCTCGCCAAGGCGTCGCCGGCGGAGCTGTGGGAGATCGAGAACCCGGCGGAGCGGGCGGTGCCGACGGTGGATCTCTCGTCCAACAAACCGGCCACGTGAGCGAGGAGGCCGACCTCTTCGCCCAGCAGGAGGCCAACCGTCGGCGCTCCACCTGGCTGGCGGTCGGCTTCGTCCTCTTCTTCGCCTGGGTCGGCTTCGGCGGCGATCTTGCGTTCGGTCTGCTGACCGCCGACGCCCCGCCCGACGCCTACCACCACACCATTCCCCTCATCGGCATAGGCACCACCCTCGCCGCCGGCATCCTCTGCTGGTTCTCCTGGCGTCACGGCCCCGAGCGGGTGCTGTGGTCCACCGGGGCGTGGGAGCTCATCGAGCCGGCCACGCCGGCGCAGAAACAGCTGGTCAACGTCGTCGAGGAGATGGCGATCGCCTCCGGCCTGCCCCGGCCGCGCGTGTTCGTCGTCCCCGACCCCGACCCGAATGCGTTCGCCACCGGGCGGGACCCGGAGACCGCCAGCATCGCCGTCACCGAGGGCCTCCTGGCCGCGCTCAGCCGCGACGAGCTCCAGGCAGTCGTGGCGCATGAGATGGCGCACATCCGAAATCTCGACGTCCGTCTGATGACGCTGCTCGCGGCCATGGTGGGCGCCATCGCGCTCATGTCGGACGGCATGGGCCGGATGCTGCGGACGGGACGCGATGTGGGTGGCGGATCCGGGGGCCGCCGCAGCAGCAAGGGGGGCGGGGGCGGCAACCCGCTCGGCCTCATCGTGCTGGTGCTCTGGCTCCTCACCCTCGTGGTGGCGCCGATCGTCTCCCGCATCCTGGCGATGTCGGTGAGCCGCAAGCGGGAATTCCTGGCCGACGCGGCCGGCGCCCAGTTCACCCGCAACCCGCTCGCGCTCGCCTCCGCCCTCGAGAAGCTCGCCGCGGCGACCTCCCCCACCCGGGCGATCAAACAGGGGGCCGCCCACCTCTGCATCGTGGATCCCTCGCCGGGCCTGCTCTCGGCGCGGGAAGGATGGCTGGCCGGCGTGCTCACCTCGCACCCCCCGATCGCGCAGCGCATCATCCGGCTCCGCGGCATGGGGTATCAGCAGAGCAAGCGCGAAGCGTCCGGCGCCGCGCTGGCCTGACCGTGCGCTATCGCGAGTACCCGCCGAGCGAGGCACTGCGCGGGGTGGTGCACCGGTTCTGGACCCTGCGCGGCGACGCGCCCGGCCCGGGCTCCGACTTCCAGCGCGCCATGCCCGACGGCCGTCCCGAGCTGGTCTTCAATCTGGCCGACCGATTCGAGTCCCGCCGCCACGGAACGACCGAGCGCCAGCCCGCCGCCCTCGTGGTGGGTCCGACCACGACTGCGCTCGCGCTGCGGCCGACCGGGCGGATCGACATCGTCGGCGTGCGGCTGGTTCCCGGGCCCTGGCCCGGCCTGCTCGGCATGCGTGCGGACGAGCTTCTCGACCGTGCGCTGGCGTTGTCCGACCTGTCCCCGCGCTGGCGCGAGGACCTGCTCGAGCCGCTGGCCGATGCCGCCGGCGATCGCGCCCGGATCGCCGTCCTCGAGCGCCGGCTGGTCCGGCTGGCGGCCCGATCCGGCCCGGGCGACCCGCGGCTCCGCCGCGCGGTGGACCTCACCCTCCGGGGCACGGTGCGGCGGGTGGGACGGCTGGCCGAGCTCTCCGGGGTGAGCGAGCGGCAACTGATCCGGCTCTTCCGGGAGGGCACGGGGATGACGCCGGGCCTGCTGGGCCGGGTGGCGCGCTTCCAGGGGGTGCTGGGCGCCGTGGAGCGGCCGGGGCCGGTGCGCTGGAGCCGGCTCGCACACCAGCAGGGCTACTGTGACCAGGCTCATCTCTGCCGGGATTTCCGCCGCTTTGCCGGACTGGCTCCGCGGCGTTACCTGGCGGCCTACCGCGAGGTGACCCGACACTTCGTGGAGGCATCCTCCGGGCATGGCGGATTCGTCCAAGACGGACCGGCCCCGCCGCTCTAGATTCGCGCAAACGTCCGGAGCACCCCGATGCCGCGCCTTGACTGGTCTGTCGCCCTGGTCCTCACCCTGCCGCTTGCCCCTGCCCCCGTGCTCGCCCCCGGGCCGCTGGAGCCGCTCCGCTTCATGGCCGGCTGCTGGCGCGGGCCCGCGGGCCGGGGGCGGATGATCGAGGAGCACTACACCGCACCGAGCCGGAACCTGATCCTGGGTATGACGCGATACACTCGGGACGGGGTGGCAACAGGCTACGAGTTCTCCACCATCGCCTGGGAGGACTCGACCATCGTCCTGACCCCGCGGCCGGAGGGGCAGCAGCCGGTCCCGTTCCGCCTGGCGCTGCTCCAGCCGCGGAGCGCCGTCTGGGAGAACCCCGACCACGATTTCCCCACGAGAATCGCCTACCGCCGGCTGGCGGGAGACACGCTCGTGGCCCGCATCGAAGGCCCTGAGGGCAGGAATGCCTCGGAGTGGCGCATGGCGCGGGTGCGCTGCGAGGGCTAGCGCCGGTCCGCGGCCTCGATGATATCCGTGGTGAAGGTGCCGGGATCGAAGGGGAGCTGGACGACGTGGTCCGCGCCGGCCGCTCGCGCGGCCGCCGGGTCGCCGCTCACGAGCGCCACCACCCGATAGCCGCGCTGCTCCGGGGGGCAGAAGCCGCCCAGCGGGTGCGCGCCAGCGGCCCCGCTGCCGCCCGCGAGCACGACGAGCGAGACGTCCGGGCGGGATGCGGCGGCGCCGAGCGCGGCGGTCCCGCCCCGTCGCTCCACGGCGAAGCCGGCGTGCCGAAGCAGCAGCCCCACCACCCGGGCCAGGTCCCCGTCGGCCAGACCGAGCCACGCCGTCCCGCGGTGTACGGCCGGGCC
>DASUSR010000092.1:0-8862 GCA_036375015.1 Gemmatimonadales bacterium
GGTGGAGGACCGGGTGCGCCGCGCCCTCAGGAAGGCGTCGTCCGCTCCAGTCGAGTGACTCGCTCCGCGGCGGCGGGCCAGCGGCCGTGCAGGAAAACCTCGATCGCCGGCAGGACGACCTCGGGGGCGTCCACGGTGACCTGGTGGGCCGCGCCTTCGACGGTGAGCAGGCGGGCGCCGGGCAGAGTCATCGCCCATTCCCGCCCGGCGGCGTACGGCGCGTTGCGGTCCCAGGTGCCGTGAATGGTGAGCACCGGGACGCGCACTCGTGACACGACCTCCTTCGGTACGTCGAGCCGCTGAATGGCGCCGAAGTGGTGCTCGAGGTGGCGCCGGAAGTTGGCCGGCCACTCGTTCTCCATGTCGCAGACATTCACCAGCGCCGCGACTCGGTCCGGCCGGCCTACCAGCCTGGGACCGAACACCCGTCGCGATTCCTCGCACAGCTCGCGCTGATGCGTGCGCGCCCACGCGGTGCGGCCCAGCGAGTCGATCCGCGCCGCGTCCGCGGGGTCCACTATCGGAGCGCTGTCACGATGCGCGAGGCTGGCCGGGTATTCGGTGCCGAACTTCCGCGGCACCGGACCGAGCTGGACGAGGCGCTCGACCCGCTCGGGGTGCGCTGCCGCGTACAGCACCACCATGAGCCCGAGGTACGAGTAGCCCACCGGCACGAAGCGCTCCACCTCGAAGTGCCGGCGGACAGCCTCGAGGTCTTCCACGTCCTTCTGGATGGTGAGCAGGGCGCCGTCCTCCACTCGGGAGGAGCGGCCTCGGTTCCGCATGTCGTAGAGAATCAGCCTATGCCGGCGGGCAAGCGGAGCCAGGTCCCTGGCCAGGAAGAGGCGTCCCGGGACGATGAGGGTGGTCTCCCCAGCGCCCATGCGCTCGTAATAGAGCCGGACGCCGTCGGGACCGGAGACGTAGCCGGTGTCGGGGGCCGCAGCAGCGAGAGTCGTGAGCAGGGCGAGGGCGGCGATCATCGGGGCTCCGGGTAGGAGAGGCTCTCCAGCCCCGACGAGAGGAGGGGCGTGCGCGTTTCTCGGGTCAGTCGCTCCCGTCGGCCTGGGGCAAGGCATGCTCGTGCGTGTCCGGCATCCGGTCCTCCCACAGGGCCAGGATGTTGCCGTCGGGATCGGCCACCATGGCCATGATCCCCCAGGCCTGCTGGGTCGGCTCGGCGACGAACCGCACGCCGCGCGCATGGAGCTCGCCGCAGTAGTGCAGCAGGTCGGGCACGAAGAGGGTAATGCCGGTGTGCCGTCCGACCATGGCCCGGGCGTCGGGGTGCACCGCCGGATGGATGCCGATGCGGGTAGGCCCGTCCAGGAACTCCGCGCCGAAGGAGCCCTGCTGTCGCAGCGGCAGCGCCAGGTCGTCGCGGTAGAACTCCACGGCGCGGCCGATATCGCTGACGAAGACGGCCACGCTGTAGAGCGACGGGGGCGGGGGCGGCGGGGCGGCCGGGTCGCTCACAGCGCCACTCGTTCGAGCAGCCGGACGAGGAGCACGCCGAGCGCCACGGCGGCCACCAGGAGCAGGAAGAGCCCGCCGGCGAGCACCGCCGCGAAGCGCCGGCCGGACTTCCGTGCCGCGGCCGGACGCTCGACGTGCTGCTGGACCAGGTCGAGGTTCCGCAGATTGGCCTTGAACCCCGCGTCGAACAGGTCGCCGAGCACCGGCACGCTGCCCACCAGCGCATCGAGTGCCACGTTGTAGCCCATGCGGACGAGGAGCGGCCTCGGCACGCCGAGCCGGGCGGCTTCCATGACGATGTAGAGGGAGAGCGCGCCGCCCAGGAGATCGCCGACGCCGGGCACCAGTCCGATGATGGAATCCAGGCCGAACCGGAACCGGGTGCCCGGCACGGGGATGGAGTTGTCGAGGAGCTGTCCCAGGCGCCGGAGCCGGTCGAGACTTCGGGCGTCCAGCGTGCCGACCTCGGGCGCGGCGCGAGTGCGGGGAAGGGGGCGTTCCATCCCTTAAACCTACTCGTCCGCCGGCCGGCGGGCACGCGACGGACCGCGCGCTACAGCCAGCGGCGGGCGGCGTACAGCACCAGGCTGACCACCGCCGAGACGAGCAGCATGGAGACGATCGGCACGTAGATCCGTACGGTCTCCCGCTCGATGCGGATGTCGCCGGGCAGCCGGCCGAACCAACTCAGGCCGCCGGACCACACCAGCAATCCGACGAGGACCAGGACGATCCCGCCGACGACGAGCAGCGGCCCGGCGCTCATTCGACCAGCCCCTGGCGCACGGCGTGGATCATGTCGGTGTAGGCGGGCTCCCCGCCGCCGGCGCGCACCGCTGCCGCGATCTGGCCGCGGTGGTAGGCCGAGTGGAGCACGACGTGCGCCAGGATGTCCCGTACCGTGTTCGACCAGAACTCGCCCCGACTGTTGCGGTAGCCGATCCCGTCGTCGAGGTCGTCCTCCTCCAGCCCGGTCAGATACCGTGGCCAGGCCCGCGCCAGACGGTCGATCTCCTTCGCCATGTCGTCCACCGCCAGCTCGGGCCAGACCGGCAGCGGGCTGGGCTCACCGGTGAGCCGTCCGAGCCAGAGCAGCTCCGCTCCCACGATGTGCGCCATCCAGCGGAGCGCCTGGGGCGGCGCGGCCGAGCGCAGCGACGCCAGGGTCTCGGTGTTGGCCCAGGCGTCGTAGCGGAGCTGGCGGACCAGACGGTCGATCTCGCCGGCGCCCGTCACGATTCGCTCCCGGCGCTCACGGCCCCACCGGCGAACGCCGCGCGGAAGTTGCGCCGCATCCCGGCGAGCCCCGGCCGCTCGAGCGGCGTGTCCCCGAACCGCTCGGCGAACTCCCGCTCGTCCATCCGCTCGAAGTAGTCGGGCCCCGCCCCGTCGAGTGCGCCGCGGGAGCGGAACTCCGCCACCGGGCCCGGCGCGGCGAAGCGCTGGTTCCACGGGCAGACCTCGTTGCAGACGTCGCAACCGAAGACCCAGCCATCCAGGTCGGCGGCCGCATCGGGCAGCGGCCCCCTGTGCTCGATCGTGAGATAGGAGATGCAGCGGGTCGCGTCGAGGACCCGGGGCTCCACGAACGCCCCGGTGGGGCACGCGTCGAGGCATCGGGTGCAGGTGCCGCAGCGGTCCAGCTCGAACGGGGAATCGGGGACCAGCGCGAGGTCGGTGAATATCGACCCGATGAAGAAGAACGAGCCGGCGCCGGGGCGCAGCAGCATGGTGTTCTTGCCGATCCAGCCGAGTCCCGCCCGCTGCGCCAGCTCCCGCTCGGGGACCGGGCCGGCATCGGCATAGACCCGGGCCACCACGGCGCCGCGCTCGCGCAGGTAATCCGCCAGCAGCTCCAGCCGCCGCCGGGTCACCCGATGGTAGTCCTCGCCGCGGGCGTAGCGCGCCACCTTGGGCGCGCGGCCGTGTGCGTCGCCCCCGTGGTAGTTGTCGAGCACCACCACCACGGACACGGCCTCCGGCACGATGAGGCGCGGGTCCTTCCGGCGGCGGGCCTGGCGGTGCAGGTAGCGCATGGTGCCGGCATAGCCCCGGGCCAGCCACTGGTCCAGGCGGTCGCCGTGGGGGGGCGGGCTCGGGTCGGTGATGCCGCAGGCCAGGAAGCCCAGATCGGCGGCGCGCGACTTGAGGTCCTGCTCGAGCGTCACGACGTGGCCGCGGGCACCTTCACGCGGGGAAGGGCCGGCCCCACGGGGCGGACCTCCTCGGTGATGAGGCGCGCGCCCCGGCTGTAGGTGAGATAGGACCAGGCCCACTGGATCAGCACGAGCACGCGATTGCGGAAGCCGATCAGGAAGAAGATGTGGACGAAGATCCAGATGAGCCACGCCAGGAGGCCGCCGAAGTGGAGCTTCCAGATGTCCGCCACCGCTTGGCCCCGGCCGATCACCGCGAGCTGCCCCTTGTCCCAGTAGCGGAACGCCCGGCGGGGCCGGTCCTCGAGGTCGCCGGCGATGATCCTCGCGGTGTACTGCCCCATCTGAATCGCGACTGGGCAGATGCCCGGCAGGGTGCCGCCCTCCTGGTGCTCGTACGCGGCGGCATCGCCGAGCACGAAGACCTCGGGGTGCCCCGGGATGGTGCAGTCGGGCTCCACGAGTGCCCGGCCGGCGCGGTCGAGGGGCCCGCCCAGCTGCCTGAGAAGCGGACTCGCGACGTTGCCGGCGGCCCAGACCACCGTGCGGGTGGGGATGGTCCAGCCTGCTGCGCTCACGCAGCCCGAGCGGATGTCGGTGACCATGGTTTCGGTGCGGACCTCCACCCCGAGCCGGCGGAGCTCGCGCTTGGCCTCCTCGCTCAGGCTCTCGGGGTAGGAGGGGAGCAGCCGCGGGCCGCCCTCCAGCAGCATGACCGTCGCCTCCCGTGGGTCGATGTGCCTGAAATCGCGCCGCAGGGCGTACCGCCGGATCTCGGCCACGGCGCCGGCCATCTCCACCCCGGTGGGACCCCCACCGACGATGACGAAGGTGAGATAGGCGTGCCGCCGTACCGGATCGGGCTCGCGCTCGGCCAGCTCGAAGGCCAGCAGCACCCGACGCCGGATCTCGAGCGCATCCTCCAGACTCTTCAGGCCGGGGGCGAGCACCTCCCAGTCGTCGTGGCCGAAGTACGAATGCCGCGCGCCGGTGGCGACGATGAGGTAGTCGTAGCCGATGGTGGTGCCATCGGCGAACCGGACCTGGCGCGCGTTCACGTCGATGCCGGTGACCTCCGCCAGCAGCACCTCGGTGTTCCGCTGCTCCCGGAGGACCGACCGGATGGGCGAGGCGATGTCGGCCGGGTTGAGGCCTGCGGTCGCCACCTGGTAGAGCATCGGCTGGAAGAGGTGGTGGTTCTTCCGGTCCACCAGGGTGACCTTGACGGGCGCCTTCGCCAGGTCCTTGGCCGCGTAGAGCCCGGCGAACCCGCCGCCCAGAATGACCACGTGAGGGACCTGCGGTGCGGGAGCGCTCACAGACCCATCGTCTCCCGCCGCCAGCGGGCGAAGCGCACCACGTCGTCCACCGGCGGCACGGCCCGCTCGTCGGCGTACGCGGTGTACATCCGCCAGCCGAGATAAGTGCGGTCGGGCAGCGGCAGGAAGGGCGGCCGGGCCCACCACCGGCGGCGGCGGAAGGCCCAGCCGGTCCGGAGCAGGTCCACCGCCAGCCGCGGATTCAGCGTCGCTCGGCCGGCGAGGCGGAGCAGCAGGGACCACCACGAGGTCGGCATGCGCGAAAGATACACAAGCACGGCGGGACGGCGGGGCGGACCGGCCGCGGGCCCGGGCGCGCACATGGGCGCACGCCTGCCCGTCCGCGCCGCGGCTCCCTATATTGTCCCCCCATGACCATCGCCCCGGCCCAGGTCCCGGCAGGGCTGCGGGAGCGCCGCGCCGGGACCTCCATTCACCGCATCGCGACCCGCGCCCGTCCACCGTTGCGCGCCCCTCGAGCCGTTCGCCCGTGACCAGCTCCCCCTACCGTCATCTCGAGGACAAGAAGCTCCCCACGGAGGACGAGCAGCTCCTGGAGAGCCCGCCGCCGCAGCGGGCGGAGCAGCTCTTCCTCAAGTCCGACAGCTGGCGGGTGCTGCGGATCATGGGCGAGTTCGTCTGGGGGTTCGACAACCTGGCGGACGTGAGCGACGGCGTGACCATCTTCGGCTCGGCCCGCACTTCGCCCGGGGATCCCCACTACGTGCAGGCGGTGGAGACGGCGCGGCTGCTGGCCCAGGCCGGGATTCCGGTGATCACCGGCGGCGGGCCCGGCATCATGGAGGCGGCGAACAAGGGCGCGGTCGAGGGCGGCGGGCTGTCCATCGGCTGCAACATCGAGCTCCCCTTCGAGCAGGGCTCCAATCCGTTCCTCGGCCGGAGCCTCAACTTCAAGTTCTTCTTCGTGCGCAAGACGATGTTCGTGAAGTACGCGACGGCGTTCATCGTCTTCCCCGGGGGCTACGGCACGCTGGACGAGCTGTTCGAGGCGCTGACCCTGATCCAGACCGGGAAGGTCAAGCATTTCCCGGTCATCCTGTTCGGCAGCGCGTACTGGGCCGGGCTGGTGGAGTGGCTCACCCGCACCGTCGCCGAGGAGCGCAAGATCAACCCGACCGACCTCCTGCTCTTCCGGGTCACCGACGACCCGCAGGAGGCCGCCCGCATCGTGATCGAGGCGCGCCGGGAGAAGCCCGAGGATCAAGCCACCCGCATCCTGGGATGACCGCATGACCCGTCCTTCCGCCCCCTACCTTCGCGGCCAGCGGATCGAGCCCCGGCCGATCACCGGCGAGGAATCGGTCGCGGACCTGGTGGACAACGCCTTCCTGGCCTACAACGCGGGCCGGCTGCGGGAAGGCTGCCAGCTCTTCGTGCAGCGGATGCTGGAGCCGGACGTCACGGTCGGCATGACCCTCACCGGGGCGATGACCCCGGCGGGCCTGGGGATGAGCTGTCTGATCCCGCTGATGGAGGCGGGCCACGTGGACTGGCTGATCTCGACCGGCGCCAATCTCTACCACGACGCTCATTTCGCGCTGGGCCTCGCCATGCATCGGGGCACGCCGCAGGCCGACGACGTCGAGCTGCGGGACAGCGGCGTCGTCCGGATCTACGACATCTTCTTCGATTACGGCGTGCTGCTCTCGACCGACGCCTTCGTCCGCGAGGTCTCCGCGCGGGAGGAATTCCAGCGACCGATGAGCTCGGCCGAGTATCACTACCTGCTGGGCGGATATCTGAAGGAGCGGGAGAAGGCGCTCGGGCTCAGCCGGCGGTCCGTGCTCGCGGCGGCGCACGATCTGGAGTTGCCGATCTACACCAGCTCCCCGGGGGACAGCTCGATCGGGATGAACGTGGCCGAACAGGCGCTGGCGGGGAGCAAGTTGCGGTTCGACGTGAGCGCCGACGTGAACGAGACCGCCAGCATCGTGCTCGAAGCCAAACGCGGCGGCGGCAAGAGCGGGGTGCTGATCGTGGGGGGCGGGAGCCCCAAGAACTTCATGCTGCAGACCGAGCCGCAGATCCAGGAGGTGCTCGGCATCGACGAGAAGGGCCACGACTTCTTCCTGCAGATGACCGATGCGCGCCCCGACACCGGGGGGCTCTCCGGCGCCACGCCGGCCGAGGCGGTGAGTTGGGGCAAGATCGATCCCGCACAGCTGCCCGGCACCGTGGTGGTCTACGCCGACAACTCCATCGCCCTGCCGCTGCTCACCGCCTATGCCCGGGCGCGGCACGCGCCGCGGCCGCTCAGACGGCTCTACGGTCGCCGGGAGGCGATGATGGCGCGGCTGCGCGAGGAGTATCAGGCGGCGCTCGCCTTCCGCGACCAGCGGGCCGAAGAGTCGCTCTCCCACATGCACCCGGGGGCCGGAGGAGCCGAGACGGCGGCGCGGCGGTGACGCCGCAGTATCGCTGGTACGCCCTCGGGCTGCTGGCGCTGATCAATCTGCTCAACTACATCGACCGCAACGTCATCTACGCGCTCTTCGAGCCCATCAAGCAGGACCTCTCGCTCACCGACTCGCAGCTCGGCTGGCTCGGCTCCGCCTACATCCTGGTCTTCTCGGTCGCGGCACTCCCGTTCGGGGTGCTGAGCGACCTCCGCTCCCGCCGCGCGGTGATCGCCGGCGGGGTCACCGTATGGAGCGCCTTCACCTTTCTGAGCGGCCTGGTGCAGAGCTACTGGCAGCTCTTCACCTGTCGCGCCGCGGTGGGCGTGGGAGAGGCCGCGTACGGACCGGCGGCGTCCTCCCTGGTGGCCGATTACTTCCCGGGACCGCGGCGTGCGGTCGCGATGGGAATCCTTTCCTCGGGCATCGCGCTGGGCGGGGTGCTCGGGCTCCTGCTGGGCGGCTACCTCGAGTCGATCTACGGGTGGCGGGTGGCCTTCATGACGGTCGGGGTGCCGGGATTCATCTGCGCCGTGCTCGTCGCCCGGCTTCGCGACCCGACCCGGGTGCCCTCACGGCTGACTTTCCGCTCGTTCCTCCGCGACGTCCATCTCGGGGTGATCGGATTGCTGCGGCAGGTGTGGCCGCTCGCGGCCGGCGTCGTCGTCGGGAGCATCGCCGCGTGGTGGCTCGACCACTACTACGGGGCGGACTCCCGGCTGGACGTGGCCACCCTCAGCGCGGCCGTCGGCCTCGGCCTCGCCTTCACCATCTTCCGCTGGGTCCGGCGCACTCCCGCGGACCCGTCCGGCTTCGAGACCGGGGTCGGTGGCGCCGTCGACGAGATCCTGCGGGCCGGCCGCACGGTGCTGCACACGCCCACCCTGGTCTACGTCTTCCTCGCCGGCGCGATGATCTCCTTCGGGACCAACGGCATCGTGGGGTGGGGACCGACCTTCGTCTCCCGCGAGCTGGGCCTGAGCTCGGCGCAGGCGGCGGCGCTGCTGGGCAAGTGGGGGCTCATCGCGGGAACGGCGGGCACCCTGTTCGGCGGCCTGCTGGCCGACTGGCTTCGCCGGCGCTACCAGACCGGCCGGGTGCTCACCATCGCGCTCGGGCTGCTCCTGGGCGGCCCGCTCGCGGTCTGGCTGCTCACCATTCGCGACCTCGACGTGTTCCAGGGGGTGTTCGCGATCGCCTTCTTCTGCCTGTCCTGGTACAACGGGCCGATCACGGCGGTGATCTTCGACGTGGTTCCGCCGCGCATCAGCGCGACGGTGGCGGGAGCCTACCTGCTGTTCATCCACCTGGCGGGAGATGCCATCTCGCTGCCGCTGGTCGGCACGCTCTCCGACCTCTTCGGCCTCGACCGCGCCATCCTGCTGCTGCCGCTGGTCGTGATTCTCGGCGGGGTCGTGGTGCTCGGCGCCACGCGGACGGTGGCGCGGGACATGGGGCGAAGGACCGGGGACGAGCGCGCATCGAGCGCCTCCT
>DASUSR010000093.1:0-2487 GCA_036375015.1 Gemmatimonadales bacterium
CGCGTACCAGACCGCGTACCTCAAGGCTAACTACCCGGTCGAGTTTATGACCGCGGTGCTCAACGGCTTCCGGGAGCGCGCCGAGAAGGTGGCCGCGGTGGTCGCCGAGTGCCGGCGGCTGGGGATCGAGGTGCGGCCGCCGGACGTGCAGAAATCCGGGGTCCTCTTCTCGGTGGAGACCGATACCGACGGCACTTCCGCCATCCGCTTCGGGCTGGTCGCGGTCAAGAATGTCGGCGAGGGGGCGATCGAGGCCATCGTGGCCACGCGCGAGGGACGCTCCGAGACCTTGGACGATTCCGGGCCGTTCGCGTCGCTCGACGACTTCTGCCGGCGCGTGGACCTGCACACCGTCAACAAGCGCGTGGTGGAGTCGCTGATCAAGGCCGGGGCTATGGCCTCGCTCGGCTCGCCCGGCACGCTGCTGAACCGCCTGGACACCGCCCTGGAGGCGGGGCAGCGGCACCAGCGCGACGTGGCGGCCGGCCAGGGCACGCTGTTCGACCTGTTCGCCATGCCGGTCGAGCCCGTGGGCCCCATCGGTCTACCGGTCGGCGAGTCGGTGGAGCCGGTGGAGGACGACGTGCCGCGCCGGGAGCGGCTGCGCTGGGAGAAGGAGCTGTTGGGGCTCTACCTGTCCGAGCACCCGCTGGGCGAGATCGAGACCGTGCTGCCGCAGTACGTGACCGCCTACACCGGCGATCTGGCGGAGGAGAGCGACCAGTCGAGGGTGACCATCGGCGGAATCATCCAGTCCTCGCGCCGCGTCATCACCCGTGCGGGCAGCACCATGCTGGTGGCGACCCTGGAGGACCTGACCGGCACGACCGAGGTCGTGGTCTTCCCCAAGGTCTTCGCCGATACCGCCAACGCCTGGACCGATGACTCCGTCGTCCTGGTGACCGGCCGCGTTGACCACCGCGACGAGGGGTCGCAGATCCTGTGCGAGGCGGTGCACGCCTGGGACGACGCGGTCCGGATGGGCCCGGTGGCGTTCGGGGCGGAGCGAGATCGGCTGCTTCGAGCGCGACGCGGGGGAAACGGTGGTTCTCCACACCGCAACGGCGGGAACGGGAACGGCAACGGGCAGGCACGATCCGCCGTGCCGATGGCCGCCGTTCCGGTCGCGGCGACCGCTCCGCCCGAGGTGATCCCCGAGCGCCTCGAGCCCGACGATGCTCCGGCGCCCGCCGATGCCCGGCCGCTCTCCGCGGCCCCGCCCGCTGCCGGTACGGTGGAGATCGGTTTCGAGGATGGGCTGCCGATGGACCGCCTCCTCCCGGCGATCGAGTCGGTGACCGCGGCCATTCGCGGCCGCCCCGGACCGATGCCGGTGGTCATCTCGATCCCCGTGGCCGGCGCAACGCGCCAGGTGCGGATCCCCGAGCGGGTGGAGTGGGACGATCACCTGGCTGAGGCGGTGCGACGCGCGGCGGGCCTGCCGGTGGCCGTGGAGCTGCGGCCGGTCCCTGCCGAGGCGTGACCGCGCTGCTATCCTCGCGGGCGTGACTTCCGAAGCCCGCAGGTCCCGTGGATCCGGCAAGCCGGCGCGACGCCGTCGCGCCGACGACCTCGCCGACGCGTCCAGCACCATCACCCCAGGCGCCCGCACCGCGGCGGCCTCCGCCACTGTCCCGGCTGCCACGGATGCCCCGATCTCCGACGACCAGCTGACCGCCGCCGTGCTGCGCTTCCTGCGCCGCTACCCGAACCGGACCGTGGAGCTCTCCCCGCTGGCGGAGGAACTGGCTGTGGACGCGATCCGTCTCCAGCTGCACGTGGAACGCCTGGGACGGCGTGGCATGGTGGTCGTCCCGTTCATCGAGCCCGGCAGCGCCGGGGGAGCGACCCTCACCGAGAAGGGGCTGCGCTGGCTCATTGGCCGCGAGGGCGGGAAGCCGGTGGACGTGCCGGTCGCCTTCAAGCCGGCCCGCGACCGCGTCCGTGCCGAGGACGAGGCCGCCCGGCTCCCCCGCGCCCAGGTCTACGGCGCTCGCCGGTAGGCCCAGCAGCCGTCGGAGAAGCGCCGCTGCTAGCGGGCCGCGATCCTCTCGACGCCCACCTCGATCGGCTCGTAACGCCGCGGGTCACCGGCCATGAAGAAACTCGGCGCGTCGTCGAAGCGGTAGGCAAGCGGTGGCAGGTCGGGGTCGATCCCGCAGACCGGGCAGCTGATGTGGTCCTCGGCCGGGACCTCGATCTCCGCCTCGCAGTGGATGCATCGCCTGGTGACCATCGGTTCCCCTCCAGTGACGTCGGGCGGATGCCCGGCAGGCCCCGGCACTGCATTCGTCGTGCCGGAGTGGCCATCAAGACGCGCGAGAGGGACCGATGGTTGCGCCCCGGCGCTCAGGCCTCCAGGAACCGGCGCAGGAAGTTGCGCGTTGCCTCCTCGCGGGGAGCGTTGAGCACCTGCTCCGGTGGCCCCTGCTCGGCGATCACGCCCTCCTCCATGAAGACGACGCGGTCCGCCGCCTCGCGGGCGAA
>DASUSR010000094.1:0-9375 GCA_036375015.1 Gemmatimonadales bacterium
GCTCCCAGAAGGCATGGGAGCGGCCGGGCCGGAGATGGCCCGTGCCGCGCTCCCTTCGCCGGTATCAGCCGGATCAGGTTCCAAGGGTACGATCTCAATCGGGGGTGAGCTCCCGATGCCCCTGGCGGCAACGGAACCTTAATCGGAATCCGGCGGGCGGCAAACCGGTCGGCGGAGCTGGAGACGGCGGTGGCTCACCTGGAGGAGCCGGCGAGGCAGCAGCAGAGCGGCCTCATCGCGAGCCTGCTACCTGACCCGCGCATGGCACTCAAAGGATACCGTCCCTTCGCCAGAGCAGGAGGAGACCTGCGCCGACGATGACGTCGATCACCACGCACCAGGGCACGTACCAGCTCGGGATGGCGACGAGCGAGAACCGGGCACGGTTGTGGTGCGCCATGTCCCACCCGGCATGGGCGACATACGCCAGCGGCAGCAGCAGCGGCCAGGAGAGCAGCCCCAGCAGGCTCGCCACGGCAAAGAGTCCCGTGACGCTGAACTCGATCACCTGGTGACGGCCGGAGCCGTTGACGACGGCGAAGCCGAAATAGATCCCCGCGATGAGCGCGATGAGGACCGCGGCAAAGCCCAGCGAGGCCTCGGGCGGCAGGAAGGCGTGCGGCAGCAGCAGGGCCACCCCGATGGCGGCCCCGGTGAGGACCGGGCGCCGGGCGAGGATCGAGGGCGGCGGATGCCCACGGGAATCGGTCGTCGGAGCGGACATCGCGGGCCTCATTGGGTGGCGAGGGCCAACAGGTCGGCATCCAGCCGCTGGCTTCAGGGTATCTGCCATCTGCTTGACCCACCAGGGCCGGGCCGGTGGGCTGCCCGGTGGTGTCAGGGCGCCGCGAGCCCCTGGAACTCTCCCGCCGCCACTTCCGTACACTCCGGCCAGGGATCCGGCATGCCGCACACTCCTTCCCGGGGGCCAGGGTGCGATCTGCAAAGGGGACCGGCCGACTCGTCGGCATGTTGCTGCTCGTGCACCTGGTCGGACTCATCCTTCCCTTCGTGTTGCTGCTTCCGCTGACGACGGACCCCCGCACCTACATGGCCAATGCGGTTGAGGCCTCGTCCCGGATCACGTCGGCCGTGTTTCTTCTGTTCGCGAACGGCGCCCTTACGATCGGCATCACCATCCTGCTGGTTCCGGTCTTTCGTCGGTACAGCGAAGCCCTGACACTGTGGCTGCTGGCGGCGAGCGTGATCATGTTCCTGCTGCAGGCCGTGGACAACGTGCACGTGCTTTCCATGGTCTCGCTGAGCCGGGAGTACGCCGAGGCGGGGGGCTCGGAGGAGCTGTTCCCGACGCTGGCGGCGGCGATCGGCTCGACCAGGCGGTGGGCCCATCTCACGGAGCTCCTGGCCATAGACTGCTGGATCTTCCTGCTCTACACCGTCCTGTACCGCTCCCGCCTGGTGCCGCGTGCGCTCGCCGTCTTCGGACTGACCACCGTGCTGCTCCACGTCACGGGGATCCCGTTGCGGGGCTTCCTGGGCTATGGCCCGGTGGCGCTGATGGGTGTTCCGATGGCGCTGAGCCACCTGGCGCTGGGGATGTGGCTGGCGGCCAGGGGGTTCGACGCACCACCGGCCGACCTGAGCGTCTGTAGTTGATTCGTCTTTTTCAGCGGACGGAAGCAGGAGGATCACCATGGATCTGCAGGCGATTCGAGCGTACGGGGTTTCGGCTTTCGTCATCCTGGCGGCGTGTGGCCTGGCATCGCCCGCCCCCGCGCAGCGCCTCGTGAGGGAGAATCAACTCATCTCGACCACGCTCCCTTCTCTCAGGATCGAGGTGGCACCAGCGTTCCGCTTCGTTGGAACGGTGCCGTTTCGCATAGGTAGCGTGGCCGAGGGAGAGCGGTTCATCTTCGTGGATGCGCGGGACACCGTCGTCGAGCGCATGGTGATCGCCCAGTTCGAAGCGATACTGCCGGCGAGCGATCAGCGGTACAACTACTCCTTTCAGGACGCGCAGCTTGTCGCCGGCTATCGCTTCCGAACCAATGCCTTCGCCTTCAGCAACGCGGCGGCCCTGGCGGAGCATCCCGAGGGCGAGGCCGCTCTGACGGCGGCCTTTCTCCGGGGTCGTGGCTACGTTCTGGAAGATGAGCTCATGGCTTTCAGGTACCTGACCGTTCCCGATTCGGCACGTCGGCACGAGCTGATCATCTTCTACGTCGAGGCGTTGCCCCGGCACGGCGTCCGTCTCACGGACCTCTACGTGAACGATCGGGAAACACCTCGGTGGCAGGAGCTGGCCAAGGATCTCGCTCGCCGTGCTCGGGCTGCCTTCAGTATTCTGCCGCTGGCGGCTCCATAGGGGGCGCGGTCCAAGCCGAAGGGGGCGAACATGGTCGTAGGTCACTACGGCGTGAGCTTCGCGCTGAAGGCCATGGACCAGCGCATACCGCTCTGGGCCCTCTTCGTCGCGGTCCAGCTCCTGGACATCATCTGGGCCCCGCTCGTCATCCTCGGTGTCGAGAAGGTCCGGATCGTGCCCGGCATTACCGCCTCGAATCCGTTCGACCTCTATTACATGCCGTACACTCACAGCTTGGTCGCCGCAGTGCTCTGGTCCGCGGCCGCCCTGCTGACCTGGCGGGTGTGGCGCCGGGCCCCGGCGGGAGCCCGCGCGGCCCTGCTGATCGCCCTCGCGGTGTTCTCGCACTGGGTGCTGGACTTCGTGGTGCACCGACCCGACCTCCCGCTCTACGATGACGCGGCGAAGGTGGGGCTGGGGCTCTGGAACCGGCCGGTGCTCGCGTTCCTTCTGGAAGCGGCGTTGCTGTTCGGCAGCATGGGACTCTATCTGCGGCGCCGGCCTCAGGGCCGAGCCGGCCTCATCGCCTTCGGGCTCGTGATGCTCGCCATCCAGGCCATCGTCTTCTTCGGGCCACCCCCGGTGTCGGATCGAGCCGTGGCCATGATGGCACTGGCCTCCTACGGGATCTTCGCGGGCATCGTCGGGTGGTGGGAGCACCGGCAGGGCGGGCCAGTAGCGGGCGCCTCACGGGAGGCATAGCCGTGCGGATCCCGGCGGCCGCGGTCACGCCGGCGCTCGGCACTTGCGCCCACCCGCTCGCGGCCGACCTGCTCGCCCGGCTCCGTGCCCGCGGAGGCGACGCGACCCCCACCAAGACGACGCGAGCCTTCTCCCGGCGCGACGCCTCCCGGATCTATCGCCGCAAGGCCGCCAAAGGCGATCGGCCGACGGTACGGACCGAAGGATACGCGGAGCTCCTGGCGGCCCTCGATGCGGCCCCCGACGGTGAGGTGATCGTGCACGGCCTCACGTTCAGCGATGCGGTCTACCTCGTCTTCACCGACCCCGGCAGGACCGAATGCCTGGGGGTGCTCCGAAAACGGCGGCTGTCCGCCATCCCTTCAAGGCAGAGTCGCATGTCCTCCAATTCGAGTGGATCGGCACCAGGCCGGGGTGGTTACGCCGATGTGAACGGGATACGGATGTACTACGAAGTCCACGGCCAGGGAGACGGCGTGCCGCTGGTGCTGCTGCCCGGCGGAGGGTCCACGATAGAAGTGACCTTCGGCCAGGTGCTCCCGGTCTTTGCCCGGCATCGCAAGGTCATCGCCATCGAGGAGCAGGGTCATGGCCGGACCAGCGACCGCGACCAGCCGGTGAAGTTCGAGACGTCCGCCGACGACGTGGCGGAGCTCCTCGCCCAGCTGCAGGTTGCCGGGGCGGATCTGTTCGGGTTCAGCAACGGCGCCGGCGTGGCGCTGCAGGTCGCCATTCGCCATCCGGCCCTGGTGCGAAAGCTGGTCTTCGCCTCGGCGATGGCGAAACGAGCGGGTGCGCAGCCACAGCTCTGGGAGTTCATGGAGCAGGCCACATTCGCGAACATGCCCCAGTCGCTCAAGGAGGCATTCCTGCGGGTGAATCCGGATCCTCACCAGCTCAGAGTGATGCACGACAAGGACGCGGAGCGCATGCGCAACTTCACGGACATACCTGACAGCGCCCTGAAGTCGGTTCGTGCGTCCACTCTGCTCGTGCTCGGAGACCAGGACATCGTGAGGCTCGAGCATGCGGTCGAATTGACCCGCCTGATCCCGGCGGCTCGGCTGCTGGTTCTGGCGGGAGGTCATGGCGACTACATCGGAGAAGCCGTCATGACCCGGCGGCCGAGCCGGTACCCTGAGCTCACGGCCGGGATGATCGAGGAGTTTCTCGACGCCCCATGAGCGGTAGCCCGATGGACGACATCCGCGTCGGCGTGGTCGGCTTCGGCCTCGCCACCCGGACCTTCCACGCCCCCCTGCTGCAGGCCACCCCCGGCTTTCACCTCACCGCCGTGGCGTCCACCCGTGCGGCGGAGGTGCGGGCCGCGCTGCCGGGCGTCGAAGTCGCTGCCGACGCGGCAGCGCTGGCCCGGCACCCGGACGTCGATCTCATCGTCATCGCCACCCCGAACGACACGCACGCCGCGCTGGCGGAGGCCGCGCTGCGCGCGGGGCGGCATGTCGTGGTGGACAAGCCGTTCACCGTCACCGCCACCGAGGCGCGGCACCTGGCGGGAGTGGCCCGGGAGAGCGGGCGGCTGCTCTCCGTGTTCCACAACCGGCGCTGGGACAGCGACTTCCTCACCGTGCGGGACGCGGTGCGCCGGGGACTGCTCGGCCGGGTGGTGCTGTGCGAGTCCCGCTTCGACCGGTTCAGGCCGGAGGTCCGCGACCGGTGGCGCGAGGGGACCGCACCGGGCGCCGGACTGCTGTACGACCTAGGCCCGCATCTGATCGACCAGGCCCTGGTGCTGTTCGGGATCCCCGACAGCGTGCAGGCCACGCTCGCCCGGCAGCGGCCCGGCGCGCGGGCCGACGACTACTTCCACCTCGTGCTGCGCTACGGCGAGCGACTCGTCGTCACCCTGCAGGCCGGCATGCTCGTGTCCGGCGGCAGCGCGCGGTTCGCTCTCCACGGCGAGCGCGCGAGCCTCCTCAAGCACGGGTCCGACGTCCAGGAGGATCAGCTCCGGGCCGGCGTCCGGCCGGGGGCGCCGGAGTGGGGCGTGGACGCCGACGAGGCCGTGCTCTGGGAGGGCGCGACCGGGGAGACCCGGAGGCTCGATTCCCTGCGCGGCGACCAGCGGGAGTACTACGTCGCGCTGCGGGAGGCGCTCCACGGACGGGCTCCCAACCCGGTGTCGCCGGCCCAGGGCGCCACCGTGATCGCCCTCATCGAGGCGGCGCTCCGATCGGGGCGCGAGCGCCGGAGCGTCGCACCCGATCTCCGGGACGAGGAGCGGGCGGCCTGGACCGGCGGCCCGGGCTAGCGCCCCGCGCGCGGCGCCGAGGTGCGGGCTGCACCTTGTGACAGGAGCGCACAAGCCGGTCGCAGCCGCATGCGGGGGCCCCGGACCCCGCGACCATCTGTCTGTCCCGACCGGACTTGGCGCTCTCTCGGTCCCATCACTCGCACGAACGGCACGCGCTTTGCCTTCATTATCGCGCCAGCGCACCGTCCCGTCGTGACGTCCGCTACCGCCCTCCCGCTTCGCATCATGAATTGTGAGGGTGCTGTCGTGTCCTTCATTCGGAGTGCGGGTGAGCCATGCGCCGGTCAGGGATCGTCACCGCCATCGGGTTGCTGCTCGCGCCGGCATTGCTGCCGGTGCCGGCGCACGCCGTGCAGCGGCTGATCGACGTGCGCCAGGTGCCCAGCGACACCCTTCGTGACGTCGCGCTGGTGACGTTCGTACAGGGTCGCCCCACGATCTACTACAATCCCGTCCTCCTCGACCGCGTGGGCCCCGAGCTCACCGCGTTCTTCTTCGCCCACGAGTACGGCCACATCCACGCCGGCCACAGCGGCGGCGCGCTGGTGCACGACGGCGAGCTCGACACCATCCGGCAGCGGCAGGAGCTCGAGGCCGACTGTTACGCGGCGGCGACCCTCGGCGAGCACGATCCCGAGGCGGTCGAGGCCGCGCTCGAGTTCTTCGTCCGGATGGGGCCCCGCCGGTTCGACGCCTGGCACCCCACCGGCTCCCAGCGCGCCGCGCGGATCCTCTCCTGCCTGCCCCTGAGCGAGGCCGACCGAAACTCGGGGAGCTGAGCCCGACATTTTCGTAGGCCGCGGCGGGCCCCGCCGACATTCCCGTCGCGCTCCGGCTCCGCGGCCGGTCCGCCCCGAAGTCCCAACCGCTTGTCCCACGTAGATCTGCGTTCGAGCCCTCCCGCTGGAACGCCGCTTGCCTTGGCGCCGACGGTCCACTTGTTCGTACCGTCAGCTTCTGACTCGGAGTCGCCCATGTCCCCCCGTTCCGCTCTCACCTTCGCCGCGGCCGCGCTGCTGCTCGCCGGCTGCAACAAGCCCGCCCCCACGCCCGAGGCCGCGGCGCCCGCCAACGCGACGGTGGATACCGTGGCGGCCGCCGGAGCCCCGGTGGCGGACACGGTCGCAGTGATGGACAGCATCGCCGAGAACAACGACAGCATCGTGGCCGATACCGCCGTCACCGACACCACCCTCGACAACTGAGCGGCCGGTTGACAACGTCTCCGCGAAACGGTACCCTGTCTGCATGAGCCGCCGCTTCGGTCTTCCGTTCCGCAATCCGCACCGCGCCGCCACCGCGTGCGTGATGTGTTGTTGTGCTCCGGTTCACGGACCCGAGGGGACCTCCTAGCGGCTCGCGCAGCATCCGAGTGTACTCAGCCCGCAGGAAGTGTCCTGCGGGCTTTTTTGTTTGCCCTGTATCGAGGTGACGTCACAGCATGACGGTTGCCGACGCCGGGCCGGTGCCGCTCGCCGAGAGCCTGCCGCCCGAGGAGATCATCGGCTGGATGCTCGAGCGCTTTGCGGGCCCGCGTCTGGCGGTCACGACCGCCTTCGGGCTCGAGGGATGCGCGCTCATCGACCTGGTGGCACGCCACGGTCGCGAGGTCCGGGTGGTGTGGCTGGACACGATGTTCCTCTTCCCCGAGACCTACCGCCTGCGCGACCGGCTCGCGGCCCGCTATCCGCACCTGCGGTTCGAGAACCGGGGCACCGGTCTCACGCCCGAGGAGCAGGAGGCGCGGCACGGCCCCGATCTCTGGCGCCGCGATCCCGACGCCTGCTGCCGGCTCCGCAAGGTGGAGCCCATGCGCCGGGTGCTCGGCGAGGTGGACGTCTGGATGACCGCACTCACCCGCAGCCAGTCGCCCACCCGCGCGGCGACCGGCCTGATCGAGTGGGATTCGGAGTACCGGGTGCTGAAGGTGAACCCGCTGGTCGCCTGGGACCGTCCCCGGGTGTGGCGCTACGTGCGGGAGCGCGACGTGCCCTACAACGAGCTGCACGAGCGCGGCTACCCGACCCTGGGCTGCACCCACTGCACCGCGCCGGTGGCCGGCGCGACCGCGGCCACCTACAGCCGGGCCGGCCGGTGGGCCGGCACGGACAAAACCGAATGCGGCCTGCACCCGGTGACCCGGGAGTTCGTGCAGCTGCGGAGAGAGGCGTGATGGGAGAGTCCAAGGTAGAGATCGCCAAGCGGCAGGGGAACCAGCTCCGCGGCACCATCGCGGAGACCCTCGCCTCCGACGCGACCCACTTCGGGCACGACGACGTCCAATTGCTCAAGTTCCACGGCACCTACCAGCAGGACTCGCGCGACGAGCGGCGGGGCCGGGAGGCCTCGGGCGAGGGGAAGGCGTACTCGTTCATGGTGCGGGTGGCGATCCCCGCCGGCGCGGTGACCGCCGGACAGTACCTCGCGCTCGATGCGCTGGCCGACCGCCACGCCAACGGCACCCTGCGGGTGACCACCCGGCAGGGCTTCCAATTCCACGGCGTGCTCAAGGGCGATCTCAAGCCCACCGTCGCGGAGATCAACCGGGAGCTGCTGACCACCGTCTCCGCCTGCGGCGACGTGCAGCGGAACGTGATGGGCTGCGCCGCCCCTCTGGGCGACGCCGACCACGCCGCGGTGCGGGCCGTGGCGGAGGCGCTCGCCCGGGAGCTCCGCCCCGCGTCGCGCGCCTACCACGAGATCTGGCTGGACGGCGAGAAGCAGCCCGGCGGCGAGCCGGAAGAGCCGTTCTACGGCACCCAGTACCTGCCCCGGAAGTTCAAGACCGCGGTGGGCCTGTCGAACGACAACTGCGTGGACATCTGGGCCCAGGACGTCGGCCTGCTGGCGGTCGTGGAGGCCGGGCAGATCCGGGGCTTCAACCTGCTGGTGGGCGGCGGCCTCGGCATGACCCACAACAAGGCCGACACCACGGCCCGGCTGGCCCAGCCGCTCGGCTTCGTGCCGGCGGCACACGGGGTGGACGCGGTGCGGATCGTCGCGGCGATCTTCCGCGATGCCGGCAACCGGTCCGACCGGCGCCACGCCCGGCTCAAGTACCTGCTGGCGGAGTGGGGACTGGAGCGCTTCCGGGACGAGTTCCGGCGACGCGCGTCCTTTGCGCTCGGCGACCCCGTCCCGCTCCCGCCGCTCCCGTTCCACGACCACCTCGGCCGCCACCGCCAGGCCGACGGGCGCTGGTTCTACGGCGTGTTCATCCAGAGCGGCCGCATCGCCGACACCGCCGGCGCGCGGCTCAAGACGGCGCTGCGGGAGATCGTCGCCCGGCTCCGGCCGGGCGTCCACCTCACCGCGCAGCAGAACCTGCTGCTGACCGACCTGGACCAGGCGAGCCTCGACGAGGTGGAGCACCTGCTCCGGGCGCACGGCGTCACCCCGGCCGCGGAGCTCTCCGCGGTGCGCCGCTACTCGATGGCCTGCCCCGCCCTGCCGACCTGCGGTCTGGCGGTGGCCGAGTCGGAGCGCGCGGTGCCCGGCCTGCTCGACGACCTCGAGGCCGAGCTCACCGCGCTGGGGCTGCGGGACGCGCCGCTCACGGTGCGGGTGACCGGCTGCCCCAACGGCTGCGCCCGCCCCTACACCGCGGACCTCGCGTTCGTCGGCCGGTCGCTCGGCCTCTACAACGTGTACGTGGGCGGCGGTCTCGCGGGCGACCGGCTGGTGGATCTGTACCGCGGGGAGGTCCGGCTCGAGGAGCTGGTCGCGACCGTGCGGCCGCTGCTGGCCCGCTGGGCGGCGGAGCGCGAAGGTGGCGAGGGGCTGGGCACGTTCTACCAGCGCATCGTCGGACGGACCGAGCCGCGGCTCGCGATCACCGGCCGGGAGGACGAGACCGCCGACCTGATCCAGCTCCCGGTGGCCTCGTGAGGGCGCTGGTGCTCGCCGCCCACGGCTCGCGCCGGGACCCCTCGGCCAACGCGCTGGTCCGCCGGCTCGCCGAGACGGTGCGCGTGCGGCGGCTGTTCGACGAGGTGGCCGTGACGTTCCACCAGGGGGAGCCCGGATTCGACGGGGTGCTCGACGAGCTCCGGTCCGACCAGGTGACCGTGGT
>DASUSR010000095.1:0-10023 GCA_036375015.1 Gemmatimonadales bacterium
CCGAGCGGCTTCGCGGTGGAGGAAGGCGCCATTCGCACCGACCTGGACGCCGGCTTCGACTTCGCCTACAACATCGAGCCCGGCGGCCGAAGGGTGCTCCTGCCCCGGGCCGCGCTCGGGCTGCCCAGCACCAACACCGCCGACCCCGGTCTGCAGCGCCGCGACGAGGCGTTCGATGCCATCGTGGTCGCCAGCAGCAACGGATACGTCACCGACGAGCCGGTCCCGATCGAGGCCGGCGACCGCTACATCGTGCGGTCCCGGGTCCTCTGCAGCTCGCTCGGCGTGCCGCTCTACGCCAAGATCGAGATCCTCGAGTTCGATGGAAACCTCATGCACCTCAAGGTGCTGGCCAACCGGAACTGCGGCTACAAGGGTCTCGAGCCCGGCTTCCCCGACCGCTGACGTCTCGTGATCGATCTCAAGCGACTGCGCCAGGATCCCGAGGGGAGCCGAGCCATCCTCCTGCGGCGGCGCGACCCCGGCATCATCGTGGTGCTGGACGAGCTGCTCGAGCTCGACCGGCGCCGCCGGGAGCTGCTGGTCCGGGTCGAAGGGCTCAAGGCCGAGCGCAACACTGCGACCGAGGAGGTGGCACGCCGGAAGCGGGCCGGCGAGGAGGCCGGCGAGCTGATGAGCCGTCTCAAGGCCTCCGGCGAGGAGGTCAAGGCGCTCGATGCCCGCCTGCGCGAGATCGACGCGGAGCTGGAGCAGCGCGCCCTGTCGCTCCCCAACTTGGTGCTCGACGACGTGCCGGACGGCGACGCGTCGGCCAACACGGTGATCCGCACTTGGGGCGAGCCGCCCCGCTTCGACTTCGTCCCCCGTCCCCACTGGGAGCTCGGTGCCGCGCTCGGCCTGCTCGATCTGCCGACCGGCGCCAAGCTGGCCGGCTCGGGGTTCCCGCTCTTCCGCGGTCTGGGCGCGCGGCTGATCCGGGCGCTCGTGGCCTTCATGATCGACCTGCACACCCGGGAGCACGGCTACGTCGAGATCGCACCGCCGTACCTGGTGAATCGCGCCACGCTGACCGGGACCGGCCAGCTGCCCAAGTTCGAGGAGGACCTCTACGCGACGCCGGCGGACGATCTCTTCCTCATTCCGACGGCGGAGGTGCCGGTCACCAACATCTATCGGGACGAGATTCTCGAGGGCTCGGCGCTGCCCTGCGGGTTCGTCGCCTACACCCCGTGCTGGCGCAGGGAGGCCGGCGCCCACGGCAAGGACACCCGTGGGCTCATCCGCGTCCATCAGTTCGACAAGGTGGAGCTGGTGCGCTTCGCCCGGCCGGAGGACTCCGAGGCGGAGCATCAGCGCATGACCGCACACGCCGAAACGGTGCTGCAGCGGCTCGGCATCCCCTACCGCGTGCTGGCCCTCGCCTCGGGTGACACCGGCTTCGCCAGCGCCCGCACCTACGACCTCGAGGTCTGGGCGGCGGGAGTGGGCACCTGGCTCGAGGCGTCCAGCTCGAGCGTATTCACCGACTTTCAGGCCCGCCGGGCCAACATCCGCTACCGTCCGGCGCCCAGGGCCAAGCCGGAGTTCGTCCACACGCTGAACGCGTCCGGCGTGGCGCTGCCGCGGACCATCATCGCCCTCCTCGAGAACAACCAGGCCGCCGACGGCTCGGTGCGGGTGCCGGAGGCGCTGGTGCCCTACCTCGGTGTCGAGCGCCTGGCCCCGGGTGCGTAGGGAGCGGCTCCAGCGCCTCGCGCCCACCGTCGCGGTGTTGCTCGTGGCCCTGCTCGCGGGCCTGAGTCTCGGCACCGGACTGCTCATCATCCGCCACTTCAGGGCCGACGCCACCGCGACCAGCCGGCTCTACTCCGGGGTGTTCGGCGGGCTCAACGATCCCGATCCCGGCGCCGAGGCCGAGGCGCTGCTGCGGCTGGGCGAGGAGGTGCGCGCGCTCGGGATTCCGCTCATCGTCACCGACCGCACCGGCAAGGTGACCGCGGCGGCGAATCTCCCGTTCGAGGCCGAGCTCGACGACCCGCGGGTCCTGGCGTACGTGGCCAAGCTTGACCGGCAGAACCCGCCGATCGTGGACGAGGCGATCGGCACCGTGCACTACGGGCCGCTGCCGGCCCAGCGCAACCTCACCGCGCTGGCGGTCCTCCAGGCGCTCACCATCGCCGTCATGGTGGCGGTCGCGGTCTTCGCCTACCGCAGCGCGATGGCGGCGCAGCGCGACCGGCTCTGGGTGGCGATGGCGCGCGAGGCGGCGCACCAGATGGGGACGCCGCTCACCAGCCTGCAGGGCTGGATCGAGCGGGTGCGCTCGCGGCCCACGCCGCCGCCGGACCTGGCCGACCACCTCTCCGCGGACGCCGAGCGGCTGGAGCGGGTGGCGCGGCGTTTCGAGCGGATCGGGAACCCGGCCCGCCGCGAGCTGATCGGGCTCGGGGCGCTGGCGGACCGGGTGGCCGGCTACTACCGGCCGCGGCTGCCGCGCCGGGCCAACCCCATCGAGCTGCGGCTCGAGGCGCCCGGCATGGGGCCCATGGTGGAAGGGGATCCGGTGCTGCTGGAGTGGGCGCTGGAGTCGCTGGTGAAGAACGCGATCGACGCGCTGCAGGGACGCAGCGGCACGATTATCCTGCGGGTCGGAGCGGAGCAGGGGATGGCCGAGGTCCGCGTGATCGACGACGGTCCCGGAGTGCCCAAGGACATCCGTCGCACGCTCTTCGAGCCGGGGATCACCACCAAGCGCGGCGGCTGGGGCATCGGCCTCGCCCTGTCGCGCCGCGTGGTGGAGGACGCGCACGGCGGCAGCCTGCTGCTCGAGACGACGGAAAAGGGAGCCTGTTTCCTGATGCGACTTCCGCTGGCCGATCCGGCCGCATGATCGACACACCCGAGCCCGAGCTGGCGCTCGCCCTGAATCCCGCGCAGCGGGACGCCGTGGAGCACGTCCACGGGCCGATCCTGGTGCTCGCGGGGGCCGGCTCCGGCAAGACCCGCGTGCTCACCATGCGGATCGCCGCGCTCATCGATCGTCACGGCGTGCCGCCCGAGCGGATCTTCGCCGTCACCTTCACCAACAAGGCCGCCGGAGAGATGAAGCACCGGATCGGCCGGCTGCTCGACCGGGATCCGTCGGGGCTCTGGATCGGCACCTTCCACTCCCTCTCCGCCCGGCTGCTCCGGCGCGAGGCCGAGCTGCTCGGCTTCACCCGGCAGTTCACCATCTACGACGAGGATGACCGGCTCGGGCTCATCCGGCGGCTGATGGAGCAGCGGGGACACTCGGTCAAGCTCTTCCCGCCCCGCGCGGTGCAGTCGCTCATCTCCGCCGCGAAGAACCGGATGGTGGGGCCGGCCGAGCTCGCCGCCGGCTCGACCTTCGACCGGCTGGCCCAGGTGGCCGCGGACGTGTACGGGGCCATGGGTCCCGCCCTCAAGGCGGCGAACGCCATGGATTTCGACGATCTCCTGCTGCACCCGCTCACGCTCTTCCGGGAGCACCCGGACCGGCTCCGGGCCTACCAGGCGCGCTTCAACTTCGTGCTGGTGGACGAGTTTCAGGACACCAACAAGGCGCAGTACGAGCTCATCCGCCGGCTCGGCTCCCACGGCAACGTCTTCGCCGTGGGCGACGACGACCAGTCCATCTACGGCTGGCGCGGCGCGGACGTGCGCAACATGCAGGAGTTCCTCCGCGACTTCGAGGGCGCCCGACTGGTGCGCTTGGAGGAGAACTACCGCTCGACCCAGGTGGTGCTGGACGCGGCGAATGGTGTCATCACCGAGAACAGCGGCCGCATCGGGAAGACGCTCACCACCCGCCGGCGCGGCGGCGAGTCGGTCACCCTGCTCGCGGCCGCGGACGAGCGGGACGAGGCGGAATGGGTCGCGCGCGAGCTCGAGCGCCGCAGCGCCGCCGGCGAGTGGGCCTACGCCGAGATGGCGGTCCTCTATCGCACCAACGCCCAGTCGCGCGCCCTCGAGGAAGCGTTCCGCCGCGCCGGCGTGCCCTACCGTCTCATCGGGGCCACCAGCTTCTACGAACGGCGCGAGGTGAAGGACCTCCTCGCGTACCTCCGGCTGATCGCGAACCCGGCGGACGACGAGGCGTTCCTCCGCGCCGTGGGAGTTCCGCGGCGGGGTCTCGGCGAGACCAGCCTCGCGACCCTGGGACGCACGGCCATCCAGTGGGGCAAGCCGTTGCTCGAGACCGCGCGCATCGCCGACCGGGTGCCGGATCTGCGTCCCAACGTGCGCGAGGCGTTCCGGCGCTTCGCCGAGTTGATCGACCGCCTCGCCGGTGCCGCTCAGCGCCTGCCCCCGGCCGACGTCCTGGAGCAGGTGATCCGCGCGGTGGACTACGAGGCCTACCTGCACGCGGAAGGCCCCGAGGGCGCCGACCGCTGGGAGAACGTGCGCGAGCTCGTGGCCAGCGCCGCCGACTGGTCCGAAGAGGTGAGCGACGACCCGGAGTCGGGCACGCCGCTCGAGCGGTTCCTGGCCGAAGCCGCCCTGCTCTCGGCGGCGGACACCGTGGTGGGCAGCGAGCAGGGCGTCACTCTCATGACGCTGCATACGGCCAAGGGCCTCGAGTGGCCGGTGGTGGTGTTGACCGGTCTCGAGCACGGCCTGTTCCCGCTCGCCCGCGCCGAGGAGCAGCCCGACGGCCTCGAGGAGGAGCGCAGGCTCTGCTACGTGGGACTGACCCGGGCCAAGGACAAGCTGTACCTGACCTGGGCGCGCGCGCGCCGGCGCGGCGGCGAGCTCAGGCCGGGGATCGCCTCCCGTTTTCTGAGGGCCATCCCGCCCCACATCGTAGAGGAGCGGCGCACGACGTCGCTGTGGACGCCGGATTGGACCACGGGACCGCGCGGCGGTGGGGTGGGGGGGCAGTGGGGCCGGGTCGGAGCCGCCCGGAGCGGGGCCTTCCGCGCCGCGGCCCCGCCGCCCGCCGGTCCCGCCGACGAGTCCCAGGACGCGCCGCGCTTCGTCAAGGGCGAGCGGGTGCGGCACCGCCGATTCGGGAGCGGCACCATCCAGGGGCTGACCGGAACGGGGCGGGACCTCAAGGTCAGCGTGGCGTTCGACGACGAGGAGGTCGGCGTCAAGCAGCTCCTCGTCGCCTACGCCGGCCTCGAGCGGGAATGGGAGAGCGCGTGAGCATCGGTCGCGACGAAGTGCGGCACGCGGCACGGCTCGCCGAGCTCGCCGTCCCCGAAGAGGAGCTGGAGCGCCTGGTGAGCCAGCTCAATCGGATCGTGGACTACGTGGCGCAGCTCGAGCGACTGCCGACCGAGCAGATGGCCGAGCCGTTCCTCCCCGGTCCAACCGCCGCCGCGCTCCGCGAGGACCTCCCGGGGCCGGTGCCCCTGGCGTACCCGCCGGAGGCACTGGCGCCGGAGTTCGCCGACGGGTTCTTCCTGGTGCCGCGGCACGGCGCCATGGAGGACGCGTGAGCGGCGCGGCGGCTGCGCGTCAGGTCGGCGAGCGGCTCCGGGCGGCCGAGCCGCTGAACGCGGTGCTGCACTGGTCGCAGGCGCTGCTCGATGCGGAAGGCGGCCGGGTGGACGATATGGCCGCCCCGGGGCCGCTCGCCGCCATGCCGATCGCGGTGAAGGACAACATCGTCACGGTCGAGCAGCCCACGACCTGTGCGTCGCGGATCCTCGAGGGCTACGTCTCTCCCTACACGGCGACCGCGGTGACCCGCCTCCGCGCGGCCGGCGCGATGGTGGCGGCCAAGACCAATCTCGACGAGTTCGCTATGGGCTCCTCCACCGAGCACTCGGCGTTCGGCAGGGTGAAGCACCCGCTGGATCCCGCGCGGGTGCCCGGCGGCTCGTCCGGAGGGTCCGCCGCGCTGGTGGCCGCCGGCGTGGTGCCCGCGGCGCTCGGTTCCGAGACCGGCGGCTCGGTCCGCCAGCCGGCGAGCTTCTGCGGCGTGGTGGGCGTGAAGCCGAGCTACGGCCGGGTGAGCCGCTACGGCCTGGTGGCGTTCGGCTCCTCGCTGGATTGCATCTCGGTCTTCGGCCGCACCCTGGACGACGCCGCCCGAGTGCTGAGCGTGATGAGCGGGCCCGACCCGCTCGATGCCACGACCGTGGACCGGCCGCCGATGCGAGTCCCCGAGCCGCTCCCTGACCTGCGGGGGCTCACGATCGGACTGCCCGAGGAGTACTACCCGCCCGACCTGCACCCCGGCGTGGCCGCCGCCCTCGCGCGGGTCCGAAATCTGGTGCGCGAGCTGGGCGGCGAGCTGCGCGAGGTCTCCCTGCCCCATTCGGCCTACGCGGTGCCGACCTATTACATCGTCGCGCCGGCGGAGGCGGCGGCCAACCTGGCCCGCTACGACGGCGTTCGCTACGGACCGCGCAAGGTCGGTCCCGACGGCGACTTCCGCGCGGTCTACCAGGCCACCCGGGGCCAAGGGTTCGGTCCCGAGGTGCGGCGGCGGATCCTGGTGGGGACCTACGTCCTGAGCGCCGGTTACTACGACGCCTATTATAGGAAAGCGCAGCAGGCCCGGGCGCTCATCGCCGACGACTTCCGCCGGGCGTTCGAGTCCGGAGTGGACCTCCTGCTCACCCCCACGACGCCGACGCCGGCGTTCCGGGCCGGGGAGAAGACCGACGACCCGGTCTCCATGTACCTGGCCGACATCTTCGTCAGCGCGATCAGCCTCGCGGGACTGCCTGCGCTCAACCTGCCGGCGGGCCGCAGCGAGGGCCTGCCGGTCGGGGCGCAGCTCATCGCCCCGTCCTTCGGCGAGGAGCGTCTGCTCGCCGCGGCCGCCGCGCTCGAGCGGGTGATCGCCGCCGAGGCGGAGGTGCGCTGATGTCCTGGGAGACGGTCATCGGACTGGAAGTGCATGTGCAGCTCCGCACGCGGAGCAAGATGTTCTGCGCCTGCCGCACCAGCTTCGGTGACCCGCCCAACACGAACGTCTGCCCGGTCTGCCTCGGGCTCCCGGGCGCGCTGCCGGTGCCCAACGCGGAGGCCATCCGCCTCGGTGCCCGCGCCGCGATGGCGCTCGGCTGCACGGTGCACGAGACCAGCGTGTTCGCCCGGAAGAATTACTTCTATCCCGACCTCCCCAAGGGCTACCAGATCTCCCAGTTCGACCGGCCGCTCGCCACCGGAGGCCGGGTGGCGTTCGAGTCGCCGGACCGTGGACGGATCGAGATCGGCATCACCCGCCTGCACCTCGAGGAAGACGCCGGCAAGCTCCTCCACGACCGCTTCCCCGGCAAGACCGCGGTGGACCTCAACCGGGCGGGGATCCCGCTGGCGGAGATCGTCGGCGAGCCCGACCTCCGCTCTCCCGCGGAGGCGCGCGCCTACCTGACGGCGCTGCGGCAGATTCTGGTCTACGCGGGCGTCAGCGAGTGCAGCATGGAGCAGGGAAGCCTGCGGGTGGACGCCAACATCTCCATCCGGCGCCCGGGTGAGACTCGTCTCGGCACCAAGACCGAGGTGAAGAACATGAATTCCTTCGCCAACGTCGAGCGGGCGCTCGAGGCGGAGCGTGGCCGGCAGGCGGCGCTTTTGGAGGCGGGCCAGCGCGTGCAGCAGGTGACGCTGCTCTTCAATGCCGGCACCGGCCAGGTGCGGCCGATCCGCTCCAAGGAGGAGAGCCACGACTACCGCTACTTCCCCGATCCCGACCTGCCGCCGCTGGTGTTGACCTCCGGGTGGATCGCCGAGCAGCGGGCCGCGCTGCCCGAGCTCCCCGAGGCGCGGCGGGTCCGGTTGGAGACCTCGCTGGGCCTGCCGACCTACGACGCCAGGGTGATCACCAGCGAGGCGCCGCTGGCCGAGTACTTCGAGGCGGTGGTCGTGGCGGGTGTCGAGCCCAAGACCGCGGCCAACTGGGTCATGGGCGACGTGATGACGACCTTCAACGAGTCCGGTGCGTTCCCCGTCCCGCCCGGCCGTCTCGCCTCCCTCATCGGCCTGGTGCGCGAGGGGGTGGTGAGTCATCAGGCCGCCAAGCGGGTCTACGCCGAGCTGGCCCAGACGCGGGACGGCGAGCCCAGGGCGGTCGCGGAGCGGCTCGGGCTGGTGCAGGTGAGCGACCAGGGCGCGCTCGCGTCCTGGGTGGAGGAAGTGCTGTCCGCCCATCCCGCCGAGGTGGCCCGCTTCCGCGGGGGCGAGACCAAGCTCATGGGATTCTTCGTGGGCCAGGTGATGAAGCGGAGCCAGGGCAAGGCCGACCCCAAAGGGGTGCAGCCGGTGCTCCAGGAGAAGCTGAGGACGAAGGTAGGCTAGGCGCGGTGGTCGTCGATCAGCGCGATCCGCCTGGCGTGCCGCCCGCCCTCGAAGGCGGTGGTCAGCCACGCCGTCACGATCGGCATCAGCTCCGCCTCGGCGATGAGGCGCTCTCCCAGCGCGAGCAGGTTGGCGTCGTTGTGCCGCCGCGCGAGCAGGGCCGACTCCACGCTCCAGCAGACGGCGCACCGGACGCCGGGTACCCGGTTCGCCACCATCGCCTCGCCGTTGCCCGACCCGCCGATCACGATGCCCCGCTCACACCGGCCCGAGGCGACCGACAGCGCCGCGGGCCGCACCACCAGCGGATAATCCACCGGATCGGTGGAGTGGGTGCCCAGATCGTCCACCTCGTGGCCAAGGTTCGCCAGGCCGGTCCGCAGCCGCTCCTTGTAGCGGAACCCGGCGTGATCCGAGGCGAGCGCGATCCTCACGGCGACCGCTCGCTCACGCGGGCCTCCCCCGGGCCGGGCTCCCGAGTGAGCCGGACCAGGCTCATCGGGTCCACGGTGATCGTGCCGTAGCGCGCGATCCAGTGCAGATGCGGCCCGGTCACCCGTCCGCTGCGTCCCACGGCGCCGATCGGGTCCCCGGCGGCTACCGTATCGCCCTGGGCGACGTCGATCCTGCTCAGGTGGAAGTATCCGGTCACCAGGCCTGCGCCATGGTCGAGGTACACCGCCCGTCCGGCCAGATAGAAATCGGCCACCAGCGCGACCACCCCGCGTCCCGCGGCCCGCACCGGCGCCCCCACCGCGCCCGCGAAGTCGGTGCCCAGGTGGCGGCTGGCGATCTCGCCGTTGAACTCGCGCGCGGTACCGTACACGCTGGTGATCCGGCTCGGGCGGGGGAGCCGGAACGGGCCGGACCACTGCCGCGGCGTGTCGTGGGAGCGCCGGGATACCTCGCGGCTCTGCGCCAGCTCGCGCTCGATCCGCGCCTGCGCCGCGCTGTCCGGCCTGGCCATCCGGGGCGCCACCCGCAGACGCTCCCTGCGGTGATCCGGCTGCGCCAGCACCAGCGCCACGAGGGTCGTGTCGGTCCGGCCCTCCCACGAGAGCCGGAGGAGCAGGTCCAGCGAATCGGCGTCCGCGAGCGGAACCCCGATCAGCGCGGCGAAGCCGCCTTCGTCCGGGGTGAAGTGGAGCGGCTCGCCGGCCGCCTCGCCGTCCACCGCGCGCAGCGGTGCATCCGCGGAGGGCTCCGGCTCGACGCGCAGCCAGGCCACACTCCCCTTGAGCGGCACTGCCGGCTCCGCGCTCACCGTCACGGCATGGCGCGGCGCCTGCGCCGCGACTGCTGACGCGGAGAGCAGCCACAACCACGCCGCCGCGAGCGCGGGCCTCATCGGCCCAGCTGCCGGATCAGTGCCTCATCGGCCGGGAACGCTTCGATCAGCTCCTCCGGCCTGCCCAGGGTGAAATCGGAGAATTCGAAGCCCGGCGCCACGGTGCAGCCCACCAGCACCCCGTCGCCCTCGGGCTCCGCCGCCTGCCACACGCCGCCGGGCACCACGGCCTGGGGCTGCTCCCGGTCGAGCCGCACCCGGCCGAGCCCCAGCCGGTAGAGCCAGAGCGCCCCGCCTTCGTAGTGGTGCCAGACCTCGTCGAAGGGAATTTGGTGCCACACACTCCGCGCGCCGCTCGGCAGCAGATAGTGGATCGCGGTGGATGCGGCGCGTGTCCGACCGTCCGGAAGCGTCACCGTGACCGAGCTCCGGAATGTTTCCCGGTAGTAGCCGCCCTCGGGGTGGGAGCGCAGTCCCAGGCGCAGGATCGTCGCCTC